>JBKPGZ010000118.1:0-5782 GCA_046729675.1 Gemmatimonadota bacterium | reverse complement strand
CGCTGCACCCGGCGCAGGACGTCGTCGCCGATCACTCCCTGATCGCGCAGTCGCACCAGAGCCTGGCGCTCGTCGTCGATCATGGCGGCCGGTATCGGAGAGTTACTGTGCCTCCGTATCGATGGGCTATTGACGAAGTCGACGGCTAGTCGACTGGCAGGCTCTGCTGGAGGCCGGGTGCGTATGCGCGGGTGGACGACGCTCGCCGGCTCACGAGCGATCGGACCACTACGTACAACACCGGCGTCAGGAAGAGACCGAAGGCCGTCACCCCCAGCATCCCGGCGAACACCGCCACGCCGAGCGCCCGCCGGATCTCCGACCCGGCTCCGGTGGAGATCACCAGCGGCACCACGCCCATGATGAACGCGAGCGAGGTCATCAGGATCGGACGCAGGCGGAGCCGGCAGGCCTCCAGCGCAGCGTCGAGGATGCTGCGGCCTTGGAGCTCCAGCTCCCGAGCGAACTCCACGATGAGAATCGCGTTCTTGCAGGCCAGCGCCGCCAGCACGATCAGGCCGACCTGGGTGAAGATGTTGTTGTCGCCCTTGGTGAGCCACACCCCGCCCATGGCCGCGAGGACCGAGAGCGGGACGACCAGGATCACGACCAGCGGCAACGACCAACTCTCGTACTGCGCCGCCAGCACCAGGAAGGCGAGCAGGATCGAGAGAGGGAAGACCAGCAGCAGGGTGGCCCCTTCCTGCACTTGCTGGTAGGTCAGCTCCGTCCACTCGAAGCCCATCCCCCGCGGGAGCGTCTGCTGCGCCAGGCGCTCCATGAGGGCGACCCCCTGGCCGGAGCTGACACCGGGTGCCAAGCTGCCGTTGATATCGGCCGTGGGGAACGAGTTGAAGTGATCTACCCGGTCGGGGCCGAAGGTCTCCCGGGTCCGCACCAGGGCGCCGAGCGGGACCATTTCTCCCACCGTGTTGCGGACCCTCAGGTTGCCGATGTCCTCGATCTGGCTCCGGAAGGGAGCGTCCGCCTGGGCCACCACCTGGTAAGTCCGCCCGAACCGGTTGAAGTCGTTCACATATGCCGAGCCGAGGTACACGCCCAGGGTGGCGAAGAGATCGGCCAGGGGTACGTCTTGGCGGCGAGCGCGCTCCCGGTCGATGTCGATCCAGACCTGAGGCACGTTCATCCGGAAGCTGGAGAAGACTCCTCGGAGCTGGGGCTGCTGGTTGGCCTGGGCGATCAGTGCCTGAGAGGCCTGGAACAGCTGAAGTTGGCCCAGGGCGGCCCGATCCTGCACCTGCATCTTGAAGCCGCCCGTGGACCCGAGCCCCTGAATGGGCGGCGGCGGGAACACGGCGACGAAGGCCTCCTGAACCGAGGCGAGGCGAGCGTTCAGCGCCTGGGCCACGGCCTGACCTTTGAGCTCCGGCTCCTCGCGCTCCTCGAACGGTTTGAGCGGGAAGAACACGATGCCCTGATTGGGGGCGTTCACGAACCCGTTGACCGAGAGTCCGGTGAACTGCACGCCGTGCGACACCGCCGGATGTTGAAGCGCAATGGCCGTCATCTTCCGGAGCACCGAGTCGGTCCGGTCGAGGGAGGAGGCGTCCGGAAGCTGGGCGACCCCCACCAGGTACTGCTTGTCCTGCGGGGGGATGAACCCTGTGGGAACCACCCGGAAAACCAGCACCGTGAGCGCCAGCAGCCCCGCGTACACGAGGAGAGGCCAGCCCGGCCGCAGGGCAAGCCGCTGGACGCCGCCCCCGTACCGCTCCGAGCCGACTTTGAAGCCCCGGTTGAAAGGCCGGAACACCCAGCCCAGGCCGCGATCCAGCAGTCGGGTCAGCAGGTCACGCGGCGCTCCACGGGGCTGAAGCAGAATCGCCGCCAGCGCCGGCGACAGCGTCAGGGAGTTGAGCAGGGAGATCACGGTGGAGAAGGCGATGGTGAGCGCGAACTGGCGGTAGAACTGCCCGGTGAACCCGGGTAACAGCGCCACCGGCACGAACACCGCGCAGAGTACCAGCGCGATGGCGACGAGGGCGCCAGTCACCTCCTCCATCGCCCGGTACGCCGCCTCCTTGGGCTGGAGCCCCAGCTCGATGTTCCGCTCGACGTTCTCGACCACCACGATCGCGTCGTCCACCACGATGCCGATGGCCAGCACCAGGCCGAACAGCGTGAGGGTGTTGATGGAGAAGCCGAACGCGAGCAACACCGCAAAGGTGCCTATGATCGACACCGGGACCGCGATCAGCGGGATGATCGACGCCCGCCAGGTCTGCAGGAACAGTACCACGACGACCACCACGAGCAGCACAGCCTCGAACAGGGTCTTGACCACCTCAACGATGGACTCCCTGACGAACACAGTGGGGTCGTAGACGATCTCGTAGCTGACTCCCTCGGGGAAGTTCTGGGACAGCTCCGCCATGGTGGCGCGCACCCGCTCCGATAGCTGCAAGGAGTTCCCGCCGGGAAGCAGGAACACAGCGATCGGGACCGCCGGCGCGTTGTCCAGGCCCGAGCGGAGCGCATAGTCCTGGGCGGCCAGCTCGATCCGGGCCACGTCTCGCAGCCGGGTCAGCTGGCCTCGCCGGCCGGTCTGGATCACCACCGCGCCGAACTCCTCCTCGTCGAGCAGCCGGCCCTGGGTGTTGACGGTGAGCTGGAAGGGAACGGGCTGAGCGAGGGGCGGCCCCCCCAAGATGCCGGCGGAGACCTGCACGTTCTCCTGCTGCACCGCCCGGACTACCTCCGCAGCGGTCAGGTTCCGGGCGGCGACCTTGGCCGGATCGAGCCAGATCCGCATGGCGTAATCCCCGCCTCCCAAGATGCGGACGTTGCCCATGTCCGGCAGCCGCGCCAGCACGTCCCGGATCTGAATCAGCGCGTAGTTCCGGAGATACAACACATCGTAGCGGCGGTTGGGCGAGGTGAGGTGGACGACCATGGTCAGATCGGGCGAGCTCTTGAGCGTGGTCACGCCCAGCCGCCGCACCTCCTCCGGGAGCCGGGGCAGCGCCTGGTTCACCCGGTTCTGGACCTGCACCTGCGCGATATCGATGTCGGTGCCGAGGGCAAAGGTCACCGTCAGCTGCATCACGCCATCAGCGGTCGCCGAGGAGGACATGTAGAGCATGTCCTCGACGCCGTTGATCTGCTCCTCCAGCGGCGTGGCGACCGTCTCGGCGATGGTCTCGGGACTGGCTCCGGGAAAGGTGGCCCGGACCTGGACCGTCGGGGGCACGACTTCGGGGTACTCGCTGATGGGAAGGACCTGCATGGCGAGCAGGCCGGCGAGGGTGATGACGATCGACAGCACGGTGGCGAAGATCGGCCGATCGATGAAGAACCGGGAAACGTTCATTGGGTGCTCCCGGACTCGACGGGTGCAGCGGCGGCACTGTCGGAGCCGCCGGTGCTGTCAGCCCGCGCCAGGGTGGCCTTGACCCGCACCCCGGGGCGGATGCGGGCGAACCCGTTCACCACTACCTGCTCGCCAGGCTTGAGTCCCTCCCGGATGATGCGGCGCTGCCCGTCCACCTGTCGGCCCAGGGTGACGGGACGGTAGGCCACGGTACTGCTGTCAGGGTTGAACACGAAGACGAACTTGCGGTCCTGGTCGGTGCTGACCGCGACCTCGGGTATGACCGTCACCCGCCGCACCCCGCTGCCGATCAGGCGCACCCGTGCGAACATCCCCGGGGTGAACAGGCGGTCCCGGTTATCCACCACCGCTCGGGCGCGGATGGTGCCGGTCGTCCGATCCAGCCGGTTGTCCACGAAGTCCATCCGCCCACGATGGGGAAAGCTGTCCTCGTCCGCGAGCCCGATCTGCACCGGGTTCGCCGCCCTGCGGCTGCTGGTCCGCTCGCCGGTCTGGTCCAGGTGGGCATAGCGGAGGTAGGCGGCTTCGTCTCCCTCGAAGTAGACGTAGATCGGGTCGAGGGAGACGATGGTGGTCAGCTCGGTCGCTTCTCCCGGACCACTGGTGACCAGGTTCCCTTCGGTTACTTCGGCCCGGCTGGTGCGACCATCGACCGGGGAGCGAACCTTGGTGTAGCCCAGATCCAGCTGCGCCGCCCGCACCGCCGCTTCCGCCGCCGCCACCTCCGCACGCGCCTCCGAAAGCAGGGTGAGCCGAGTATCCTGTTCTTCCTGGGAGATCGCCTGGGCCGCAACCAGGCGCTCGCCCCGCTCTACGTCGCGCTCGGTCAGCGAGAGGCGGGCCCGGACCCTGGCAAGATCGGCCTGGCGCTGGTCCAGCGTCGCCTGATAGGGCTCGGGGTCGATCTCGAAGAGCACGTCGCCCTTCCGAACCTCCTTCCCCTCGGTGAACGCCACCCGGATGAGGTAGCCCGACACCCGGGGACGGACATCTACCCTGTCGACCGCCTGGAATACCCCTTGATACTCGTCCCACTCCGCCAGCTCCTCGGCACGTACCTCGGCGACGGTGACTTCCGGCGGAGGTGGCATCGAGAGGTCGGCGCCACCGCCGCATCCTGCCGACCATAGCAAGAGCCAGGTCGAGACGACACGATACCGCATGGGATTCACCTCCAAGGGCCGCCTCGGCTGGAGACGACCGATTCCGATGGGTGCTTGCAGTGGGGCTGGGACGAAGGTGGAGGGACGACGAGGGGTGCTCTTCGGCCCGCCACTGGGCCTAGCGCTAAGGTGGGGTTCCAATCCCGGGCGGTCAAGCAGCCGGGCCGAGCCGCCCGGCGGAGCTCGTCCCGGCCGGGGCGAACGCCAGCCTACAGCACCTCGGAATCCAGGAACTGGGATGCCTGCCGCACGAATGACTCATGGTACTGGAACAGCGACCCGTGGCCCGCGTCGGGATAGGTCAACAGCATCGCTCGCGGCAGGTGCTCGGCCAGGGCATAGGAGTTTCTGATCGGAATCATGTTGTCGAAGACCCCGTTCATCACCAAGGTCGGCTGGGCGATCCCGCGGAGCTTCCCGAAGCGCTCGCCGTCCACCCGCTCCCAGGCTATGGCGCTGCGAGAGACGCATCCATTAGACCATGGTATCGGCTGACCGGTCATTCGATTTCATAGGGCGACCGCGGCGCGTCGTCCGCCGCCGACTCGAGCAGCATGGTCTCCAGGTCGAGGTCCCGCTGCACCCGGCGCAGGACGTCGTCGCCGATCACTCCCTGATCGCGCAGTCGCACCAGAGCCTCGCGCTCGTCGTCGATCATGGCGGCGCGCAACGCGCGATAGGCCGTGGCCACCAGCTCGGCTCGGGTGCCGTCGATCCCGGCGAGCCTGGCATGGTCCTCGTCGTCCTGGCCATGGCGCTCCCGGTCCCGAGCCGCCCAGCGCTGGACCCCGTGGCGATAGGTCGCTTCCAGGTATCTCGCGGTCGCGCGATCCACGCCGTCGCGCCCGGCTTCCTCCCGCAGGCGCCGGAGACCGGCTTCGGCGGCGACGCGTCGCGCGTGAGCCTCTTCGTTGATGCTCTCTTCGCCCTCGCGCAGGCCCAACCAGCGAATCAGCGGGGCCAGCGTCGGGCCCTGCAGGACCAACGTCGCCAGAATCACCGTGAACGTGATGAAGATGATGAGTCCCCGCGCCGGGAACGGGTCGCCGGCTGCCGTCGCGATCGGCACCGCGAGGGCGATGACCAGGGAGTCACCGCCGCGCAGTCCGGCCCACGCGAGAAAGGCGGCCTGGGACCAGCTGGGCGTGCCTGCTTCCCTCGTGCCACGGTGGGACCGCCGGATCAGGGAAGCGGCCACCGACGTGTAGACGATCCGCACCCCGATCACGGTCGAGGTGATCACGGCGCCGTAGAGCAGCAGGGTGCT
>JBKPGZ010000117.1:0-4175 GCA_046729675.1 Gemmatimonadota bacterium | reverse complement strand
CGTCGGCTCAGCGTCAGGAGTGGTTCCAGCGCGGCATGGAAGCCGGCCGCCCGGACGCCTGCGACACCTTCAGGCAATGATCCGGCGATAGAGTGGACGCCGACGCGCCACCGCGTGCCGTCGCGCGGGGGAGCGGCGGCGCACCTCGTTCACGATGAAACGCTGCACGATGCCGAGCTGGAGATAGCGGTTCTGGGTGATGGGCGGCAGGTGATGGAAGTCGAGCACGACCCGGCGGCAGAGGTATTCACCGCAGCGGCACTCCATCGTCCAGTGGTCCTCCCGCATGGCGGTGGAGTAGTCGAACCGGATCTCTTCCCCGGGCACGATGGGGCGGAGCGCGATGAGCATCCGGTCGTCCAGGATGCCGGCGTTGGGGTCACAGGAGTGGTTCAGGTAGCGGCCCGGCGGCGTCAGATCCATGAACTCCGCGGGCCCGATCTGGAGCGCGTAGACGCGATCGGCGCCGAGCGAGAGCATCTCGGGCGTGGCCAGGATCGGCCCGCCGAGGGTGAGCATCGGCTGGCCCGGCTCGAAGTACTGGGAGGCGAACACGCCGCGCCCGATGGCGCTGCGGCCCACGACCACCGACGGCCCACTCATCACTGTGCTCCTTCCCGCGTGCGACAAATGGCACGTCCCGGAAGGCGCCGGTGTGCTCTGGCAGAACGCAGCACGGCCGGCCCCAGGGGGTAAGGCAAGTACGGCTGTCGAGCGAGGTTGATCGGTGAACGGTGAGTGATGGGGCAGGTTGCATGCCAGCTCAGGTGGGGGGCGCTTCCCTCCTTTCGATCTCGGTCACGCCTTTCACGCGTCGCACGGCCTTCAGCACCTTGGCCAGGTGCGGAAGGTTGTCCACCTCGACGAAGATGGTGCCGAACACGGTGCCGTCCCGGGTCCGGATGTCGGCCGCGCGAATGTTGGTGCCGGTCTGGCTGATCGCCTCCATCATGTCGGCATAGAGCCCGCGCCGGTCCTCCCCCGTCACCGCCAGTCGTACCGCGAACGACTCACCCTGGCTCTCCTGCCAGTCGATTTCCACCCGCCGCTCCTCGGCCGACAGGGTGAGCAGGTTGGGGCAGTCGGAGCGGTGGATCGAGATGCCGCGGCCCTGGGTCACGTAGCCCACGACGGAGTCGCCGGGCACCGGCTGGCAGCACTGCGCGTACCGCACCATGAGTCCGTCCACGCCCTGGATCTTGATGCCGCGGCCGAGCCGGATCCGATCGATCACCCGTCCGAAGACCGTCGGCTTGGGCTCCTGCAGCTCGTCGGTCGGGAGGTCGGGGTAGAGCGCGCGGATCACCTGGCCGATGGCCACGTCCCCGCGACCGACCGCGACCTCCAATCCCTGCCCATCCGCGAGCGAGAGCGACTGGGCCGCTCGAGCGAGCCTGGCGTCGTCCGGCGGGTCCAGCCGGCGCCGGCGCACCTCCCGGGCGAGGATTTCCTTGCCCAGGGTGACGCTGACCTTCTCTTCCTCGTGGTTGATCCACTGCTTGATCTTGTGCCGCGCGCGGGCGGTTCGCACGTGGCTCAGCCAGTCGCGGCTGGGCTTGGCGGAGGGACTGGTGAGGATCTCGACCGTGTCGCCGCTCTTGAGCTCGCGGTGCAGCGGCGCGATCCGCCCGTTGATCTTTGCGCCCTGGCAGTGGAGGCCCACCTCGGTATGGACGTGGAAGGCGAAGTCGATGGGGGTGGAGCCCTTGGGCAGCCGCTTCACGTCGCCGTGCGGCGTGAAGATGAAGATCTCGTCCTGGTACAGGTCGACTTTGAGGAACTCGAGGAACTCCTCGGGGCTGTGGGTGTCCTGCTGCAGCTCGATGAGCTGGCGGAACCAGCCCAGGTGCTGGTCCAGCTCGTCCGGCTTCCCGTCGCGCTTGTAGAGCCAGTGGGCCGCGATACCGAACTCGGCGGTGCGGTGCATCTCCTGGGTGCGGATCTGCACCTCGAAGAGCTGGCCGCCGGGGCCGAAGATCGTGGTGTGGAGCGACTGGTACGCGTTCGACTTCGGGCTGGCGATATAGTCCTTGATCCGCTCCTGGATCGGCGTCCAGTTGTGGTGGATGACGCCGAGCACGTGGTAGCACTCGGGGACGGTGCGGACGATGACCCGGATGGCCATCAGGTCGTAGATCTCGTCGAAGCCCTTGTTCCGCTTCCGCATCTTCTGGAAGATGGACCAGAGGTGCTTGGGGCGGCCGGTGACCTCGAACCACTCGATCCCCGCCCGCTTGAGCTCGGTCTCGAGCGGCCCACGCAGCTTGAGGATGGTCTGCTCCCGCGCCGCGCGCTTGGCGGCCACCTGGTTCACCAGGTCGCGATACTCCTCGGGCTCCAGGAACTTGAAGGCCAGGTCCTCCAGCTCCGCCTTGATCCCCGCCATGCCGAAGCGGTGCGCCAGCGGCGCGTAGATCTCCCGCGTCTCGGTGGCGATGCGCTGCCGCCGGTCGGGCGAGAGGTGCTCCAGCGTCCGCATGTTGTGCAGCCGGTCGCCCAGCTTGATGATGATGACCCGCGCGTCTTTCGCGATCGAGAGCAGCAGCTTCCGGTAGTTCTCCACCTGCTCTTCGGCGGAGCTGCGGAAGGTGAGGCTGGAGATCTTGGTGAGCCCGTCCACGATCCCGGCGATCTCGGGCCCGAACTCGCGCGCGATGTCCTCCTGGCGGACGTCCGAGTCCTCCACCACGTCGTGCAGCAGCGCCGCAGCGATGGTCGCCGTGTCCAGCAGTTGCTCGGCCAGGATGTGGGCCACGGCGATGCTGTGGGAGACGAAGTCCTCGCCCGACATCCGCTTCTGGCCCCGGTGGGCGGACGCGCTGAAGCGGAGGGCCCGATCGATCAGATCGAGGTCCAGCCGGTCGGCGTGCCGCTCCAGCACGGCGGTCAGTTCGGGTGCCAGCTCGGGCAAGGTCGAAGTCACGGTGCTCCTGTTCGGCGGCTGCGTTCCAACGCCCGGCAGACGGACGAGGCTGAACCCGCGGCGAAACCAGCCTGGTTCCGCCGCTCGGTAGGAGCCTGGGATGAACGGGTTTGCCCGCCCGGTCGGACGCGGGCCCTCGTCTAGGATGGCGAGAAGTCCATCGGCCGTCAACGCGGCGGGATGGCGGACGTCTCATCCGAGGCGTCGGGGCCCGTTCGTATCCGTCTCCCTCCCATGAATTTATACCACTGGTGCGGGGGGACTGGCCGCTAGAGCAGTCCCAGGGTGGCCAGGCTGACGAAACGGTCCCCGCCGATGATCACGTGATCGTAGAGCGGGAGATCCAGCAGCCGGCCGGCCTCCGCCAGCTGGCGGGTGACCGTACGGTCCTCGGCGGAGGGCGTGGGATCGCCGCTGGGATGGTTGTGCACCACGATGATGCCGGCCGCGGCCTCGGCGATCGCGGCTCGGAAGACCTCGCGCGGATGCACCAGCGAGCTGTTGAGGAGCCCGCGGGTGACCAGGACCTGCCGCAGCACCTGGCTCTGGCTGTCGAGTGCGAGGAGGTGAAACTCCTCGACCTGGAGGTCACGCAGCCGCGCCTGGAACAGGCGCGCGACGTCTTCGGGCTCGCGGATGCGTGGCGTGGCAGGCCGGCCCTCGCCGGCGAGCCGAGCGCCGATCTCGAATGCCGCCAGCAGCCGCGCACCCTTTCCCGGCCCGATTCCATCGGTCTGGAGCAGCTCCGCACGCGGGCGCATGGCGATCCGGCGGAGCGACCCCTCGCCGACCTCGAGCAGACGACCGGCCAGGTCGAGCGCCGTGCGGCCGCCGGTGCCGGTCCCCAGCAGGATGGCGAGGAGCTCGACGCTGGTGAGCGCAGCCGGCCCCAGCGACCAGAGACGCTCTCGCGGGCGCTCCGCCTGGGGCAGCGCGGCGATCACGGCGCACATCCTGCGAACCTATGACCGGGTGGCGACACGAGCGTGTTGTATTCCTGCGGGAAGGACGGGACTCACTCGCGCAGTGCAGCGGCGAACTCGGCGGCGGTGCGGAACCGGTCGGCCGGTCGCTTGGCCAGTGCCTTGATCACGGCGCGCTCCACGCCGTCGGGGACCGCCGGGCACACCGTGCGCAGCGAGGGTGCCGATTCGGCGACTTGCCGAGCGAGCACCGCAGCCGAGGTTGCGCCGGTGAACGGCGGCTCGCCGGCCAGCATCTCGTAGAGCACGCAGCCGAGGCTGTAGATGTC
>JBKPGZ010000116.1:0-22218 GCA_046729675.1 Gemmatimonadota bacterium | reverse complement strand
GCCGACAACGGTGCCGGCGCTGCTCTATGCTCCCCTGCCGTTTCTGCTCTGGGCAGCGGTGCGCTTCGGCCCGGCGACCACCAGTGGGTTTCTGCTGGGAGTCTCGCTGCTGGCCATCGACGGCGCCATCGGCGGCGATGGACCCTTCGTCGCCAGCACACCGGCCGAAAACGCCTTCTCCATGCAGCTGTTCCTCATCGTGATCGCCGTCCCGCTCACGGCGCTTTCAGCGGTCACGCGGGAGCGGCTCCGCGCCCAGGACGAGGCCCGGCGGAGCGAGAAGAGTCTCCAGCTGGCGCTCGACGCGGCGCAGATGGGCACCTGGGAGTGGCAGATCGACATGGACCGGTCGTCCTGGTCCGACAAGTCGAAGGAGATGTTCGGTCTCGACCGCGCCCCCCGGGACTTCACGCTCGATCGGTTTCTCCAGCTGGTTCACCCGTACGACCGAGCCGAGGTGGCCGCCGCAGTACGGCATGCCATGCAGGAGGGCACCCCTTACGAAACGGAGTTCCGCATCACTCGCCCGGACGGGAAGGTTCGCTGGATCCACGCGAAAGGCGTCGCGCTCTTCGATGGGACTGGCCGCCCCACGAGGCTGCTCGGCGTCAACGCGGACATCACGGAGCGGAAACTCGGTCACGCCGCCGTGAGCGAGTGGAAGAGCCGGTACGAGGCCGCGGTCCTGTCGAGCAACCAGGTGCTCTACGACTGGGACCCCCACACCAATGAGGTCACCTTTGGCGGTGACACCCAGCGCATTCTGGGCTATAGGCGGGACGAGCTGCACGACGGACTGAACGGCTGGGCGGACAAGGTGCACCCCGACGACCGCGCGGGCTTCGACGGGGAGATCGCCCGGGTCCTCGCCACCGAGGACAAGTTCAGCCTCACCTACCGGTTCTACCACCGGGACGGACGGGTGCTATGGCTGGAGGACCGAGGCCATTTCTTCCGCGATGGCGAAGGGCGCATCCTCAGGATGGTGGGCTTCGTCCAGGACGTCACCGAGCGGATGCACACCGACGAGGCGTTGCGGAGCTCCGAGGAGCGCTTCAGCAAGGCGTTCCGCTCGAGCCCCGACGCCATCGCGATCGTCTCGCGGGAGGACGACCGGATCTTGGAGGTAAACGACACCTGGGAGAAAGTGTTCGGCTACCGGCGCAGCGAGGTGGTGGGCCGGACCACGGCGGACCTCGGCCTGCACGTACGGCCGGACGATCGCGCGCGCCTCCGCGCGCTGCTCGCCGAGGGGCATCGGGTCGGCGATCTCGAGAGCGAGTCGCGCACCCGGACGGGCGAGATCCGCCAGGTGGTCATCGCCGGGGACACGGTGGAAATGGGCGGGGCGGCCTGTTTCATCTTCTTCATTCGCGACATCACCGAGCGCAGGCGGGCCGAGGCCGAAGCCCAGGAACAGCGGCTCGAGGTGGCGCACCTGAGCCGGGTGGCGATGCTGGGCGAGCTCTCCGGGGCCCTGGCGCACGAGCTGAACCAGCCGCTGACCGCCATCCTCGCCAACGCCCGGGCGGCGCAGCGCCTGCTCCGGGTCGCCTCACCGGACCTGGACGAGCTGAGGAACATTCTGGAGGACATCGCGGAGGACGACCGACGGGCGGGTAAGGTCATCGAGCGGCTGCGGGCGTTTTTGCGGAAGGGCGACATGCAGCCCGGCCGTTTGAATCTCAATGAGGTCGTGACCGAAGTGCTCGGCCTGGTGCACAGCGACCTGATCCAGCGCGGCGTGACGGTGGATGCGCGGCTCTCGGAAACCCTGCCGCCGGTCTTTGCCGACGGCGTGCAGCTCCAGCAGGTGCTGTTGAACCTGCTGCTCAACGCCTGTGACGCGATGGCCGCCGACACCAGCGATGAGAAGCAGGTGACGATCGTGACCGCTGAGACGGAGACGGGCGGGGTGGAGCTGTCGGTCGCGGATCAGGGAACCGGCATACCGCCGGACGAGATGGACCGGGTGTTCGAGCCCTTCGTCACCTCGAAGCCGCACGGGCTCGGGCTCGGGCTCGCGATCTGTCGGTCGATCGTCACCGCGCACGGCGGCAAGCTCTGGGCGGACAACAATGCGGAGGGTGGCGCCACCTTCCACCTGATGCTCAGTGGCGAGCCCATCTCGGCGGAGCATGCCGCGGCGAGCGGCTAGTTATCTGGAGGACTGTCCCAGCGACTTACCGACCATGAAGCGGAGCTGCCACGGGCGGTTGTGGGCGTCCAGGTCGTCGTAGACCTCGATCAGCGGGAAGGAATAACGCAGGTCCACCCCGATGAAGGTGTTGTTCCCCCTGACCGTGGCGAACTGAAAGCCGAGGGGCCAGCCCAGCTCCGTGGTTTCAGCCTGATCGCAGTCGAGCGTCTCGGAGTCGCAGCCCGTCTGAAAGCCGAGGCTCAGGCCGGAGTACAGACGGCCGCGCGTCTTGCCGTCTCTCAGCACCGTGACGGCGCCGATCGTGACCGGAAACTCGATGTAGTCCAGGTGGGTGCTCTCGTCGCCCTTCTGGATCCAGTTGCCTTCGGCCGTGATCGAGGTCCAGGACGCGTTGACGCCGACGAGGATCCCGGCGGTGCCTCCCCAGCGACCCCCCGTGTTGATGAAGCTGCCCAGGTCGCTGTGGACCAGCCCGCCGACGACGGCGGCGAACTTGCTGCCGGGTGCCTGGCCAAAGGCGGAAGCGGGAGCGGCGAGGACGGAAGTAGCCAAGAGCAGAGCTCGAGCGGTGCGGAGCATGGGAGATCCTCGGGCCTAGCGGAACGTCAGACCTAGCTCGAACCGGTAGAGCGTGCCGACCACATTGTCGAGCGGGCCGGCGGGCGTGTCTATGGTCGCCACGGGTATCACGACGCTCGCGACCCGTGGAGTGAGATAGATCCCTTTGCCGAGCGGGAAGTCCCAGCCGACACCCGCCGTCACGCCCAGGCCGGTTTCGCCCCCCCGAACGACCTCCCCTCCGACGTCGAAGGAGTTCCTGATCCGGGACAGACCGAGTCCCGCCTGCCCGAAGAGGCCTCCGGGCGGCGATGGATACCAGACGACGACGGCCTGGACACCGCGGATATAGACGTCCTGATCATCGATGGTCGCCTGCCAGAAGTGCAACTCACCCCCGACCAGGACGTTCCGGCGGACCACTCCGCCGACGCGGACGAATCCGCTGGCGCCCCAATGGTGAGTGATGTCCTCACAGCTCTCGCAGGACACCCGGTTCCGTGCCGCACCACCGCCGACGGACACCCACACGCCGCTCTGCGCGCCGGCCGATCCGGGAGCGGTGGCTGTCATCGCCAGTATCAGTGCCAGGCGGATCCGCATCAGAACCTCCATCGCAGATACGCCTGGATTTCGGGCGTGTCCTGGGTGACGCTGGGCAAGTTTCGGTAGTTGCTCCGGCGGTGGTAGAACAGCCCCTCGCCGCCGACACTCAACCTCGGGCTGAGCGGGACCGAGGCGTCGACCACCGCCTCGTGGAGGTAATGGTTTCCCGCCAGGCCGTTCACGTTGTGGATCGTCTGTATCGCGTAGCTCAATCGTGCGATCTGCAGCCCGCCACGGGTGAGGGTCCCGCCCAGGGAGATCCCCAGTCCGGGACCGAAATCGTAGTCGCGGTTCGGGCCGTCCACGAACTCGGAATTCACCGCCGCGAGGATGATGCCCTTGCCCATCAGCGTGGTATGCAACCGCAGCCGGCTGCTCAGGTCGAATCGGGAGATCACACCGACGTCCACGCTCTGGCCGCCCAGCTTGAACGCGTCGGTGTTGTAGTAGTCGTAGTTCTGGGTGACGAGCAGGGCATGGCGCGGCCGCTCGCCGCTGTCCAGACGCTTCCAGTACAGCCTGCCGTACGCCGTCAGACGTCCGATGACCCTCGACTCGGCTGCGTTGAGCTGAGCGTTGAAGAGGAAGACGTCGAATGGCTTGGTGTAGGGCTGCTCGAACGGATCGCCGTGCAGGAAATCGAAGGTGATGAAGGGATGGAAGCTGCCCTTGTCCAGCCCGGAGCCATTGTCCACGATACGGAAGCCCGCCCGCATGGCGCCCCGCATGAGCTCGGGCGTGCGGTCAGGGGGATTGGGTCCGACCTCGTGCCAGTCTCCGAACAGGAACCGGTTCACCCCCCGTGCCGGATTGATGGCCAGGCCGGCCATCTCCTTCCAGAACCGGCTCTTGCCGGTGGCCTCGTTGTCGAGCACCAGGCTGGAGAGCTGAAAGGTCAGCTCCCCCAGGGCGATGCCGCCGACCGTCGTGCTGATGTAGTCGTTGAGCGACGGTCGATGAATCTCGCCGAAGTATTCCCAGATAAGGCTCCCGATGGCCGCGAAGGGGATGGACGACCAGTAGTCGAGACCGTTCGAGCGAGCGGCGTTGAAGTTGATGTTTCCGCTGTACGGATGGGCGAACTGGTTGGTCGAGAAGTGATTGGCGTCGAACTCCCACCCTTCGCGGAGGTTCCTCCCCCAGGTCTCCGGGGTGACATCCTGACTCGAGTCCACGATGATGAACTGATTGATCAGGTTGACCCCGATCTGCACGCCCACGGTCTCGAGAAGCGCGATTCCGACTCTCGCACGCCCGCCGCAAGACGGACACTCGAACTTGATGCGGACCGAGTCGCTCTGGGCCGCGACAGGGGAGGGGCTCAGTGCCGCCCCGAGCAAGAGTGCGAGCAGCGGCCATCTCATGCGAGCAGTGGCCATCTCATCAGAACGCCTCCCCCGTTCCCAGGAAGAGACCGTTGGCCCCTTCCGCACCGACCGCGTAGTCCAGCGTGATGTTGGTGGTGGACCGCTTGTTCAACTTGATGCGCAGCCCGAGCCCGACACCGGGATTCACCTTCTCGAAGGCACCCGTGGCGGGGTCGCTGGTCGATAGCAGGTTCACGAAGCCGGCGGCGCCCCAGAATCCGTCTCGCGAGAGCGTCACGCGGTACTCACCCTCCAGGTAGAGCTGGTTCTCGCCACGCACGCGGCCCTGCGGGTACCCCCTGCCGCTTCGCTGATACGTGTCCCATCCGATAGCGGGTAGCTCGAGGTAGGGCGGAGTGCCGAAGGTGAACCAGGTGGTGGCCCATACGGCGAACACGCCCCGACCGGGGAGACGTGTCGGGCTGTAGGTGCGGAAGTCTGTCTGGAAGCTCTGCCACTCGGTGTCGCTTCCCAGCCAGGTGGGAAAGGCGCGGAAGCTGCCCAGGGCGTAGTAGCCGCGAGTGGCATAGATCGGGCTGTCGCGGTTGTCGAACACCATGTTCAGAGACAGCCCCGAGGAGACCATTTGGGTAACGACTTCTCCGTCGTTGTAGTCGACCACCGGGGAAGGGAGGCCCTGCTCGGCCTTGGGGTCCACGATGTCGAAGTAGTTGCTGTAGTGGTAGCCGATGCCCGCCATCAACTGGCCGCTGACCGGGCGAAACACGGTCTGGTAGAGGCGGATGGTCCGGTACTCCAGGTTGTCCTCGAGGTCCTCGGGCAGCGCTGGGCCCAGTCCGTAGGTGGGCTGCGAGGTGTCCTGATAGCGCCAGTCGCCCTGAATCAGGAACTGGTTGCGCGGGCCGAAGATGTTCGCGCGCGCCACGATGTTGAACTGCTGCTTGGTGGTGTAGCTGACGGTGACCCCGGCCGTGGAGGCGCTGGTCTCCGGCGGCGGCCCGAGACGCAACAACGCGGTCGTGGCGACTCCGAAGAGCACTCCGTACGCGGGGTTGACCTGGAACGCCGGCAGAACCGACAGCACGAGGGGCGGGTGACTGTCCACCACCACCTTGGGCTCGCGGCCCAGGACCTTGGCGAACAGGTCCATCAAGTCGCGCTGAGCGACGGCCGGCGCGCTGTCCGGCGCCCCGGTCTGGGCTCGTGCGAGCTCGGTCGGCAGGAGCAACAACAGAGCCACCAGCACAGGATGCCGGAAGCGCGGCATGGGGCACGCTACCCCGCTCGGGCTGCCCCGCCCATTGCACCTTGGTCGAGGTTCGGCAAGGCCATGGCTAGAGCGCGACACCGAAGGAAAAGTGGAGGTGCAAGCGGCTGAGCGGGTCGGTCTCGACGCTCTCGATCGGCTCTCCCGCGACAAAGGCGTCCAGCACCTTGCCGGCGCTGCGAAGGTCCAGGGGTGACGGGTTCAGCTTGTAGGCCAGGCTCAAGCCGATCGCCCCCACCGGCGTCTGATAACTGAGCCCCACGCCGGCCGACCAGCGGAGCTCGGTATTCTCCGGAAGCAGGGCCGCCTGGGAGAAGCGCTCGTCGGGGGTCCAAACCCGGCCGGCGTCCAGAAACACCTGGGTTCTCCAGGCGGGCGTCATGCCCGGGGTGGGGAAGCGAAGCTCCAGCGAGCCGCTGATCCGGGCGAGGGCGCCGATGGGAACGTACTGTTCGGCCGTGAGCACGGTGTCGATCCCCACGATGTGCGCCTCCACGTCGGGAACCTTGGGGCCCAGCTTGCGATCGCCCCACCCTCGCACGTCGTTGGTCCCGCCCGCCGTCATCGATTCGTCCCGCAGGTGAATGAACGAGAAGATGGGGTCGCTTCCCTCGGAGGGGACGCTTTTCCCGAACGGGTAGAGCCGCCCCGCGGACACGCGCGCGGCGAGGACGACATTGCGCCCCAGCGGCTGGAACCTGGAGACGGAGAGGTCGAGCCGACCGAATTGCGCCGTGGTCCAGGCCTCCGGGAACGTGATCTTGGCGCTCGGTCGGACGATCCATCCCCGGCGCGGGTCCGTCAGATTGTCCACGTCGGCGAACGATCCGGACAGTGTGAAGCTGCTCTTGTTCTCGCTGTACCCCAGGGAGTCGACCAAGGGTGGGTACTGGAGGGCCAGCAGCTCCAGCAGGTTGATGTCTCCCGAGGAAACCGCGCCGAAGTGGTACTCGTAGATGTGACGGGCGCTGAACCGGTACTCGAGCGCGATGGACGAGAGCGCGGCGAGCCGGTGAACGAGAGCCGCGTTCACGCCCACCGCCACCGACTGATCCTTCAGGTCGTTCCGGTACTCGGCATAGGGCCCCACGATGAAGGACAGGCGGGGGATGAACACATAGGGCTGGGTGAGGCTCAGCGAGGCGCGCAACAGCTGCTCGGCCTCGGTACCGACCGCCCCGGCCCCGCTCTGCGCTTCCAGCGAGGCCGTGAGGCTTCGTGCGCCTCCGGTGAAGTTCGGGTTGGTCCATTGCACCCGCCCGGTGAGCCCCGCGCCTTCCGATACGTAGCCCACTTCGGCCAGGGTGAGGCGGGGGCGCGTCTCCTGGACCTGGATCCGCACCGAAAGCGTCGAGTCGGCCGCCGGCTGCGAGTCCACGTCCACGACCGCCCGAGCGAGGAGGTCCACCGCCTGGAGCCGCGCCCGCGCGGAGGCCAACGTGCGGGCGGAGTACAGGTCGCCACTCCGGAAGGGAAGCTCACGCAGCACGACCTGGTCGCCCACCGAGGTGTTCCCCTCGACGGTAATGGCCCCGATGCGACTCAGGGGTCCCGGATTCGCCTGCAGCCGCACATCGACGGTCTGCTGCGCCGTATCTACCGTTCGCGTCGATCGCACCTCCGCGAACGGATATCCGTGGTCGTGCAGCCATCCGATCAGGCTGTCCTGCGCCGCCGTGAGATCGGCTTCGCCGAAGCGCTGACCCCGGCGGGCGGCGAGACGGGCCTCGAACTCACTCCAGCTCGCGGTCAGAGAATCCGGAAGGACCAGCGACGCGGAGCTGTCCGGCCCGGCCACCTGCACCGTGCGCAGCACCGCTGCCGGACCTTCGTCTATGACGTAGGAGACGTCGACCACCGTGCCCGGACCGTTGGTCCGGACCTCGTAATCCACATGGGGCTGGGCGAAGCCGGCGCGGCGGTAGAAGTGCCGCAGGCGGACCACGTCCTTCTGCAGCTCGACGGGGTCGAACGCGTAGCGGCCCGGTGACGGCACCAGCGGCAGCTCCCCGAGCGCACGCCGCAGATCGTAGAGGGATCCCCGGCCACGCAACGCGATCCGGGTGCCCAGCTCCGCCTGGGAGAAGCTCTGGGAACCGGAGAATCGGAACTCGACGGAGCCCACCTGCGCGTCCGGCCGAATGGCGAGGAGCGAATCCTGCGCCACCGCCGGCCCGGCACCGAGGAGGTGCGAGAGGGCCAGCAGGATTGCGCCGGCGCGCATCACCGCCGGAGCCGCAGGAACACACGGAGCTCATTGCCGGCCCCCTGGACGTTGAGCAACGCCCGGCGCAAGGCGGCGTATTCGAGCTCCCATTCCATGTTGCCGCTGGTCCCTTCCGGCCCGGTGTCGTCCTCACTGACCACGATAGGCTGTCGAAACCCGAGGTACAGAGGCGCCGAGACGTACTTTCCCGCGACCAGGGTCTGTCCTCCACCCCGGTCCTGCAGGATCTGTATCACGTCGAAGCCCAGCTTCTGTCCCGCGCCCCCGGCCAGGGTGCCCAACGCGGCGCCCATCGCGAGGGACGCGCCGGTGGTGGCGACGTCAGGCTCATCGCTGGCTCGGGTGGGATCCGTACCCGCCGGTCTGCCGGTCGCCAGGTAGGACCTGATATCAGTCATGCTCATCGGCGGACGTGAGCCGAGGGTCACGGTCAGGCGGCCGCTGTCCACGGACACCTCAGTAGTGATGACGACGCCGGATGGCGTGTCGCTGCCGCCCGAGTCGGCACGGTACTCTGCCTGGACGTCGAGCCGGACCGAATCGAGCGGGCCGTTCAAGGCCACCTCGCCGCTGGTGACCTCGAACCGTCGGCCGAGGATGTCCACGAAGCTGCGACCCGCGTGCGGCCGGACGGTGCCGAAGATGGTGAGCTCCTGCTGCGGCGCCTTCCGGACCTCGAGCTGGCCGCCCACCTCCACCGCGACGGCCGGGTTCGTCCGTCTACGCACCCAGGTGTTTTCGCCCAGCGTCACCCCCAGGTCCAATGCCCATGGCGCCAGGGCATCCCGACGCCGCCGGTCTGGCGTCACGCCGAAGCGTCTTTCCAGCGTGTGACGGTCTTCCGGCGTGAGCTCGACCTCCTCGGCCGAGCTCTCCCGGTTCGCGGCCTGCAGGTACAGATCGGTATTCCGCAGGTCCAAGGCACCCCGGAGCTGCGGGGACTCGCTGGTGCCGGCGAGCTGCACCTTCCCGGAGACGGTGCTGCCAAGGTTCTCGCCGTCGGCGAGGCGGAAATCCGTCAAGGTGGCCCCGATATCGAGCGCGGCGCGGGGAAACTCCTCGAACCGGACCGTTCCCCGCGCTTCGGCCTGCCCATCGCCGGCACGGACCCGCGCCGCCTCCAGTCGAACGGCCTGTCCCGCCAACGTGGCCTGCACCTGACCCTCGTAGGTCGCCCCCAGCCGGGGAAGGACGACCTTGGCGTCCGCGAGCTGGATCCGCCCACTGAGCTGAGGTGACGACAGCGTTCCCTGCGCGTGGGCGTCCACTTTGAGTCGTCCCCGGAGGGACTTGACGGTGACGGGGTCGAGCAGCGACTCGAACAGGTCGAGGCGGAAGCCTTCGGCTCTGGCCTCGAGCTTCAGCGTGCCATCCGGGATTCGGCTCACCAGTCCCGAGTCGGCGGCCAGGGAAAGGGCCAGCGGCACCTGACCTGTCACCCGCAGGCTGTCACCCTTGGGATGGAAGAGACCGAGATCGATACCCAGCCCGCTGGACCCTGCCCAATCGAGCCGGGCACGCGTGCGTCCCACCGACTTGCCCCGAGACTCGAGTGCCACGTCCAGCGCGCCCGTCAGCCTGGGGCTCGCGGCGGCTCCGCTGAGGGCCACCGACCCGCTGATCTCGCCGTCCAGCGACCCCAGCCCGGCGACCGCGGCCAGCCAACCCACCGGGAAGGAGTCGAGCTGCACGGCGAGCCGCTGCTGGCCATGACGATTCACTGTGCCGTCCACGGCGATCCGCCGACCACCGGAACCGAGGATAAAATCGTCCACCCGAAGCTGGGTTCCGTAGCTGATCTGGACAGGGTGAACCAGCGACCAGCTCTCCGTTTCGCTCCGGGCGTCGAGCGTGTCGAGCTCCACGCGTCCCGCGCCGTCCGAGGGGAACGCCCTGGCGGCAATCCGAACGCTCCGCCGCCCGTACTGATCCACCCGCGCGCGCAGGTCGAGCTCGTCGTCGCGATAGGATCCCTGGACACGGATGTTGCTGGCCGGGTTGCCGGGGGCGTACACCCGCTCCAGGAAGAGGTCGCCATCCCCACCGGCGATCGAGCGGTCCGGCGCGAGCTCGCCACGAACCGACCCGTGCAGGACGCCGACCCGCCGCCCGCCCAACGCGAGGCCGGTGCCCTCCACGTCGGCTCGAATCGATGGCCGGTCGCGCGTGCCCTCGACCGAGAGCGTGACCTCGCCCGAGTCGAGGCCGAGCCCCTTGAGTCCCAGCCTCGAGTCGAGCGGCGCGAGGTCGGACAGGCTCGCCTGGACCCGGAGGGCCGATGGTGCGGAGGCGCCGGGCCCGAACAGCCCGATCGTGCCGGCCGCTGTGGCCGCTCCCAGGTTGGACCGGAGGTCGAGCGAGTCCACCGTCAGCGTTCCCGCGGACAGTCCGAGCCTGGTCCGGAAGGAGTCCAGGGAGATCGCTTGGTAGCGACCGCTTCCCAAGACCGTGCCCTCGAGCCGGATGGAGTCTCGCGGGCCCCACGCGCCTTCCACCGCGAGGCGAGTGGCGACGCCGGCGTCGAGATCCTCGCGCCCCAGCAGAGGGCCCAGATCCCGGAGGTCCACGACGCTCGCCAGGCGGACGAGCCGGGGATTCGCGAACGGCTCCGTAGCCGCGTCGATCAGGACACTGTCCCCCTCGCCCATCAGCTTGCCTGTCAGACCCAGCCGGCCTGCGGTGAGGCCGACCCGGATCTCGCCCTCCCGAATCGCGGCCTGGTTCACCGTGGACGGCGCCAGGCTGAGCGTGCCATTCAGGCACGCGTCCTCGCGACGGCGGCCGCTGCCCTCGAGATGCAGCGACCCAGCCAAACGGGTGTGCAGGCCATCGACATCCAGCAGAGCGCCGAGCTCGAGATCGCGAAAGGTCGCGTCGCGCACCGTGTACCGGGGACCCGAGTCGAGCGGACGCCCGGTCGCTGTCAGCCTGACTTCACCCGCCGGCGCAGCCACGCTGAGGCGCACATCGAGGTCGCCACGGGTGAGCGAGCCGGCAATGGTTGCGCTGTCCATCGCGTTCGGTCCGATTCGCGAAGGCTCCAGGAACAGGTGACCACTCAGCCGCAGCCGGTCGAGCCGACGGCCGCGCGCGCGGAGAGCGCCTCTGCCGGTGAGATCGGTCCCGAGGCCAGACCCGGGAGCGATGCGAGCGAGATCCAGGTGTCGGAAACGCAGGTTCCGGACAGTGAGCGCCGGCTCCGCGTCGAACGGCCGCGCGTCGGCACCGAGCTCCACCGAGGCCCCGTCCACGTAGCTCCGCCCGGCGAGACGGGCGATCCCGTTCAGGAGCTCGAGATCGAGGCGGGTGCCGGCCAACTGATGCGATCCATACCAGCCCTGGGCGGAGAGCCCCACGTTTCCCCGCAAGGTCTCCCGTCGCGTGCCTTGTCCGTCCACGACGAACGTGCCGGCGAGCCCGCTGGTGGTGCCGGCGCCGAGCAATGCGGCCAGGTCGATGCCCGGCATGGCTTCGCCCTCGATTCGATAGCGCGGCTCGCCGCCGAGCTTGCCCTTCCCGCGGAGTGCGAGCAGCCCACCGGTGGCGCCCACCTGCCCGCGCATCTCGACCGTGCCCGCGGCCAGCCGTGCCAGGACCGAGCCTGAATCAAGCAACCCCGAAGAGCCGTGCCCTGGCACCACGCTGACCGTGGCTCGGAGATCCGCCAGGTCGGGATCGAACTCACGACCATTCACGCGGATAAGGAGCTGCGATCCGCCCCGTCCGAGCAGGCGGTCGAGCCAGACCGACCGCTCGCCATGAGCCGCAGGGGCGACGCGCGCGCCGAGCTCATAGGTGGGCACGCTGTCGAACGGCTTGAGCCAGCCATCCGCCACCAAGCGCATCGGTCCCAGCTCGCCCTCGAGCTCGATGTCGGAGTGGCCGGCGGCGAGCTCCGCGTTCGCCACGAGCCGGCGGGTGCGGACGGCCGCATAGCGGGAGTCGTAGAGCCGAACCCTCGCCTGTCCGTCCAGGCGATCGAGGCTCGGCCCGCGCACATCGATGCGGACGTCCCCGTTCAGCCGTTCGCCGCGAGTGGCACTGAGGGTGACGAGCCTGGGGTCCAGTCGTCGAAACGTGACCTCACCCCGATACTCCATCGGCGAGCTACCCGGTGGAGTCAGGAATCCTTTCAGCGTCGCAATCCCGCCGTCCGAAGACTCCGCCGTCAAGCGCAGCGTCGCACCACGCCCCTCGCCGCGACCATCCAGATCCAGCGTCACGGTGCCTGGCCGGTCGAGGTCCGCTTTCAGGAGGCGGAGATCGCGCCACGCGAGGGGCCGAGCGGTGAGGCGGATGTCGAGGCCACTCAAGTCCAGCCGCCGGCCACCGCCGGGGGGCAGGGGAACGGCTCCCCTGGCGGCGATGGCGCTGGCCGGGGAGCGAACGGAGAGCGTATCGAGATCGAGGTGCCCCCTCTGGAGCGACCCTCGAGCTTCGAGAGCCAGCCAATCGGGCGCTCGGCCCTCGGGGAGGACGCGCACGCGCAGCCCCGCCCGCCCGATCCGGATGCCGGGTCCGATGACGATCCCGGCGCCTTCCGCCTCGAGATCCTCGAGGCGATGACCTCCCTGCGCCGGCGAGCCGGCGAGGCGCACCCGTGCGCTGCCTCGGCGAATCGAGAGCCGCTCGATCGTGATTCCGGGTCCGGCCGAACCCGAGGGAGTCGAGTCGGAGGGGCGACGTGGCAGATCGAAGAGATCCCAGCTCGAGTCCCGCCGCTGGGTCAGCAGGACGTTCGGGCCATCGAGGCGCGCCTTCCGGATGACGATGCCGCCGCCGAGCAGGCTCGAGGGATCGTACCGCAAGGTGAGGCTGTCGAGCCGGACCGCGACCTCTCCCTCCGGCCGGGTCAGGCGGACGTTGTAGACCCGGATGACCCGGTACAGGTTGCCACCCACCCGGGCGCTTCGAAGCGCGGTGCCGGGATACGGGTTCACCGCGGCGAGGACACGGTTGACGATCCAGGTCGCGCCGCCGAGGTACAGGCCGGCGAGAAGAACGCCGCCGACGATTATCCCCGTCGTCAGCAGGCCGAGGAGGACGCGCGTCGCGGTGCGGGCCAAGGGGTTGTCCTTGGGGGAAGGGCGTCAGGCCGACCCGATGACGTTACGCCGAACCCGGCCCGGCGGCTACTGGACTTTGGTCTGAGGCCTCCCCCTCGGCGCCTTGACCCAACCGATTGCGGGCCGGATATTTGGCCCAACCAGATCCTGTCGCGACCATGAGAGCATTTCCGCATGCACGTGACGCATGCGTGCGACCGCCGCCTGACAGAGCCGCTCTACCCTGGCCCAGTAGCGGGCCGCACGTCGGTGTGCTCTTGACCCGATGCTCGCAGATGTCTCACCGCAGCCCTCACTTCCGGCCGGGAGGCCGTGGGGCAAGGAGTTCCGCATCCGAGTCGTGACGAGAGGTCAACGGGAATCGGTCCCGTCGTCCGACGCCAGCGACCCGCCGGACGTCGAGCAGCCAGTCGTCTACGTGCTGGACGACGACGCCAGGGTGAGGCGCGCGCTCGGCCGACTCCTGCGCTCGGCGGGACACAGCGTGGAGCTGTTCGCCTCCGCGGACGAGCTGCTCCGGTCCGTGGCGCACGATCGGCCCGGCTGTCTGGTCAGCGACCTGCGGCTGCCCGAGATGAACGGGCTCGATCTCTTCGCGATGCTTCGATTGTCGGGCCACCGGATTCCAATCGTGTTCATCAGCGGGTACGGCGATGTGCCGACCAGCGTGAAGGCGATGAAGTTCGGCGCGGTGGACTTCCTCACCAAACCGGTGGATGAGGACGAGCTGCTGGGCGCAGTTGGGCGCGCGCTGCGCCGGGACGCCAGGGCCCGACGGCTGAGAGCGGAGGTTCAGGAGGCCAACGAGCGCTTTGCCTTGCTCACCCCTCGGGAACGCGAGGTCTTCGCCCTCGTGGTGAAGGGGAACCTGAACAAGCAGATCGCGGGCCGTCTGGGTACCACCGAGCAGACGGTCAAGGTGCATCGCGGCCGGGTGATGCAGAAGATGGGGGCACCGTCCCTGGCCCAGCTGGTCCTCATGGCCGAGCGCCTCCGCCAGCCGCCCGCCGAGGGCACCGACCCCATTCCCGTGCCCTCGGGCGAGGACTAGCGGGTTGTACTAAGAGGCAATGGCGTGCGGGCTCGCCGACGCCAATCCTTCCCTCCCTGGCACTTTCAGGCCTGGACATGAGCGCAGGCCCTCACCCGAGCCCCACAACGTGATACAAGTTGCCGTCGTGGACGACGATGCCGGCGTCCGCGGAGCGCTGGGGCGTCTCCTGCGGGTAAGCGGGTACGGGGTCCAGACCTTCGCGTCCGCGGAGGAGTTCCTGGAGAGCGGCCGGAGCGCCGAGCTGGATTGCCTGATCGTGGACGTGTACCTCGGCGGAATGAGCGGCAGCGAACTCCATGCCGAGCTCACCGCCGCGGGGCAGGCGCCTCCCACGGTACTGGTGACGGCGCACGACGATGCCGCAATCACCGCCATGCTCCGGCGCTCCGAAGAGGTCATCTGTCTCCGGAAGCCGTTCGACGACTCCTCCCTCCTGTTCGCCATCGGTTGCCTGACGGGCCGGCTCGACGAGGCCGGCGCGGGGTAGTGCCCGGCAGCGGGCTGGCGCCCTGCACGAAAGTCCAATAGGTCGGCCTTTCGAGCCGGGGTATCCTGGGGCTCATCCAAAGGAGCCCTCCCATGCGACACTTGCGAAGCGCTACGATGGCGGCAGTGGTCTGCGGTCTCACCGCCGCGGCGACGCCGTGCCAGGCCCAGGAGACCCAGGCCAACCTTCGGGACGAGATCGAGCTCACCCGGTCCGAGGTGCAGAGCCGGCGGCAGGAAATCGTGAAGGAGCTGATGGAGCTCACCCCGCAGGAGAGCGAGGCATTCTGGCCGGTGTATCGCGACTACCAGCGGGACGCCGCCAAGATCGGTGACCAGCGGGTCGCCCTGATCGAGACCTACTTCACCAATGCCGACAAGCTGACCGACGAGCAGGCCGACAAGCTGCTGGACGACGCCTTCAAGCTGCGGAAGAACCAGCTGGACCTGCAGAAGAAGTACGTCGGCAAGTTCCGGAAGGTGCTGCCGGCCGTGAAGGTGGCGCGCCTGTACCAGATCGAGAACGCCCTCGACGCGATCATCAGCGCCAACCTGCAGGCGAGCATGCCGATGATCGGCGACAAGTCGCAATGACGGACGGCCCCTAAAAGGACCGTGGAGCGCTCCGGCCCGGGCCCAGGGCCGGCGAAAGGAGCATCTACCATGCGCAATGCATTTCTCGCCTATGCGATGATCTCCGCGATGTCGGGTGTGGCCTGCGGCAAGTCTTCCAGCGAAACCGGCGCCGCGCCGACGCCTGACACCGCCAAAGCCGAACCGGCCGCGGACGCCGCTGCCGTGGCTGCACCGGCTGCGACGGGGAGCCTCACGGACATGCTGAGCAGCAAGCTCGGGCTGTCGCCCGCCCAGTCGAAGGCCGGCGTGGGCGCCATTCTCGCCTACGCCGAAGGAGCGCTGCCCTCGGCGGAGTTCCAGAAGATCTCGGCCGCGATCCCCGGGGCCGGAGACAACATTCGGGCCGCCAAGGAGGCCGGTGGCGTAACCGGCCCGATCACCGATGAGGCCGGGCTCAACGCCGCGTTCGGAAAGCTGGGTATCAGCCCCGAGACCGCCAGCCAGCTGATTCCGGCAGTGACCGACTATGTGGGCAAGGTGGCCGGTCCCGATACTGCCAGCCTGTTGAAGGGTCTCTTCCACTGAGTGCCCCGAAGCCGCCTTCGAGGCATAGCGGCGGCCTCCGTCAGGGAGGCCGCCGCTGGGAGAGGGCTAGCTGCCGAGGGATCTGCCCAGCATGAGGAATTGCCAGGTACGGTTCTCGATATCGGTGCCCTGGAATGCGTCCGACAGCGGAAAGGAGTACCGGACGTCCAGCCCGACGAAGCCGCCGTTGGACCGGACCGTGGCGAGCTGGATACCGATCGGCAATCCCCACTCCGTGCCTTCGGCAAGGTCGCAATTCACGAGGTCGGAGCTGCACCCCACCTTGAAGGCCGCGCTGACCCCACTGTAGATCCGCCCGCATCGACCCCTGTCCCATCACGACCACCGCCCCGACGGTCAGCGGCAGCTCGACATAGTCGAGTCGGGCGCCTTCGCCGCCTTCTGGATCCAGTTGCCCTCCAGCGCCAGCGCCGTCCTCCAGCTGTTGTACCCTACCGCTATGCCTGCGGTACCGCCCCACCGGCTGCCGCTGGTATGCGCCAGGCCGTTCAGATCACTGAGCGTCGCCCCGCCCAGGAGCGCGGCGAATCGGTGTCCGGGGCCTTGGGCGGCCGCCGGAGGGACGATCAGGGTGCAAAGGAGCAGGGCTCGGACGACGCGGAGCATGGCAGCCTCGGGCGGGAAGGCGCTCCGAGATCGGCCGCCGCCGCTGGCGGCCGCGGCTGAACCAAGGTGCAGTGTCGGGTCCCTCGCCCCGGGGCTAGTGTATACCGGGAGGTTGCAGGTCCTCGAGGGAGGTTCATCCATGATCAGGAGTACTCTCAGACTGGCCGCGGCGCTCACCGGCTCGCTCCTGCTTGCCGCGGCGCCGGCTACGGGCCAGGCCGTCGGCGCTGATACCAGCGCCCAGGCCTATGCGCCGGGCGATTTCTCGGTGCAGGGCGAGACCGCCAAGGACCGGGCGAGCACCTTGCAGCTCGTGAGCTCGATCGTGCTCCCGCCGCGGTCGGATGCCGAACTGGGGCGGGCCATCGAGGCCGCCGACCAGGCACTCAACCGCGCCGATGCCGATCAGGCCGCGGCCACGGAGCGGCGTCAGCACGCGGAGGAGCTGGTCCGGAGCCGCGAGCTCCGGCTGAGCCAGATCGAGTCGGTCAAGGATCAAAAGTCGGAGCAGCTGTCCAAGCCGCGCCGGGACTCGCTGGAGGCGGAGGAGCAGGCGCTGAAGCGGCGGGTTCCACTGACCAAGGACCTGGTGGCGCTGGCCAACCTTGAGATCGACGTCGCCCGAGCCGCACGCGAGGCCGCCATCGGCGAACAGCAGTCCCTCGAAGCGGAGCGCATGCTGGTCCGCAAGCGGGCCGAAGCGGACGGCGACAGCGAATCGGTCCTGGAGCTGGCGCGCGAGACGCTGGTGGCACGGAAGAAGAGCGCCGGGCTGGCGCAACGGCTGGCCGCCAAGCAGGAGCTGGCCTCGAGCAAGCGGCTCGACCTCTATCGCGCCTACCTGGACCTGCGGAAGAGAGAGGGGAGCTGAGCGAAGCCCAGCTCCCTCACGGCGGACCTATGGGGCCATGCTGCCGAGCAGCTTCCCGAACATCAGGCGGAACTGCCAGGGGCGGTTGTAGGCGTCAATGAAGTCGAAGGCGTCGGACAGCGCGACGGTGTATTTCACGTCCAGGCCGACGAAGGAGTTGTTCTCGTTGACCTTGGCGAGCTGGAGCCCGAACGGCCAGCCCCATTCGGTTCCCGACGCGTCGTCGCACACATCCTCGATGTCCGAATTGCAGCTCACCTTGAAACCGAAGCTGATGCCGCTGTAGATCCGGGCGCGCATCGCCCCGCCTCCCGCGACGGCCACCGCACCCACGGTCAGCGGAAACTCGATGTAGTCCAGCCGGGTATCGCCCCCGCCTTTCTGGACCCAATCACCTTCGAGGGTGACGGCCGTCCGCCAGGCATTGTATCCCACCAGGAGGCCGGCGGTGCCGCCCCAGCGGGTCTTGGTGGTGCTGCCGAAATCACCACCGATATCGCTGAGACTCGCGCCGCCGACGATGGCGCCGAATGTGCTGCCGGGGCCCTGGGCCCAGGCGGCCGGCGCGAGAGCCAGGGTTGCGACGAGGACTGCCCGACCGATACGGAGCATGGGAACCTCGGAAGTGGGGTCTTCTCCAAGATGCTCGCCGGCGGTTGCCGCGACACTCGACCAAGGGCTAGGTCGCCCCGCCTAGTGGTGATGGCCTCCCCGACGGTGCGGTGCGCCCGGCCCGGTAGTCATCCAGACGTCGTGCTGGTACACCGAATCCTGCCGAGCCGCGGCCGGCCAACGGCTGTCGGAGTCCGGCACGACGACTCCGCCCAGGGTTCCCATCCCGCCGTTGGGGATCACCTTGCCCGTCGGGTTCTCGTACTCGGCCGTGAGGCGGTAGCGGTGGTCCGGGTGGAGCTCGACGCCGCCGGGCAGGAAGTACCGGATCGGCATGCCCTCGACGCCGCCGTCCTCATCCCGCTCCGGATGAGCTTCCCAGATCACTTCCCCCGTGGTCACGTCCTCGAATCGGAGTGACGTACCGTACTTGTGCAGGTGACCCCCCGCGGCGAGGAGACGCGCCGGGATAGCGGGCGCACCCTCCCAGCTGCTGGAGGAACGTCCGGGTGGGAGGTCGAACGAGTGGGCGTCGGACGGCGGGGTGACGTCGACGTACACCGGGTTGATGGACCAGGGGCGCATCAGGCCGTCGGCGGGAGTGTAGGCGAGTCGCACCCGCAACCTGGCGCCGCGGTATTCTCGCGACGTCGGGTTGTGCAGCATCGTCGTAACGAGGAGACTGTCGCCGGGGCGGACCCGGTAGCCCAGGAAGAACGGGAGGCTGTACGGCTTCGTCTCGGGGCCGGCCGCACCGATTCGGAGCATGATGGGGCTGAAAAGCTCGCGCCGCTCCGGGGCGATGAGATTGAGGTGATGGAGGACGCCTGCGGGGAGCGGTTCCCCGTCCTCATCCACGAGCTCGTAGGACAGGCCTCGCACCCAGCCGTCCACCGGAAGGGTCAAGGCCTTGGGCAGGGGGGCAACCGCGCCGTGCTGTGCCGCGAGCGTGAAGGGGCCGAACTCGATCAGGTACTGCCTGGTCTGCATCCGCGTGGCAGCCGTCAGGACGACGATCAGGCACGCTCCGAGCATCAGCCACCGCCAACGGGCCAGGCCGGAACGGCGCAACGTGGAGGCAGATAGACCCTCCGCCATTTCTTTGCCGGAAACCGCAACGGACATTCTACGCCCTCACAGAGCGGGGTGATGTGACGATCCTACGAGGTGTTCGCGGAAGCAACTGAACCTAGGTCCACCGGGCCGCTCGGAGAAGCCCGCGCCCCCGGACTCGCCGGCAAGACTGTCCTAAAGTCCACTGTTGCCCCCACCTGCCGCCTCCATAAGAGTGCGAGTGGCCGGCTGGCCTGACCGTCGGGTGCCCCTCAAGAGGAGGACCGATGACTCCGCTGCTGCAGCGCGCCAGGTCGGTCGCCCGTGCCTTGGGCAGGAGCCTTCTCGCCGTCGGCCTGATCCACCTGCCGGGTGGCACCCTCCGAGCGCAGGGAGAGCAGTTCTCCGTCCCTCCCAACAGCATCCTGCCCAACTACAACCGGGTGAACCTCGGTCAGCGGGAGGCGCTGGAGGGCGGCGCCTACGTGGCCCGGACCGACGACGCGCTGGCCAACTAGTACAATCCGGCCGGCCTGGCCTCGAGCGAGAAGACAACGCTCAACGCCAGCTCTAACGTCTACGAGCTGACCAAGACCACGTTGAGCGGCATCGGAGAGAAGCAATCGGGGACCCGGTTCAGGGCGGTGGGCGGTTTCTTCGGCATCGTGGTCGGCAAGCCGATCGCGCGGAGTGACCGCTGGCGGTTCGGTTTCGGCCTCACCAGCCCGGTGGCCTGGGCGCCGAGCAGCCTGGACGGCGCCTTCAGCCTGCCGGTAGGAAGTGCGACGGAAGCGTTCGGATATTCGACCGAGGTCAACTTCAACACCGTCATCCCCAGTCTGAACGCGGCCTACCGCCTCTCGCCGACGCTGCGGGTGGGGATCGGCGCGGGCTACGGGATGACCGACCTCCGCCAGACCCAGACGCTCACGGATCGGCTGGTGTCAGCGGCCCGCGCGGTCACCGGATCCGGGCGTTTTCGACCGACGGCTCCGTCCACCATCTCCTCATCACGGGCGGGGTGCAGTCGCCCGCGCGATCACGGTCGGGGCGACCTTCTCGCCGCCCGGTCTCCGGATAGGGGGGAGCAGCAGGATCCGGTTCACCCAGACGCTCTTCCAGTCGGACGGCACGGAGGACGATCTCTCCTTCCGCGACCCCGAGGCCAAGTTCGACTACAAGATGCCCGTCCGTGCGGCGGCAGGGGCGACCTTCCGCTACTCGCGGGGCCAGGTGGAGCTGGACGTCCGGTGCTACGGCGCGGAAGACCAGTACGAGCTGCTCTCGAGCGACTCTACCGGGGTCCGCATCTTTACCCTCACCGGCGGGGCACCGGCGATCAGCGCCGCCGCGTTCTCCCCGGTCCTGCACCAAGCGCGCTCGATCGTGAGCTATGCCCTGGGTGCCAACTACTCGCTCTCCCCGGCGCTTCGCCTCCACGCCGGCTTTTTCACCGATCCCTCGCCCGTCAGCGGTCCCTCGCGGTCCACCTTCCGTGCGGTCGATCTCACCGGAGTCTCGGGCGGGGTCTCGCTCGGCTCGGGCAGGCTCACGGGGATCGGTCGGCGTTTCCAGCTCCTGGGGAACGACCACGGACCGGGCGGTCGGCCCGACCTTGGGTGGGGTTCAGGGGACAACCGATGTGAGCATCCGGACCTTCACGGGCCTCTACGCGGTCTCCTTCACATTCTGAGACGCGGGGGCCGGCCGGGCTGCCCCGTCCCCTGCACCAAGGTCCAATGGTCCCAACCCCCCAGGCGAACGATGGTGTGACCCGCGCGTCCAAGCGCGCAGCCGAGCAAGCCCATTCCACCGGTGGAGGACACGTGTTCCGCATCCCGCTTACCTGCTCCCTGATCGCCGTCGGAGTGGCGCTGGGGCTCCGCGCTTCGCCCGTCCAGGCTCAGCTGGTGGAGGTTCAGGAAACCCGATTCGAGATCACGCCGTTCGCAGGATACCAATGGGGTGGCTCGCTCGAGGCGGATCTCTCCGGGTTCCCGGCCGGTGAGCTGCAGCTGCCCGGCTCCTTCACCTGGGGCGGGATCGTGAGCTTCCGGACCAGCCATGCCAGTGCGGTCGAGCTGACCTATCTGCGCCAGGACACCGACATCGACTTTGACCGGGCCACCGGCGCCACCACGAAGGTGGACGAATTCGCCGTCAACTACATCCAGGCGGGCGGGATCTGGGAGTTCGGACAGACTCAGCTTCGTCCGTTCATTAGCGGCGCCCTGGGGATCGGGATCTTCGATCCCAAGAACGAGAACCTCGGCAGCGACACACGGTTCTCCTGGACCGTCGGCGCCGGCGCCAAGTACATGTTCAAGTCGGGCCGCGTCGGGGTTCGAAGCGACCTCCGCCTCTGGGTGACGCCGTTCCCCTCGGGTGAGTACGCCACCTGGTGCGACTTCTACGGCTGCTTCGTGGCTGAAGGCACGGAATGGGTCACGCAGGGCACCGCGAGCGGAGGTCTCGTCTTCGCCTTCTGAGCGCAGTGCGGAGAGGAGGGGACCGAGGTGCAGCACGCAGAATCTTCCCAGGAGCAGGAGCGCCTCCGCCAGGCGCGAGAGGACGGCGTCGCCTGGCGGAAATGGGGACCGTATCTCAGCGAGCGCCAGTGGGGCACCGTCCGGGAGGACTACAGCGCGAACGGCGACGCCTGGAACAGTTTTCCCCACGACCACGCCCGCTCGCGGGCCTACCGCTGGGGAGAGGACGGCATCGCCGGCTTCAGCGACGACCGGATGCGGCTCTGCTTCGCGCTCGCGCTGTGGAACGGGCGTGACCCGATTCTCAAGGAGCGGCTCTTCGGGCTCACCAATTCGGAGGGCAATCACGGCGAGGACGTGAAGGAGTACTATTTCTACCTCGACGCCACCCCCACGAGCTCCTACCTCAAGTTCCTCTACAAGTACCCGCAGGACCCTTTCCCCTACGCCGACCTGGTCCGGGTCAATGGCGCGCGCAGTCGCCAAGAGCTGGAGTACGAGCTGCTCGACACCGGGATCTTAGATCGGGACCGCTACTTCGACATCTTCGTCGAGTACGCCAAGGCGGCGCCGGAAGAGGTGCTGATCCGGATCAGCGTGGTGAACCGGGGGCAGGACACGGCTGAGCTTAGGGTCCTCCCTCACCTGTGGT
>JBKPGZ010000115.1:0-8079 GCA_046729675.1 Gemmatimonadota bacterium | reverse complement strand
CGTCCCGGGCGCAGCCCAGCCAGGTGGCGGCGAGCAGAAGCGGAGCCACTGTGCGACAGGCTCGGCGTCCAGCCGTTTGCATGGTGGACACAGTTCCCTCCTGATCAGTAGGTGAAAGGAACCGTCCTCATTTTTGGGGGCGGGAGCTCCAGCCGGCGGCTCGGCGGTCGTGGGTCCTTCGGGGCGTTGGAAGAGGCGTCGCGGAGGAGGCGAGGACCCGTGGCTTTGCGGCCCCGGCTTTCGCCGGGTGTGCCTTTGTCGTGACAGATGTGTCGGCTGGCGCGGCCTACCATATGTGGCGGTACAGGCGCGGTCAAGAAGCAGTCCAGGAGGCTCGGCGCCTCATGCTGAGCCAGGCGGTGGACGCCGCAGAGGCGGGATATCTGGTCGGCTACGAGAGTCCGTCGCAGTTCAGCCGGGAGTACCGGCGGTTGTTCGGCGCCCCGCCGGTCCGCGACATCGCAACCCTCAAGTCTTCCGAGGACGGGTCGCTTCACGCGATCGCGGCTGGCGCCGCGACAGCGGTCCATTAGCCGATCAGCGAGCCGCGTGACACGCAAAGACCCCGGCGCCTTGGTCGAGATGATGACCGATCCCTACCGCTCTGCTGGGGCTGCGCCGCTCGAAGACATGTAGCCGGGGAACAGGTCGTTGCTTCGCCAACTGTAACAGCAGCAACGCCAGCCACTTCGCTCGAACTCCCCGGAGGTCGTGTCCCCCGGCCGTCCAGGGGAGTGGCCGCTCACGGCGTACCCCGCCGCATTAATACCGTAGCCATGAACCCTGGAGCGGCGGGTCTGCCGGAACCGCCAAGGTCGGAGGTCGTATGACTTTCACCATCGGCGCTGCCCGCAAGGCGTGGGCAAAGTGAAGGCGTGCGACGAGATCAGCGCGCTCGAGGAGCCTGAGCGGACCGCGCAGCGCTACCGCACCCTGCTCGAGATCAACAACGCCATCATCACCAGCCTGACGCAGGAAGCGCTGCTCCACGCGCTCTCCGAAGCGCTGCGTCGCGTCATTTCGCTCGACCGGGCCGCCATCACGATCTACGATCCCGGGCGAGAGAAATTCCGCTTTCTCGCGATCGAGGGGCCTCCCTCCGACTTCTTTCGAGTCGGCCTGGAGGTCAGCCGACACGAGAGCATCTGCTGCCTGGCGTTCGACGAGCAGCGCACCATCGTGCGCTACGATCTCGAGCGCGAGCAGCGTTTTCCCGTCGATCGTTACTTTCTGGCCGAGGGGGTCCGCTCCGACTGTTTCGTCCCTTTGATGGTCGGCGGCAAAGCCATCGGCACGCTCGCCATCAGTAGTGAGAATCCAAACCAGTTTTCCGAAATGGATGCGGAATTTCTGCGGGAGGTGGCCAAGCAGATCGCGCTGGCGGTCGCGAACATGACCTCGTACGAGGAGATCACTGCGCTCAACCTTCAGGTCGAGCGCACCGCGGCACGCTACCGCACCCTCCTCGAGATCAACAATGCCATCATCACTCATCTCACCCAGGAGGGCCTGCTCCGGTCGGTCTTCGCGACCTTGCGGACCATCATCCCCTTCGACCGGGCGGCGTTTACCCTGTACAACCCCGCCAATGAGACCTTCCGGTACCTCGCGATCGACGGCACCCTTCCATCCGCATTCTTTCGACAAGGGGTGGAATTCCACCGCACGGCGAGCATGTCGTCCCGCGTGTTCGACGAGCAGCGCCCCGTCCTGCGACGCGATCTCGAGCAAGAGCAGGAGTACGCCAACGACCGGCGCCTCGTCGCCGAGGGGATCAAGGCCGATTGCCTGGTCCCGCTGATCGTCGCAGGACGAAGCCTCGGCACGCTCAATATCGCCAGCCTGACCAGGAATCAGTATTCGGAAGACGATATGCAGCTCCTGCAGGACATCGGGAATCAGGTCGCCCTCGCCGTGGCGAACATGCAGGCATACGAGGAAATCGCGGCGTTGAAGGCCAGGCTGGAGAAGGAGAACGTCTACCTGCAGGAGGAGATTCGCACCGAGCATAATTTCGAGGAGATCGTCGGCAACAGTCCTGCCTTGTTGACGGTACTCCGCAAGCTCGAGCAGGTCGCGGCGACCGGTTCCACCGTGCTCATCCGAGGGGAGACCGGGACGGGGAAGGAGCTGATCGCCCGGGCGATACACGGACGGAGTCCTCGCAAGCACCGCCCCCTCGTCAAGGTGAACTGCAGCGCGATCTCGGCCGGCCTGGTCGAGAGTGAGCTCTTCGGCCACATGAAGGGCGCGTTCACCGGCGCCATCGAGCGCCGCATCGGTCGCTTCGAGCTCGCGGACGGGGGCACGATCTTCCTCGACGAAGTCGGAGAGCTGCCGTTGGAGACACAGGTCAAGCTCCTGCGGGTGCTTCAGGAACACGAGTTCGAGCCCGTCGGGAGCAGCCGGTCGGTGCGGGTGGACGTCCGTGTCATCGCGGCGACCAACCGCGACCTCGAGGAGGCGGTTCGTTCGGGCGCCTTTCGCTCCGACCTTTTCTATCGGCTAAATGTCTTCCCGTTGGACATGCCGCCCCTGCGGGAGCGGCGCTCCGACATTCCGCAGCTCGCCGCCGTCTTCCTGGCGCACTACGCGACGCAGCTCGGCAAGAGCATGGGAGGCATAGCGATCGAGGCGATGGAGCGGCTCGCGAGCTACCCTTGGCCGGGAAACGTGCGGGAGCTGCAGAACGTCATCGAGCGGGCCGTGATCCTCGCTCGCGGCCCGATCCTCGAGCTCGAGCCCGATCTGGTCTCGATGCTGACCCCCAGCGTCTTGTCCACGACGCCGAATGGAGCGCCGGAAGGAGTCACACCGACGCCGCAGTCGGCCGCCTTCGCGACGCTGGCGGAGGTAGAGCGCGAGTACATCCTGCGGACCCTGGGGCAAACCAACGGGATCGTGGAGGGGCCGAAGGGGGCGGCGAGGCTGCTGAACCTTCATCCGAATACCTTGCGGCACAGGATGGCGAAGTTGGGGATCAGGCGTTCGGCCGCCTCCCACCCGTCGTAGTTTCCTCCCACACATCAGCTCGCGGGCTACCACGCGCGGTGGCGTGGCCCGCGGGCTTCCCGCCCGCCACGATCGCAACACTCGCGTTCACAACCGGATAGAGCGAAGGCCCCGCTCTCGTCGCAGACGGCACAGTCCCTGCTTTTCACCCAGTGTCACCGTGAAAGGAAGATGACGCTGTGCTTCGAATTTCCAGCGAGGACGAGACGGGTCTCGTGGTACGACTGAAGGCCGAGGGAACCATCAGGGGCGACTGGGTTCCGCTGCTCGAAGTGGAATGTCTGTGCCACCTGGACTCAGGCAGGATGGTGGAGCTGGACGTGACCGGTATCGGCTTCGTGGATCGGGAGGGTGCCGCGGTGGTGCGGAGCCTGGTCGACAAGGGAGTGCGGTTGGTTGGGACACGCGCTTTGGTCGAGGCACTCCTCCGGCCCACGGCGACCTGATGAATGCGGAGTTCACGAACGAGGAACCACAACGCTTGACCAAGGGGGGGCGGTGCATAGCGAGGCAGCGAATTACATGACAATCGCGGCGTGCCTGCTGACGGCAGTGGCGGTCGCCGCATGCGGCGATTACGGCTCGAATCCGGGCAGCGGCCCCGATCCGGCGGCCCGGTCTGCCCGACGCGCAGACCCGAGCGGAAACGGGCAGACCGGCTCCGTGGGACAGGATCTCGACGCGCCGCTGCGGATCGTGGTGCTGAAGGCAGGCGAACCGGAAGCCGGAGCGATCGTCACGTGGAGCTCCCCGGCGAACGGCGCGTTCCTGACGCCGGCGGTCGATACCACCGGCCCGGACGGAATCTCGGCCAGCATCTGGCATCTGGGGGATCAGCCGGGAACGCAGACTTCGCAGGCGACCGTCGCGGGAGGCGCCGACGGGGCGCCGGTTTCATTCAGCGCGACTGCCGATGGGCCGGATGGCGGCCCATCGGGTGCCGTCGAGATTCAGCTGCTCAGCAGCGGGGGGAATCGCTTCGAGCCTGCGAACGTGACGGTCGCGGCCGGAACCACGGTGACGTGGACCTGGGTAGGTGGATTCCACGACGTCACCTCGGCGGGGAATCCCGCGTTCTCCGGCAGCGGAGCACCGGTCGCTCCGCCCAGGAGCTTCTCGCACACGTTCACCACGCCGGGGACCTACCTGTACTTCTGCAGCGTGCACGGCTCCCCCACGGCGGGGATGCGCGGCACGGTCGTGGTGCAGTGATGCGCGGGGGGATCGCGGTGCTCATGCTCGCGCTCGGGTGGCCTGCCGGAGTCGCCGCCCAAGGGGACTGCTTTCCGGGGCCCGAGTCGAACGAGGCGCAGTCCATGGCGATCTTCGCGGTTCCCCTCGCCTTCAGCCGGGGCGGCGCGCCGGATCTGTATGCCGGCTTCCACGCCGGTGTCGAGCTCGCCTATCTGCCCAAGGTGGACGAGGCGACGGCGACCCCGACGATCTGCCGGCCCGGCAAGGGCCCCGAGAACACCGATCTGCTGTTTGCCTTTCCCCGGCCTCGCATCGGGCTGCCGTTGCCCTTCGGGCTGGCCCTCCAGGCGAGTTGGGTGCCACCGGTGCGGGTTCGGGGCGTCAAGGCGAACCTCATCGGGATCTCGGTGGAGAAGGCCTTCGGTGATCTGGACGGGTTGGTCGCCGCGATCCGGGCCCACACCACCTTCGGCTCGGTGAGCGCCCCGATCACCTGCAATGACCGTGCGCTGGCGGATCCTTCCAGCGAGTGCTTCGGCGGCACCCGGTCCGACGACCGTCTGAGCCCCAACATCCTGGGCCTCGACGTCGCGGTCGGCGGGCCGATGGCCGAGGGCCGCCTCCGCCCTTACGGAGGCGTCGGCTACAATCGGCTCCAGCCTCGGCTCCAGGTGAACTTCACCAACCGGTTCGGCGAGCTGGACGATCGGCGGGTGGAAGTGAACCTCGACCGCTTCGTGATGTTCGGTGGCGCCACCTGGATGACTACCGACCGGCTCAGTGTGACGGGGGAGCTGTTTGCCGCCCCCGCGGACGCGATCACCGGGCGGGTGATCCTGCGGACCGCAGTCGGACCCTGATCGTCGCCGCCTGTACTCGAGAGGAGGAAGGGAATGACCACGATTCACTCCGCGTTGCTGCACGGCGCGGCCATGCTGGCGCTCTTCGCAGGCCCGGTCGCGGCCCAGCTCGCGATCCCGGCCGGCAGCGTGCGCGAGGGGGTCCTGAGCTTCGATGGCCGTGCCACCGCGGGGGCGTTCACCGGCACGACGACGTCGGTCACCGGCGAGATGACCGGTGGGAACCTGTCCGACGTTCGCGGCTGGGTCGAGTTCCCGGTCAACACGCTGAAGACCGGCAATGATCGGCGCGATCGCGATCTGAACAAGTCCATGGAATCGAAAAAGTATCCAACGGTCCGGTTCGAGCTCATCGGGGTCAAAGCTGCCGATGCCCCGAGCGACTCGCTGCCGGTGACGCTCCAGGGGCGATTCATCATCCATGGGGTGACGCGGGACGTGTCGGTGTCGGCGGACGTGACGCTCGGACCCGACGGCGTGCGGGTACGCGGCACGACCCCGCTCAACCTGAAGGACTACAAGATCGGCGGCCTCACCAAGATGCTCGGCATGCTCAAGATGCACGAGGAGATCGTGGTGCACGTGGATCTGGTGTTCGCACCGGCGGCCGCACCGGCCCGCCAGGGGCGCGCCACGGTGTCCTATAAACCCATCACTGCAGGACGGAGGTATTAAATGAGACGCAGGACAGTGGTTTCGTCGGTGGTGCTCACGCTCGCGATCGCGGGCTGCGACACCGACCGGGTGGCGGCCCCGGGGGACAAGCCTGCCGCCATCGAGGCCCCGGCAGCGGCCCGCGCTGGTTCCCAGGTGGTGAAGGCCAGCGGCGACGTCAGGGCCGCCGTGGCCCAGTTCCAGTCGCTGTTGGGCGATCCGGCCAACGGCATCACCCCGGGACAGCAGGAGTCGGGCCGCAGAGAGATTAGCTGGGACGGGGTCCCCCCGGAGCTCACCAACACCGACGCGCTGCCGGCAGACCTGTTCAACCGCAACGGGTTGATCTACACGATCGTCGGATCCGGCCTGCGGGTCACCGACAACGACTTTGCCGACATCAACCCGACGTACGCTGATCAGTTCGCGCCCTTCAGCTCGCCGAAGACTTTTGCGCCGATCGGCAGCGAGGTCTCCGAAGTGACCTTCCGGGTGGCGGGGAGCAGCACTCCAGCCGCGGTGACCGGATTCGGGGTGGTGTTCTCCGACGTCGATCGCATGGGGAGTGCGTCGATCAAGCTGTTCACGGCCCGGGGCCAGAGCCTCGGGCAGTATCACGCCCCGATTCGCAGCGACGAGAACGGGCAATCGTTCGTCGGGGTGGTGTTCGATGAGGCGATCGTGGCCCGGGTGGTCATCACCAGCGGCCAGGCACCCCTGGGTGCCGACGAGTTCGATGTCAGCGACGGCGGCAACCGTGATCTGGTCGTGTTCGACAACCTCCTCTTCGGCGAGCCAAAAGCCTTCTGACACGTTTCCGGGGCGCTCCGCGACGGAGCGTCCCCTGACACTCAACCGCCACGAGGCGAGCATGTTGAGCCATCGCATTCTGATTGTGTCCCTGGCTGCCGGGAGCGTGCTTCTCGCGAGCTGCTCCGACGATGTCACCCAGCCAACCCCTCCAACCGACCAGCTCGATCGAGCTGGCATCGAGGTACAGCAGGGCGAGCCCGACGATCCGGTCGCGCTGGCCCGTAGCGTTCCCGGGTTCGGAGGATTCTTCGTTGACGAGCAGGGTACGCCGACGATCTACCTCAGGGACGCCGCCCAACGAGGCACCGCTGAGAGGGCGCTGACCCCATGGTTCGGTGCTCATGGCCGGGCGCCGGCAACCATGCGCGTGCGGAAGGCGGACTTCGACTGGGCGGACCTGGATCGGTGGTTCACCCAGGCCTCAGTCGAAGCACTGGGCATCCAGGGCGTGGTCTTCACGGACGCCGACGAGGCTCGCAATCGGGTGCGTATCGGCGTCGAGCACGCTGCGGCTGCGGCCCGGGTCCGAGGTGTGCTCGCCAGGTTGGGCATTCCGGCCTCGGCCGTGAGTGTTGACGTGACCCAGCCGATCCGGCAGCTCGCCACTCTCCAGGGCGCGGTCCGCCCCGTAGTGGCCGGCGTACAGATCAACTTCCCGGGCTTCCTCTGCTCCCTGGGATTCAACGCGTCGCGGAGCGGGACTCGGGGCTTCGTCACCGCATCGCACTGCACCGGCACCCAGGGCGGCGTCGAAGGCACCCCCTACTGGCAGCCGCTTGAGAGCGTGCGGCCCATCCAGATTGCCACCGAGACCGTCGATCCGACTTACCCGACAGGCGGCTCATGCCCGGCTGGACGGAACTGCCGCCGGAGTGATGCTGCCTTCGCGAAATACATCAACGGTACCCAGAACACACTTGGCCGTATCGCTCGCACCTCGCGCACCAACCCAAACGACCGCACCATCGTTGGGAGTTGGACCATCACCTCGGACGCGTCGTCGTCGAGCTTCACCATCGGTCTGAGGGTGAACAAGGTGGGCCGGACAACCGGTTGGAGCCAAGGACCGGTCACCGGCACCTGCGTAAACGTCAACGTGAGCGGGACCAACATCACGCAGCTCTGCCAAACCATCGTTTCGGCGACGGTAGCCGGTGGGGACAGCGGGGCGGACGTGTTCACCATCACCAGCGGCACCAACGTCCGGCTGAATGGAGTCCTATGGGGCGGGTCAAGTGACGGAAAGACGTTCGTGTTTAGCCCGCTCGCCAATGTTAAGGGCGAGCTCGGTGCGCTCACTACCCATTAGCATCGGGGACAGGAACTCGCGCTCCTGGTTGCAAGTTGCTGAAGTGAGGCGGTTGCAACGGCCCCTCTGGATCAGGAGAGTCCTGGTTCGAGCCCAGGAGGGGCGATGAAGCCGGCAGCGGCTTAGCACCACTCTGCCACGTTTCTTGGGCCGGGGGATGATATCTCGGTGATCAGGCCAGGGGAGGTGGGGGCGAGCGGCTCGGGCGCTACGGCCGCTCCGGGTCGGAGCCCGGGC
>JBKPGZ010000114.1:0-10860 GCA_046729675.1 Gemmatimonadota bacterium | reverse complement strand
TGGCTCTGTGGTGAAATGGGAGGAGGGAGGGGGTCGAAACCAGGACCGGTGCCCGAGGATGCAGATCGCGATCGTAGGCAACGGAAAGATGGGCCGCGCTGTGGCGGCGCTCGCGGAGGATCGCGGGCACAGCGTGCGCGTGATCGGACGCGAGGAGAACGCGGGCGGCGCGGCGCTGACCTCTGACCGGCTCGCCGGGGTGGACGTCGCAGTCGAGTTCACCCGGCCCGAGGCCGTAGTCGCCAACCTCGAGCGGTTGATCGAGGCCGGGGTTCCGACCGTGACCGGCACCACCGGCTGGGCCGCCGAGCTGCCCCGGATCGAGCGCCTGGTGCGGAGTCGCGGCGGAGCGCTCCTGCACGCGGCCAACTTCTCGATCGGTGTGCAGCTCTTCCTTCGCGCCGCGCGGGAGCTGGCGGCACTCTTCGCGAAGCAGTCGGAATTCGGCGCCTTTATACTGGAGGAGCATCACGCCGCCAAGCGCGACGCGCCATCGGGCACGGCGGCGCTGCTGCGGGCGAAGGCTCGCGAGGCGGATCCCTCGCGCGACTTCCCGATCACGTCGGTGCGCGCGGGCTTCGTTCCCGGCACCCACGAGCTGACGTACGATGGGCCGCACGAGACGGTGTCGCTCAGCCACGTAGCGCGGAACCGCGTGGGGTTCGCGGCCGGAGCGCTGGCGGCGGCGGAATGGCTGCCGGGGCGTCCCGGCGTCCACAGTTTCGAGGCGATGCTCTTTGGAGGAGCCGGATGACACGCCTGCAGGGCTGCGGAACCGCGCTGGTCACCCCGTTCACTGAGCGCGGCGAGGTCGACTACTCCGCCCTGCGCGCCCTGGTAGAGTGGCAGATCGGCGAAGGCATCGACTTTCTCGTCCCCTGCGGCTCCACCGGCGAGGCGCAGACCCTGGAGGATGCCGAGCGCGAGCGCGTGGTCGCGACCGTGGTGGAGACGGCCGCCGACCGGGTTCCGGTGATGGCGGGCGCCACCAGCAACGACACCAGCCGCGCGGTCGCCGAAGCCCGCCGAATGTGCCGGGTCGGCGCCGACTACATCCTCACCGCGACTCCCTACTACAACAAGCCCAGCCAGGGCGGTCTCCACCGGCACTTCAGCGCCATCGCCGACGCCTCTTCCAAACCGATCTGCCTCTACAACGTGCCCGGCCGCACCGCCGTGAACCTCCAGCCGGGGGTCACCCTGCAGCTGGCGGAACACCCCAACGTCATGGGGATCAAGGAGGCCAGCGGCGACCTCGCGCAGATCATGCAGATCCTGCGCAGCCGCCCGGAGGGCTTCAGCGTGCTCTCGGGCGACGACTGGCTCACCCTGGCCGTCGTGGCGGCAGGTGGCGACGGCCTCGTCTCCGTCGCGTCGAACGAGCTGCCCGGCCCCATGCGCGCCATGGTGGCCTTCATGCTCGCGGGCGAGCTGGAAAAGGCCCGGAAGTGGCACTACCGCCTGCTCCCGCTGATGGAGGCGAACTTCCTCGAGAGCAACCCGGCTCCGGTGAAGGCCGCGCTCGCTCTCGCCGGCCGGATCAGGAACGAGCTGCGGTTGCCTCTGGTGCCCGTCACCGAGAAAACCCGCGCGACGCTCGCGACCGTGCTGAAGGATCTCGGAGTGGAGGTGTAGTGCCGGCGGAGACGACAGCGCTGCGGGCCGAGCTGGAGCGCTTTGCGGGTGGGATTCCGTCGGGGCAGGAGCCGGGGGCGCTCGAAGCCTTCCGCACCCTCGTGGCGGAGCTCAACGCGGGGCGTGTCCGCGCGGCGGAGCGCGGCGCCGACGGCACCTGGCGCGCCAACGCATGGGTCAAGGCCGGCATCATGCTCGGCTTTCGTCTCGGCCAGGTGGGGCCGGCTGCCACCGGCGGGCCGTTTCCCTTCTTCGACAAGGATACCTTCCCGCTCCGCGCTCTCGGCCCCCAGGACGGCGTGCGCGTGGTGCCCGGAGGCTCGGCGATACGGGACGGCAGCTATCTCGGCCGCGGCGTGGTCTGCATGCCGCCGATGTACGTCAACGTCGGAGCCTACGTGGACGACGGAACGATGATCGACAGCCACGCCCTGGTGGGCTCCTGCGCCCAGATCGGCAAGCGGGTCCACCTCTCCGCCGCGGCGCAGATCGGCGGCGTGCTGGAGCCCGCCGGCGCGCTGCCGGTGGTGATCGAGGACGAGGTGCTGGTGGGCGGGAACTGTGGCGTGTACGAGGGCACGGTGGTGCGGGAGCGGGCGGTACTGGCGCCCGGCACCATCCTCACCGGCGGCACGGTGGTGCTCGATCTGGTGTGGAACCGCACGTATCGCCGTGAGGGAGACCGGCCGCTCGAGATCCCCGCCGGCGCGGTCGTGGTGCCGGGGACGAGGCCGGTGCGGAGCGGGCCCGGCAAGGACGCGGGCGTCTCCCTCTACGCGCCGGTCATCGTGAAGTATCGCGACGAGAAGACGGCCACGGCGGTTCGACTCGAGGAGCTGCTGCGCTGACGGCGGAGCCATAGCGACCCACACCCAGTATCTCTGGTTCGGGACAGCATGTCGGGCGATCGGATCATCCGAACTCTGGAAGGGATGCGCGATCTTCAGCCACAGCCGGTGGTGAGAGATGGCGAAGCGCTGCACAATCAGACAAGATCTATGCATGGCGGAGCGGCCGCAGTGATGCGCACTGAAGCTGCAGGTGCAGACGCGGCCACCCCGCATGATCTCGAGGGCGGGGCACCACGATGGCGGAGATACCGAGCTGGTGGATGAAGGGCGACTGGTTCGACGTTTGCAGCTGTGCCGTTCCGTGTCCGTGCGGATTCGCGCAGGCGCCCACTAACAACCGGTGCGAAGGCGTAATGGCGTATCACGTGCGCGAGGGTGCGTACGGGGACATCCGGCTGAATGGGCTCAACATGATCGTGCTCGCGACGTTCACGGGAAACGCCTGGGCGAAGGAGAACCCGGTCTCGATCGGCATCTTCATGGACCAGCGCGCCGACGAGGCCCAGCGCGAAGCACTCCAAATGGTCTTCTCCGGCCGCGCCGGAGGGTGGATGGGGGTTTTCGCGGAGCTCGTCGGTGAAGTGCGCGGTCTCGAGTTCGTCCCGATCACGTTCGAGGTGGCACAGGACCTCGCCCACTGGGGAGCCGAGATCCCCGGGCGGCTGAAGGCATCTGCCGAGGCGCTGTCCGGACCCACGACGCCTCCAGGCGCTCGGGTCCAGCTTCTCAACGCGCCGGGATCCGAGGTGGGACCCGGCCAAGTGGTGACCTGGGGCAAGGCAGTGGACAACGAAGTGGAAGGCTTCGGCTTTCACTGGAGCTGGGCCGGCCGGTCCAGCAAGCATATACCCTTCGACTGGACTGGCCCGGCCTTCGGCTGATTCATGTCGATCGAGCTCGGCCGCATGGCAGGAGCCGTGCTGGTCACCGAGACGACTGTCGCCTCGACCCCTCCCTGACATCGCAGGCACTACGGCCGAACGCCCCATCCCGGGTCAGTTAGCGGTGCTCCCGAGCTGCAATGGCGGGCAGTGCGCGCTTCCATAACTACAGTGGACACAGCAGTCACCCGGCTTGGGCCGTGCCAAGGTGCCGCAGCGGGGGCAGGACCAGAAATAGACGCAGGCGTCCGCAGGCATCGCCTCCTCAACCTGGTGCCCACATGCCGGGCAGGTGACGATGCTACGCTCGCTGACCAACCCCGAGTCCCTGGAGCGTGCGCAGGTCCACGCCACCTTGCTGGCAGCACTCTGCCAGCCGCCCGTTTACTACGACCGCAGGGACTCGCTTGACCCCGTACTGTCGAGCTTTGGCCTGTGCGGGCTGCGTGCGCATATCGTGGATCTGTAGGTCACAACTCTCACAGACGATTCCGCGAACTGCCTCGAGCGCCTCGTCGCAGACCGAACATCCCGCCGTGAATACTTCAACCGTGCGCTTTGCCATATATCGCTCTCCTTGCTGAGTAATCTCATCATGTGCCACACAGCACTCACGCGGCCTGCGCTCCAGCCAGAGGTTCCAAAGCGAGCCTGCGATCATTAGCACAGCCCCGCCGGTTAATGCCGCCACCGAGGGGCCGCTCAGGCGCGCCGCAAGCAGAAGGCTAGAGCCGAGCACCAGTAGCACGAGCGGTCCTGGGTGCCGGTGGCGCCACGTGGACCAGCCGACGCTCCCGAGTCCGATGGCGAGGAGGCCCGCGGTGAGGAACGTGAGCCCGGCATCGGTTGCCACGAACCCGACGCCGAACGAGGCCAGCAGCCCGGAATAGGCGGTCAGGCAGGCCGAGCAGGTGAACTTGGACAGTACGGCTAGACCGACTCCGGGGAGCACCGTCGCGAGGCGGGAACGGAATTCCACTGGTCTAACGCTACCCGGCCGGCTGGAGGATGCTCTCGCCGGAGTCATCCAGGGCCTCGATGATCGGGCACGTGGGGGCGCCACCTTCACAGTCACATGCCTCCACGAGTCCTCTGAGGGCGTCCCGCATGGCGCGGAGCCGGCGCATCTTTCGCTCGATGTCCTCGATCTTAGCTTGGGCTAGCGAACGCACCTCGGTGCCCCGTCGCGGGCTCTCTCGGAGTTCGATCAGCTCAGCAATCTCGCGGAGCGTAAAGCCAAGTTCCTGTGCCCGTTTGATGAACTGCACGAGTCGAACCGTCTCCGGATCGTACGCGCGGTAACCCGACTCCCGGCGCTCAGGCTCGGGCAGGAGTCCTCGCCGTTCGTAGTACCGGAGGGTCTGAATGTTCACACCCGCTCCGGCAGCGACCTCACCAATGCGCATCATTTCCCACCTCGTCTAACCGCAAAACAATCTAGACCCTATACCTAGGTAGAGGGTCAAGGCTCGAGAATCGGCCCTAAGAGGACTGTCGAGGCTGCGGTTCTTAGTACTACTGTGCCACGTTTCTTGGGCCTGGGGATGATACTCGGTGATCAGGCCAGGGGAGGTGGGGGCGAGCGGCGAAGGAGCGCGTCAGGACGCGCAGGCGAGGAGACCGGGCGCAGTTGGCCCGGGCTCCGAGCCGGAGCGGCCGTAGCGCCCCGCCGGCTCTGCCCCTCGCCCTCGGGCCGGCCCGCCGAAGCGAAGCAGACCCAAGCGAGGTGCCCCGAGCCGCCCGCGGAGTCTCCACGATTTGGCCGCCACCACGCCCGACCCAGGAACGTGGCAGAGTAGTGTTAGAGAGGCTGCGGTCCTTAGAGAGGATTTGTAGCTTGCCTTCCTTGTCCAGAGATTTCGGCGCCGAACCGGAGCACTATAGGGGACTGGAGAGGCCCTGCGTCGTCCTGACCGTCGTCCTGGCCGCCTCCCTTGCCGAGCAGCCCTGCCGTGCGCAACAAGGCGACATGGTGGCCTTCGCCCGGCTTCAGGGGCGGACCTGGATGTTACCCTGCGGGCTCGGCAGCAGGGGCGGAAAGTCGAACCCCAGGGCACAGAACTCCTCCACAATCTCGGGCGGGGCGAAGGCTGCCAAGTCCGAGCTCAGGTCGGCAGGCGCGTGGCGGCCCTCGCCGTTGTCGACGACCCTCCAGAAGGCAGGACTCTCGAATCCCGCTGGCGAGCTCCGGGTGATTAGGCCGCCCAGCCGGGCCAGGTTGCCATCTATCCCCAGACACGTGACGATACCATGGACTCGGATCCCCGGCTCCTGTGAGCTGAAAATCTGGAACTGCCCGCTCACCCGGCCATCGCGGTGGCGAACGGCGTTGAAACTCATGCGCTGGGGAGCGCCGCCAAAGTCGACGAGGTTGATGAAGATGCTGCCCGTAACTTGTTGCTGTCCCTGGGTGGCGCTCTCGAGTGGTATGTTTGCCGAAGAAAGGGAAGGGCTGGTCGGGTTGGGATCGGCATCACTCGAGCAGCCGAGTGCGAGGCCGCTCGCGAGCAGGACTGCCGCAACGGAAGGTGACCGAGGCATAGAGACCTCCAGCGGTAGAGGCCAACGGCAGCTCGGCGATCTTAGGGTCCTTCGTGGCGTCGAGACTCCGGGCGTCGCGGAGGAGGCGAGGACCCGTGGCTTTGCGGCCCCGGCTTTCACCGGGTGTGCCTTTGTCGAGGGATGGTACGGCTGAATTAGCGAGTAGTACGGGGGCTGTCAAGCGATCAGCGCCGCCGACCGAGACGGGGCTGCTGTTGGTGGACCTTCTAACGTGTGCAGCACCCCAAACACTTGGCTTTCGTTGTCCTCAGATTGTCCTGGCCGCCGACTCTGCCGATTCGAGTGCTCTATGTCCAGTCATACCCATTACCTATGGTTCGAGACGAAGAGGCGGCAGGAGATCATCGACATCACCGACCAGGTCGCGGAGCAGGTGCGGGCCAGCGGCGTGCGGGAGGGGATGGTCCTGGTCTCGGCGATGCACATCAGCGCGTCCGTGTTCGTCAACGATCACGAGTCCGGGCTCTGGCACGACATCCTCCAGTGGCTCGAAGGCACGATCGCGCCCTGGGAACCGTCGCGCTACCGGCACAACGAGACCGGGGAGGACAACGCCGCCGCGCATCTCCGGAGCCTGACCGTCGGCCACGAGGTGATCGTGCCGATTACCGCCGGCAAGCTCGACTTCGGCCCCTGGCAGCGGGTGTTCTACGGCGAGTGGGACGGCCAGCGGAGGAAGCGGGTGATCATCAAGGTGATGGGCGAGCGCTAACCGGAGTCTCTAGGATTCGCCCGCCAGACGGGACAATGCCTCCCTCGCCTCGGTGACGTAGGGCTGCAGTTGCGGATCCGCCTGTCGCCAGGCGTCGGCAACATACTGGTAGTCACGGGAAGCCTTCGCGCGATTGCCCATCCGCTCGGCCACCCGGGCCCGCTCCAGCGCCCAGAGTACATGGCTGGGCACCGTGAGCTCGGTGAGCGATCGATCCAGCAGCTTTGCCGCTTTTTCGTCCTCGTGCCGGGCCGACAGGAGCTGCGCCAGGGTCAATCGCTCGAAATAGCAGACGGCGCACAGCGAGTCCGGCAGCGACTCGAGACGGCGTACCGCCGCCGCGGTGTCGCGCCGCACCAGATCGAGATAGGCGAGCGCTGCGTCGTGCGCGTAGGTCGCGATGTCGCGCTCGACCCCCCGCCCCATCAAGCGGGACAGGGTGCCGGTCTTCCGCGCGAGCTGTCGAATGGAGACGCTGTCCCCCTGCGCCGTCCACCACGGCAGGGCCGGTAATGCTCCGAGGGCCTGTTCGGATGACAGCCAGTGGTGGAACATTGTGGAGGCGCTGTCCGCAGGGATCCCGCCCAGGAGCGCCGACTCCACCAGAAATGGCGGTATGGTGCCCGGCTGCCGAAAGAGAATCCTTGCCGCGTCCCGGACATGTCCGCGGTACAACAGTGAGATCCCGAGCCAGCGCTCGCTGCCCTCTCTGGTGATCGACTCCGCCTCGTCCTCCGGGCCTGCCGCCAGTGCGCGCGCCACCCCCACCGCCGCTTCGCCCTGATCCACGAGGTGTCGCAAGGCCAGCCAGGCATCATCCAGCGCGCCTGGTGAAGCCTCCTTCAGCAACGCGGCGATGTCGCGCGGCTGAGCGTGGGGCCGCTCCAGGACCCGTCCGATCAGCCGCATCCCCGAGGCGGACACATCGGTCGGACCCAGCGCGAGGTACTTGCGTACATAGCGCCCCGCGGCTTCGGGCCCCTCGAGCCACAGCGCGAGCTCGACCGGATGGATGTAGGCGGGTGCGAAGGAGGAATCGTGCGCGATTGCCCGGTCGAACGCCTCTAGGGCCTGGCGGGGTGAGCTCCCGAAGGTGCTGCCGAAGTGGTAGCGAGCCTCTCCCAGCATATACCAGGACTCGACGTCGTCGGGATATCGCCTGGTGAGCTCCTGCGCGACCAGGTCGGCCCGCCGGATCACCGACCACTCGACCAGCGGAATCGTCTTATAGAGCGTCCCGTGCAGGGAGTCGGCGGTGACCAGCAAGCTGTCTCTCGGGGCCAACCCGTGATTCAGCGCGCCCGCCCGCATCGTCAGCCGTTGGGACACCGAGTCGAAGGCAGACCGCCGCCAACCGAGCACCTGCCCGGCGCGCCTCAGGGCAAGCGGGAACATGCTGTCCAACGCAATGGCGCGCTCGTAGTAGGCGAGCGCGGAGTCCCAGGCCGCCCGCCGGAACCATTGCTCACCCTGGAGGAACGCCTTCAGCGCCGGCAGCGAGGTCGAGCCCAGCGACGCTGTCCGGAAGACCTCGATGCGCCGAGTGCGGCCAAGTTCCCGCAGCAGCCTGACCGTGAGCGAGTCCGTCAGCCGATCCATGCGGTCGCCCGCATCCCGGAGCTCGAGCTCGACGATCGGACGCTCTTGCGCCACGTCGAGGGCGGTGGCGGTGAGGCGCACCGAATCCGGGCCCGTACCGATAAGACTTCCGAAGACGAGGAGCCCGGCCCCGCTGCGCTGGCCAAGGGCAACTGCGGATGGCCGGTCGGCGCGGCCCCTCCAGCGCCGGATGACCGTGGTAGGCGGCACGCTTCGAAGCGGCCCGGCCCCGTCCAGGCCGCGCGAGAGGATGTCCACCAGACCCTCGCGCCAGAGTGCGAGTCTAGGGTCGGGCACATCGAAGGGGGCGACGGCGATCAGATTGGCATCCAGCGTCCGCCCCTCGCGTGAACGTGGAGCAATGAGATAGCCGGCCGCGCCGACCGCCAGCAACACACCGACGACGAGGAGCGCACGGGCGCGCCGCCTGGGGCGCGTCGCGCCCGGCACGGGGCGTGACTGGATCGTCGCGGCGATCTCGCCCTCACCGGCCAGGGCCTCGAGCCCTCGAAGCAGCTCCGCCGCACTTTGCGGCCGATCGGCAGGCCGCTTCTCGAGGCAGCGCATGATCATGGTGGCGAGCGCGGGCGGAACGCTGGCACGCACCTGGGCCAGGGGCTGGGGCGCCTGGGTAAGGTGCGCCGCGACGATCGCCTGGGGTGTCCGGGCGACGAACGGCGGGCGGCCCGCCAGCATCTCGTATCCCAGGACGCCGAGCGCGTAGAGGTCGGCGCGCTGATCGGTGTGAGGGTCCCCGGCTGCCTGCTCTGGCGCCATGTAAGTCGGGGTGCCGAGCGCGAGCCCGGTGGCGGTGACCGAGGTCGTGGGCGCCGCCTCGTCGAGCGCCTTGGCCACTCCGAAATCGGTGACCACGGCATGGTCGTCGGAGAGCAGTACGTTGTCCGGTTTGATGTCGCGGTGGACGAGCCCATGCCGATGGGCGTAGCTGAGCGCGTCGGCGACGTCGCGGAGGATGCGCAGGGTTTCCGCCACGGGAAGCTCACCCTGCCGTGCGAGTCTCGCCCGGAGAGATTCTCCCACGACCAACGGCATGGTGTAGTACAGCAGCCCACCGACCTGGCCGGTCGTGAGCAGCGGAACGACGTGGGGGTGCTGGAGCGAGGCTGCGAGGTGGATCTCGCGGTGGAAACGGTCGACGTTGACGCCCGCCGCTAGCTCGGGCGGAAGGACCTTGATCACGACCTTCCGCCCGAGCTCGGTTTCCTCGGCCAGGAACACGCGGCTCATCCCGCCGCCACCGAGCTCGCGGACGAGCACGTAGCGATCGGCCAAGGCGGCCCGAAGTTGATCAGCGAGATCCGTCAGACGGAGGACTCGAGCGGGATACGCCTGTAGGCTACTGTGCCGGTCGGCAGGGGGCCAGGGAGGCCCGCGCCGTTCGGCTCAGAGGGGCACCACGCCCCGCCGCATCCCCTCCCGCACCGCCTCCATTCTCCCGTGCACTCCGAGCTTGGCGAAGATCGCCTCCAGATGATGCTTCACGGTGGAGCGGGTGATGCCGAGCCGGCGGCCGATCACCCGGTTGTCCAGGCCTTCGGCTACCAGGTGCAGCACTTCCAGCTCCCGCGGCGTCAGCCGTTCGCCCGCCACGATCGGAAGCGCCATCGGGAGGCTCACCGGCTCGGACTCCCGGCACACGATGTCGGCTTCGGCCTCGGACCCCACCAGCCGCACCGACGCGTCGCTGCGGAGCGCCCGGATCAGCGCCGCCCGCCGATCGGGATCCCGCACCGCGACCCACACCCGGATCACGCCGGGATGGCTTCGCCCCGGGCCTGCAGCAGTGCCCGGATATCCGGCGCCGGAACAGCCAGGGCGAGCCCTCCGGCAACCATCGTGTTGATGCCGATCACCCGTCCCTCGATGTCCAGCAGCGGGCCGCCGGAGTTTCCGGGGGCGAGCATGATGTCCGCCTGGATCCAGGAGAGCCTGCGGGACCGCGGCGTCGGCTCCCACGCGCCGCGGATCTGCCCCACCGCATGCACGATGCCGGCGGTGAGCGCGTTGGTCAGTCCGAAGGGATGACCGATCGCGAGGACGAGGTGCCCGGGACGTAACGCCGCAATGTTGCCCAAGGTTGCAGGGGAGAGGTCACCGGTACTTGCCGAGTGAAGCGCGAGCAGGGCGAGATCGCGTTGCGCATCGGCCAGTTCGATCGTCGCGTGATACGACGTCCGTCGGTTGCTGAGGATCCGGATCCGGTCTCCGGCCGAGCCGCGCGCTACGTGCGCATTGGTCACTACCACCAGCTCTCCGCCGCGCGAGAGCACCACGCCCGCTCCGCCGGAGCTCCCGGGGAGCACCTGAACCACGCTTGCTCGTACCGCCGCGGCGATCCGGTCCATATCAGTGTCCACGCGGCCGCTCCCCGATCAGCACCTCCACCTGTTCCAGCCGCCCCCCGCGCACCAGCTCCAGGGGCAACGTGCGGCCCGCCGTGTCACCGTCCAGGACCTTGAGCACGTCATCCGGCTCCGCGACGGGTTTCCCTCCGATGCCGATGATGACGTCTCCAACGAGCAGGCCGCCAGCCGCGGAAGGGCCGTCCGGCTCGATCGTCACGACGAGAAGTCCCCCGCGACGGTCGAGGGCGAGCCGG
>JBKPGZ010000113.1:0-22910 GCA_046729675.1 Gemmatimonadota bacterium | reverse complement strand
GCTCGCGAACGTTCAGGCCCGTCGCGCCCGGGCGGAGGACGAACGGGCGCAGGCCCAGCTCCGGGCCCAGCAGGCCGCCGCCGAGCAAGAGGCCGCCACCGCCGACCGCGGTGCGGCCGGCGGGGAGCACGAGCGGATCCGGGCCGAGCTGGCCGGTCGCGCCGCCGCGGAGGAAGAGGTGCGCCGCCGTCTCACCGAGCAGCGCACCGAGGTGCGCGAGCGGGAGCAGGCGCTCCAGCTCCAGGCGCAGACCCTCCGTTCGCTGGAAGGCGAGCGCACGGCACTCGAGGGCGAGCTCGCCTCCCTGCGCGAGCGGGTCACCCAGGCCGCGGCCCATCGGGCCACGCTCCAGGTCGAGCTGGCCGGCGCCGAGCGGCGGCGGGATAACGCCGTCGAGCGGGCTGGCTTCCTCAGCCACGAGGCGCGGCAGGCCACCGCCGACGCCGAGCACGCCCGGCACCTGGTGGCCGAAGCCCGGGAGCGTGAGGCCATGCACCGAGCCGACCGCCGCCAGGCCGAGGAGACGCTGGCGCAGCTCACCGCGCGCCGCAACGCGCTGGAGGAGCTGGAGCGCGACCGGGTGGGGCTCGCACCCGCGGCGGCGGCCCTGCTCGCCGCGCGGGACCGTTTCGACGGCGTGCTGGGGCCGCTGAGTGACTACGTCACTACCGACCGCGAGGCCGCGGAGCTCGCCGAGCGTCTGTTGGGCGACTGGATGCACGCGGTGCTGGTGCGCGACGAGGCGACGGTGCGAGCGGTGCAGGCCTGGCACGCGGAACACCAGCCCGGCGCGCTGGTGCTCCTGCCGCTCGATCCGGGACCGCAGTTGCCACGCGACCTGCCGGTGGACGAGCGGCTCCGGGGCGAGGGACCGGGGGCGGTCTGGGTGCGCGCCGCCTTGGCTGGTTCCGAGGTGCTGGACCCATCGGGTCGGGTCCTCCGGCGCGCCAGCGGGGCGATTTTCCTCGGTGGGGTGGGCACGCCCACGGGGCCGCTCCGCCGCCGGGCTGAGCTGGCGGCACTGGGTCAGGAGGTCGAGCGCGCCGGCGCCGCGGTCGCCGCCGCGGAGGTGGCATTGCGGGGGACGATCGATGCCCTGGCCCAGCGTGAGCGTGCGTTGGGTGAAGCCGTCGCGGCCGCCGACGCGGCGCGCGAGACCGAGCGGCAGGCCGTCGCCGCGAGAGAGGACGCGGCCCGCCAGGCCGCCAACCTCACCCGTGAATCGGCCGACTCGGAATCCCAGCTGGCGCGGCTCGCCGAGCGGCTCCAGCGCTCGGAGCAGCGGCTGGCGGAGATCGACACCGCGCTGATGGAGGGCGACTTGACGCGCAACCGCCTGGACGAGGACCTGGGGTGCTCCCGGGCCGGCCTGACGGAGCTGGAGACCGAGCAGGAGGCCGCCCGGGAACAGCGGGTCCACTGGCAGGTGCGGGAGGCCCATGTGGCCGGCGGGCTCCGCTCGGCGGAGGAGCGGCTCGCGCGGGCCGAGACGATGCGCGCCGAGGCCGAAGCGGCGGCGCTCGCACTCGGAGGAGAGCTGGCGCAGCTCGATCTCGACGACGCGGCGCTGGTGAAGCAGCAGACGGAATGGCGCGAAGCGCGCGCCGAGCGCGAGGTCGAGCGGCACCAGCACGAGCACGCCGCCACCGACGCGGAAGCGACGCTCGCGGATGCGGAGCGGGCGCTCGCCACCGCCGAGCGGGAGGTGGTGGAATCGCGGACCATCCTCGAGTCGGCCAACGAGGAGAGCCACACGCTCCAGGTGAGGCTCACCGAGGCGGCCGGCAGCCGCCGGAGCATCGTGGAGCGGGTGGAGGCTGAATGGCACCGGCCGTTCGAGCAACTCCTGGACGGCGCCCCGGTGCTGGACCTCGATCTCGAGACTCTCCAGGCGGAGTCGGCCCGGATTACCGAGGCGCTCGACGCCATCGGTCCGGTGAACGCCCTGGCGGTGGAGGAGCACGCCGAAGAGGTGAAGCGGCTCCATTTCCTCACCGGCCAGCGCGACGATCTCGTGGGGGCCCGGCAGGCCCTCATCCAGGCCATCCGGGAGATCGACGGCACCGCGCGCGCCATGTTTCTGGAGACCTTCTCCGCGGTCCAGGGCAACTTCCATCGGGTATTCCAGACGCTCTTCGGCGGGGGCGAGTGCGAGCTCCGGCTGGCGAACCCGGACGATCCCCTGGAGAGCGAGATCGACATCCACGCCGCGCCGCGGGGCAAGCGCACCCAGCGGATCCACCTGCTCTCATCCGGTGAGCGGACCCTGGTGGCGGTGTCCCTGCTCTTCAGCATCTACCTGACCAAGCCCAGCCCGTTCTGTCTCATGGACGAGGTAGACGCCCCGCTGGACGACGCCAACGTGGGCCGGTTCACCCGCCTGTTGGACGAGTTCAAGAGCGGCACCCAGTTCCTGGTCATCACTCACAACCCGCGGACGATGCAGGCCGCGGACGCGGTGTATGGGGTGACCATGCAGGAGCCGGGTGTGTCCACCATCGTGGGCGTCCGGCTGGCCGAGCGGGACCACGCCCAGGTTCCGGAGCGGGAGCGGGCCTAGCCACGGACTGGCCTGGGGCTTGCGAAAGGCCCCCGGGGCATTACTTCATCCCGAGCGGAGCGAGGGACCTGGCCGGCGGGCCTCGGTGGCCCGTGGAGCTGGTCCCTCGCTCCGCTCGGGATGACAGAGATGTACTCGGGATGACAGAGATGTACTCGGGATGATAGAGATGTACTCGGGATGATGGGGATCGACTCGGGATGAAGGGCCAGAGGATACCTGGATGCTGATCGTCATGCGCCACGGCGCGCCGCAGCAGGACGTCGACCGGGTGGTCGCCACCATCGAGGACATGGGCTACCAGGCCCGCCCGATGCCCGGCAAGCAGCGCACGACGGTCGGCCTGGTGGGCAACGACGGCCGGGTGGATGCGTCCCGCCTCGAGGCCCTTCCCGGGGTGCAGGAAATCATCCACGTCACCAAGCCGTATAAGCAGGTCTCGCGTGAGTGGAAGCCCGAGTCCACGGTCGTGCGCCTGCCTGGCGGTCTGACCATCGGCGGCGACGACGTGATCGTGATGGCGGGCCCCTGCTCCGTCGAGAGCGAGCGGCAGATCCTCGACGCGGCGCGGGCGGTGCGCGATGCCGGCGCCACGGTCCTTCGGGCCGGCGCTTTCAAGCCCCGCAGCTCGCCTTACTCCTTCCAGGGCCTTGGCCGCGCCGGCCTCAAGCTCCTGGCCCGCGCCCGCGAGGAGACCGGCCTCCTGATCGTGACGGAGGCCATGGACGCCGAGGGCCTCGATCTGGTGCTGGAGGTGGCCGACATCGTCCAAATCGGCGCCCGCAACATGCAGAACTACTCCCTGCTGAAGCACGCCGGCCGATCGCGCAAGCCGATCCTGCTCAAGCGCGGGCTCTCCGCGACGATCACGGAGCTGCTGCTCTCCGCCGAATACATCCTGGCCGAGGGCAATCCCGACGTCATCCTGTGCGAGCGCGGGGTGCGGGGCTTCGACACCACTACCCGGAATCTCTTCGACCTGAGCGCGATTCCCGTGGTTCACGGTCTCTCCCACCTGCCGATCGTGGCCGACCCCAGTCACGGCACCGGACATCGGGACATGGTCATCCCGATGGCGCGCGCGGCGGTCGCGGCCGGTGCGGATGGGCTGCTGGTCGAAGTGCACCCCACACCGGACCGGGCCCTGTCCGACGGCGCCCAGAGTCTGTACCCCGAGCAGTTCGATCGGCTGATGCGGGAGACGCGGATCATCGTCGAGGCCATCGGCCGCCGGCTGGCCGAGCCAGTCGGAGCTCGAGCGTGAGACTGCTTGTCGCCCTCGCCCTCGCGCTCGTCACCGCCGGCTCGGTCCAGGCTCAAGGTCAGGACCCGGAGGCCATCGTTGGCCGCTCGTCCCGGGTCTACCGCTCTCTCTCCAGCCTGACCGCGGACTTCGTCCAGGTCATCGACAACCCGATGATCGACAGTGCCGAGAGCCGAGGCACGTTGATCCAGGCGGGCTCAGCGAAGCTCAGCATGCGGTTCACCGACCCGCCGGGCGAGGCGGTGGTCATCGACGGCGAGCACGTGTGGGTCTACACGCCGAGCACGGTGCCCGACCAGGTGCTTCGGCTGAAGGCGCCGAGCGGTGGCCCGGTGTACGGCTACAACCTGCTGGCCTGGTTCCTCGACAAGCCCGCCGAGCGTTACGAGGCGAAGTATCTGCGGGAGGACAAGGTGGGCACCCACGCGGTGGACGTCGTCGAGCTCACGCCCGCCGTCCCCGACCTTCCGTTCGAGCACGCCGTGATCTGGCTCGATCGCCAGGACGGCCTGCCCCGCCGGCTCGAGATCACCGAAAAGAGCGGCGCGCTCCGAACGCTGGCGCTCTCGAATTTGAGGGTGAACCGCCGGGTCCCCGACAGCACCTTCGAGTTCAAGGTGCCGTCGGGGGTGCGGGTGGTGGATCAGTGAACCTGTTGAGCCTGCGGAGCCGCTAGCCCCAGGAGCGCGCGCTGGGAGCTGGTGCCCCGCACCAGGTCGATCGCCTGCAGGATCTGGACGTCCTCCGCCGCTCGGCGGCGGCGCTCCGCGTCGGCTCCGAAGCTGTAGCGGGCGATCTCGTAGCCCAGCTGCTGGCCGACGATGCGGCTCCCCCCGTCGAACACGCTGTCGGCGATCGCTACCCCGCGCTCCCGCAGCCGTCGCGCTACCTCGGCCCGCATCTCCGCCGTCACCTCGAAGGTCTCGGCTCCGAGCCTTCCGGTCTTCTTCAGCTCCAGCGCGTAGGCGGTGAGCACATCCCGGAACTCCGGCACGTGCTCGCCGAGCGACTGGGCGAACACGGACTCGGCCGTCGTCAGCGTGTCCGGGGTGAGCACCACGTCCGGCACCAGGCCGTTGCTGGCGTGCAGCGGCCGGCCACCGGTGGACAGCGTCGTCGTAGCCTCGGTCGGCTTCGCGGCCCCCATCACCGAGTCGAGCGCCGCCCCCTGGATGCTGCGGCCGCTGGGCGTGTACCAGCGTGCGGTGGTCATTCTCAGGGCCAGGTCGGGTGCCAGAGTAAACACCGTCTGCACGATGCCCTTGCCGTAGGTGGTGTCGCCCACGACCAGCGCACGGTCGTGGTCCTGGAGCGCACCGGCGACGATCTCCGCCGCGCTGGCGGTGCCCGCGCTCACCATGACGACCACCGGCAGGTCGGGCCAGCGCTGGGGGCGGTTGTCGCTCCATCGGTAGTTGTCGCCCGGGGCGCGGCCCCGACTCACCAGGATCTCGTCCCGCGGGTCGAGGAAGAGATCGGCGACCTCCACGGCCTCGTCGCGCAGCCCACCCGGGTTGCCGCGGAGATCCAGCAGCAGGACTCCCATGCCCCGGGCCTTGAGTCCGGCGATCTCCCGCTCCAGCTCCTCGGCCGCGTTCTCCCGGACGATGGACATGCTGAGATAGCCGACCCCCTCCGGCAGCAGCACGCCCGGCGGTACCGCGGGCTGGTGAATCCGATCGCGCGTCAGGCGGAACCGGAGCGGCTCCGCGACGCCGTCCCGCCGCACGGCGATCTCCACCGGCGTGCCGATCCTGCCGCGCATCGCCTGCACCGCGCGGTCCAGGGTCCAGTCTTCCGCCGCCTGTCCATCCACCTCCACCAGCAGGTCGCCGGCGCGGATGCCGGAGCGCTCGGCGGGCGAGCCGCGCATCGGGCTCACGACCGTGACCCAGCCGTTCCGCGAGTCCACCAGGAGCCCGATGCCGGCGTAGTCTCCTGTGGTCCGCTCCACGTGCTTCTCGAGGTCCTTCCCCGACAGCAGTGCCGCGTAGGGATCGTGCAGATTCGCCAGCAGTCCATCGGCCGCCCGCCGATAGAGCTCGGGCTCACCGATCGAGTCCACGTGATAGTCGCGCACGTAGGCCATCACGGTCTCGAAGAGCCGAGCCTGCTGGTAGACATTGCCCCCAGCGGCCACCTCCTGCTGGAGCAGCCATCCGCTGGTGAAGCAGGTGACCATCGCGGCCGCGGGAAGCACCGTCCACCGTCGTGCCATGCCGACCTCTTGAGGGGATGAATCGGGAGGATACTGACAGTAAGGATCTGAGGGGCGGAAAGTTTCGGCGATTCAGGGTTCCCCGGACGCCGCCCCCAGCGCCCGCACCACCCGGTCTCCGGCCTCGGCAGAGAGCCCCGCCTCCCGTGCCAGCCGGAGCGCCTCCCGCGCCAGCAGGAGATAGAGCTCGCGGTCGCCCGGTGGAAGGGCCCGTATATGAGCCGCGACCGTTTCCGCATCCCCACGGCGCACCGGCCCCGTGAGGGCGGCCACTGGTCCGATCTCCAGGTTCGCGGCCGCCCCTCGGATCAAGGGGAGGTAGAGACGCCGTGCCACCTCAGGAGTCACTCCGGCGGAGGTCGCGAGCCGCTCGGCCACGGCGGCCAGCACGACCGTGTAGTTCGCGGCGATCGTGGCGCCGGCATGGTAGGCCGGCTTGGCAGCCGGGGGAATGGCCACCGGCGTCATGCCGAGAGACTCCGCCAGCCCACGGCCGGCCGCAAGGGCGCGCTGGTCCCCCTCGATCCCGGCATACGCCCCTCGAAGCCGCTCGGGAGCGCTGGCGGGATCGGACACCGTCTGCAACGGGTGAAAGGAACCGAGCGCCGCTCCGGAGGAGGCGAGGGCGGCGGCGAGGGCGCCGCGGTCGAGCAGGCCGGAGAGGTGGAGGACCGCGTGGCCCGAGGAGATGGCCGCGTCCCGTCCGAGCTCCTCGGCCACGGACCCGATCGCGGCATCGGGGACGGCCAGCAGCACGACCGCGGCCTCGCGGACGGCGTCCCTGCTTCCGCCTTCGTGCAACCGAAGCGGAGCGACTACGGGATGCATGGTTCTGGAAACCAGGAAGACCGGGCGCCCGCTCCGGTGGAGCGCGAGGGCGAGCCCTTGCCCCATCCGGCCCGCCCCGAGTATCGCGACACCCGCTCGAGCCACGCGAACGCTCCGTGGATGGATGCTGCCGATACCATCGGGCCCGGCCACCGCTCGGGTGACCGGGCCCAGTTGATTCGAGACGGCCCCTTCGGGTCAGTAAGGCGCCGAGCTCTTCACCCCGCCCGCAATCGCAAGGCCGAGGAGTTCCTTGGGCGTCCCGGCCTTGTGGAGGAGATCGAGCGCCGTCTGCACCTGGGGGTCATCTCCCGCGCGCCGCCGGAACTCGGCCTGGCGGCCGAAGACGTACCGGGCAATCTCGTAGCCGAGGCTCTGGTCCACCAGACGCCCACCCTGACTGAACTCCTCCGGCGTCAGCTCGACGCCCTTCTGCTTCAGGCGATCGTAGATCTGCTTGCGCATCGCCGGAGTGACGCTGAAGCTCTCGCTGGAGATGGTCTTCCCGCTCTTCTGGTCCAGGGCGAAGGCGGTGAGCACGTCGCGGTAGAGCGGCAGGTCCGTGCCCAGCGCCTTGGCGAAGTCACGCTCTCCTTCGGTGAGGCTGTCGGCGCGGATGACGAGGTCCGGCACGATGCCGCCGCCCCCGCGCACGATCCGGCCCGCGCTGGTGCGGTAGATGGGACGCGCCTTGATCGCCGAGTCCGTCGCAGAGGGCTCTGGCTCGCCGAGCGCCGTGTCGCTGGCCTCGAGAGCGGCCTGCGCCATCTGCTCCTCCTCGCTCTCCGCCGTGCGCTGAATGGTACGCCCGCTCGGCGTGTACCACCGAGCGGTCGTGAGCTTGAGGGCCACGCCCTCGCCCAGCGGGAACAGGGTCTGCACCAGGCCCTTGCCGAAGGTGGGCGTGCCCACCACCACCGCGCGATCGTGGTCCTGGAGCGCGCCGGCGATGATTTCGGCGGCGCTCGCGGTGCCCTCGTTTACCAGCACGACGATGGGCAGCTCGGGCCACGACTGGCGCGCATCGTCGAAGAACTGCTTGGTCGAGCCCCGGGCGCGGCCCCGCGTGGACACGATCTCCTGCTGGGCGTCGAGGAAGAGGTCGGAGACCTCGACGCCCTGGTCGAGCAGGCCGCCGGGGTTGTTCCGCAGGTCCAGGATGAGCGACTTCATCCCCTTCTTCTTCATCGCGGTGATCTCCTGCCGCAGCTCGCCCGCGGAAGTCTCGCTCACCGGATTGAGGGAGATGTATCCGACGCCGCCGTCGAACGTGGTGCCCGCCGGGACGGAGCGGATGTGGATCTGGGCTCGCGTTAAGGGATACTTGATGGGATCGGGGATGCCCGACCGGTGGACGGTGATGATGACCTTGCTGCCCGCGGCGCCCCGGAGCGCCTTCACCGCCTCCTCGTTCTTCCAGCCCTCGGTGGACTTCCCGTCCACTTCGATGATCTGGTCGCCTGTCTGGATGCCCGCGCGCTCTGCCGGGGTCTCGGGCAGCGGCGCCACGACCGTGATCCACCCGTCGCGTACGTCGATTTGAATGCCGAGCCCGGCGTAGTTGCCCGAGGTCTGTTCGGTCAGGGCCTTGTAGTCGTCGCCGGTGAGGAGGACGGAGTACGGATCCTTGAGTTGCTCCAGCATCCCTTCCGTGGCCTTCTCGTAGAGGTCGGTCTCCCCCAGGGAATCCACGTAGTAGGCGCTGACGTGGCCGAGCACGTCGTCGAAAAGGCGGGCCTGCTGGTACACGTTCCCGCCGGCTGCGGTGCCGCGCTGCAGCAGCCAGCCGCCGCTTAGGAACGAGATGAGGGATACCATGACGATGACGCCCCAGCGCTGCCGCATTATCGACCTCCAATCCACAGCGATACGAAAAGTTGCTTCATCCCGAGCGAAGCGAGGGACCTGCTCCCCAGGGTTTCGGACTATGCGTGGAGCAGATCCCTCGCTTCGCTCGGGATCAGGTTACCGCTCTAACCGGCGACGGCGCCGAACCGTTCCGGCGCCAGCTTCAGGATCTCCGACCAGGCCGATTGCAAGAGCCGGTCCGGCGGCAACCCCCCGTCCAAATGTCGCACCCCTTCCCCACGAACCGCCAGATAGTACTCGGCCACCCGGCGGTGGAACTCGCGGCTTTCCCGATCCAGACGGTCCAGCCGCTTGCCACCCGCAACTTGCCGTGCCTGGCCGACTTCGGGGCTGAGATCGAGAATCAGGGTGAGGTCGGGCACGAGACTGTCCGCCGCGGCGCGGCTGGCTGGGATCACCACCTCGGCCGGGAGGCCCCGCCCCGCCATCTGATACGCCTCTGTGGACATCGCGAAACGGTCCGAGAGCACCACCCGGCCCTGGGCCAGGGCTGGTCGGATCAACTCCTGCACCAGGTCCGCCCGGGCGGCCAAGTAGAAGAAGAGCTCGGCGACGGGACCCACGTGATGGTCCGGATCGAGGAGCGCCTGGCGCGCGATTTCCGCGGCGCGAGTGCCACCTGGCTCCCTGACCACCAGCGGATCCAGCCCGGCCTGCCGCATCCGCTCCGCCAGGGCGACGGCGAGCGTGGACTTCCCCGACCCCTCGGTGCCCTCGAGAACGACGAACAGACCGGGCCGGCTCATCCCAGCGTGATGATGCTGCTGGTCGCTCCCTTCTCCATACCCTCGCTGATCTGCTGGTTCACCCGCGCCATCAGCTTCTCGAAGTTGGACCGGGCGACCACGTACGCCTGCCCCACCGTACTGGTCTCTAGGTCGCGGACGGCGTTCTCGTACGCCTCCGCGGTGGCCTGGTCGGGCATCTGCCCCTGGGCGATCGCCTGGTCCACCTGACGCGCGAGCGACTGGATCTGATCCAGCTTGGCCACCGTATCCTTGTCCTCGCGCAGCGAGGACTCGGCGCGCCGCAGCGCCTGATACTCCGACGACTGGCCGATGTGTCGGCCGAGCTCCTGTGCCTTGTCCCAGATCACGGTTCTGCGCTCCTCCGAGCGAGCAGGTAGCGCTCGCGTCCGAATAGGTCGGCGTGGATGGCGACGTCCATCCAGCCCAGCGATTCCGCCCGCGCGGCCACCTCGCCCGCGCGGCTGCAATCCACTTCCACCGCCAACCATCCCCCGGGGCGAAGAACGTCCCCTGTCTCCCGCAGCAGCCGCGTCGTCGCGCGGAGCCCGTCGGGCCCGCTCACGAGCGCTTCGGCCGGCTCCCAGGCCTTCACCGAAGGGTCCAGCTCCGCGTACTCCTGCTCGGTAAGATAGGGGGGATTCGAGATCACCGCGTCCATCGACTGCGGGCCGAGCGGCCCGCACAGGTCGCCGCGGACCAGCGCCACTGGAAGACGCAGCGCGTTCCGGTTCTCGTTCGCGAGCCCGAGCGCCTCGGCCGAGCTATCCACCGCGGCCACCAGGTCGAAGTAGCCCTCGGCGGCGAGGCTGAGCGCGAGGCAGCCGGTGCCGGTCCCGATGTCGGCCACCCGGCCGGTGCGGACCCGCCCGAGCAGGAGATCCACCAGACCCTCCGTCTCGGGGCGCGGAATAAGGGCGCGGTGGTCGGTGTGAAGGGTGAGGGTGCGGAAGCCCGCGCGACCGGCCACGTGGGCCAGGGGCTCGCCTCGCGCCCGGCGGCGGACCGCCTCGCGCAGCGCCGCGGCCAGCTCGGGCTCCACCTCGACATCGCCCTCCACCATCGCCTCCGCCGCGCTCGAGCGGAACTCGGCCCAGAGGCGCAGCGCCTCCCGCCGCGGCTCGCTCACGCCCGCGGCGGCAAGCTGAGCCGTCGCTTCCGCCAGCAGGGCGCGGCGCGAGAGCATTACCTCAGGCACCGTCCTGCTCCTGCCGGCTCGCCATGCGGAGCGCATCCACCAGCTCGTCGAGGTGCCCGTCGATGACGTCGCCCAGGTTGTGGACGGAGAGGTTGATCCGGTGGTCGGTCACCCGGCTCTGGGGGAAGGTGTAGGTCCGGATCTTTGCCGAGCGATCGCCGGTGCCCACCATGGCGCGTCGCTCGCGGGCCCGGGCCGACTCCTGTTCCGCAATCATGCGATCGAGCAGGCGGGCCCGCAGCACTTCCATCGCCCTGATCTTGTTCTGCTGCTGCGATTTCTGGTCCTGCTGGCTCACCACGAGACCGGTCGGCAGGTGGGTGATCCGCACCGCGCTGTCGGTGGTGTTCACGCTCTGTCCGCCGGGACCCGAGGAGCGGAACACATCCACCCGGATGTCCTTGTCCTCGATCTTCATGTCCACCTCTTCCGCCTCGGGCAGGACGGCTACGGTGGCGGCGGAGGTGTGAATGCGGCCCTGGGTCTCGGTGGCGGGCACGCGTTGGACGCGATGGACCCCTGACTCCCGCCGGAGCAGGCCGTAGGCCCCGTCGCCCCGGACGGCGACGATAGCCTCCTTGATGCCACCCAGCGCGCCTTCGCTCAGCGAGAGTGGCTCCCAGCTCAGGCCGTTCCGCTCCGAGAAGCGCTGGTACATGCGGTAGAGGTCGGCGGCGAACAGGGCGGCCTCGTCGCCCCCGGTACCCGCCCGGATCTCTACGATGGCATCGCGAGCATCGTGCGGATCCTGCGGCAGCAGGAGCTCGTGCAGCTCCTGGCTGACGGCTTCGATCTCGGGTGGGATCCGTGCGAGGTCGGCCCGCGCGAGTGCGGCGAGCTCCGGGTCGGATTCGTCGGTCAGCTCGCGCGCCTGGGCCAGCTCGCTCTCGAGGCGGGCGAGCCGCTCGGCCAGACGCACGACGGGCGCGAGCCGGGTGTGCTCGCGCCCGAGCGCCTTGAGCTTCGAGGGGTCCCGCGCCACCAGCGGGTCGGCCAGCGCCTTGCCGACTTCCTCCGCCCGCTGCAGTGCCTGGCGGAGCCTGCCCTCCACGGCTTACGCCTTGGGTGCGGCGGCGGCCGGCTCGCTCTGGTACTTCCGCCGGAACCGATCCACCCGGCCGGCCGTGTCGACCAGACGCTGCTTGCCGGTGAAGTACGGGTGGCACTGCGCGCACACCTCGACGTGGATCGACGAGGAGGTCGAGCGGGTCTCGAACGAGTTCCCGCAGGCGCACACGGCGGTGACCTTACGATAGACGGGATGCAGATCTGCCTTCACTTCTGACTCCGTTTCCGGGTTAGCGTCACAATCTAGCCGGGACCGGCCGCGGATGACAGTGGCGCTATTGCAGTTGGACCTCTCTGCGTACCGGGCGGCACCGGGTCACGCGCCTCGTCCGTTGACACGGCTACCTGTGCGCAAGTATGCTATCGCCAACCACTTCCGCTTTCCGAGAGGCCCCCCGTGCCGCTGTCTCCGATGGAGGTCCTGCGCAAGGTCCCGCTCTTCTCCGGTCTCAGCGAGGCCGACCTGGCGGCGTTCGCCGAGCTGACGCGTGAGCGCAGCTATCCCAAGGGCAGCGTGATCGTGTTCGAGGACGACCCGGGCGATGCCCTGTTCCTCGTCGCTGCCGGCCAGGTGAAGGTGGTGCTGATCGCGGAGGATGGCCGGGAGGTCATCCTGTCGGTGCTGGGGGAGGGCAGCTTCTTCGGGGAGATGGCCGTGATCGACGAAGAGCCCCGGTCGGCGCATGTGATCGCCATGGAGGACTCGAGCCTGCTGGTGCTCCGGCGGGAGGACTTCCATGCCCGTCTCCGTCACTCGCCCGAGGTCGCCATCGCGCTGCTGAAGGAGATCTCGCGGAGGCTGCGCCGCGCGGACGAGAAGATCGGGAGCCTTGTGCTGCTCGACGTCAACGGCCGGGTCGCCCACCTGCTGCTTCGCATGGCGGACGACGAAGGCGGCGACCGCATCACCCGCAAGCTCACCCACCACACCATCGCCCAGATGATCGGCTCCAGTCGAGAGACGGTGTCGCGAACCATGCGCAATCTGGTGGAGCGCGGCATCATCGCCGTCACCCGCAAAGACATAACGCTCCGCGACCGGCGCTCGCTCATGCTGGCGGCCCGCCGGGCGTGAGCGCAGTCACGACCCGGTGGTGACTCCGGCCGTAGCCGGTGGGCCCCGAGTTGCGAGACGTTCGTGCATGTCCCTTCGCCCCCCCGGGCCGCGCTCATGACCTACAACGTCAGGTTCTGGGGCACCCGAGGCTCGATCCCCACACCCGGTCCGCACACCGCCCGGTACGGCGGCAACACGGCGTGCGTCAGCGTCTCCGGATCCGACGGACGACTCGTAATCCTGGATGCCGGGAGCGGGCTGCGCCCGCTCGGCCACGAGCTCATGGTCCGGCGCAACGGAGCGATCGAGGCGGACATCCTGCTCTCCCACACCCACTGGGATCACATCCAGGGGCTGCCCTTCTTCAAGCCGCTCAGCGCTTCGGGCAACCGCTTCTGCATCGTGGGCGCGGCGCAGGAGGGCGTGGCGCTGGAGGAGATCCTGCGGCGGCAGATGGACCCGATGGTGTTCCCGGTGCCGCTCCGCGCCCTGGCGGCCGCGATCCAAGTCCAGGAGATCAGCGAAGGCGAGATCACCCTCGCGGGGTTCACCGCCCGCGCGTTCCGCCTCCGCCATCCCGGCACGACCCTCGGCTTCCGGCTCGCCCCCGCGGATGGGGGAAGGGACTTCGCCTACGTCACGGACAACGAGCTGGGCGACGAAGCCCGGTATCCGGTCGGTCCCGACTGGCGCCGGCGCCTGGTCCAGTTCCTCTCGGGCGCCGACACGCTGATCCACGACGCCATGTACGCGGAGCAGATCGCGCCGGCGCGCTGCGGGTGGGGACACTCCACGCCTCGCCAGGCGGTAGCGCTGGCAGCGGAGGCCGGATGCCGCCGGCTGATCCTCTTTCATCACGAGCCGGAGCACGACGACGAGGCGATCGACCGCCTCCTCGACGATACCCGCGCGTTCGCGGCGCGGACTTCGCCCGGTCTCGAGGTCGAGGCCGCATCGGAGGGAATGGAGTTCCCTCTGTGAGGAGGGCAGGGCTGCGCGCAGCACTGTGGTCGGTATCCATCGTCGCCGCCGTGACAGCGGCGCCACCTCTCGCGGCGCAGGGCGGCGCCACGTTCGCCGTGCTGCCGTTCGAGAACACCGGCTCGTACGGGCAGGACCGGGAGGTCTTCGACGGGCTCGAGCTCGGCTTCCCTGCCCTGCTCGCCAGCGCCCTCGAGCGCCATCCCGGGGCCGACGCGGTGCCGCGGGGCGCGCTGCTCGAGGCCATGCGCAAGCACAACCTCGGCCCCTCGCAGCGGGTGGACGCCGCGGCCGCCGCCCAGGTGGGCCGCGCCACCGGCGCCCGGTACACCGTCACCGGCAGCTTCGCGGATTTCTACGGCAAGCTCAGGGTCAACGCCCGGCTGGTGAACACGAAGACCGGCGAGATCGTGAAGGTCGTCTCCAACGACGACCCCAAGCTTCAGGACCGGACCCAGCTCTCCGCGATCATTCAGGCCGTGGCCGAGCGGCTGGTGTCCGCCGCAGGAATGCAGCCTTACCCCTCCAGCTCCGCGGCGCCTTCCATCCCCACCGACGCGATCAGCGCCTTCGGACGCGGGCTCCTCTATGAGGGCCGTGACGACCGCGCGAAGGCGAGCGAGTTCTATCGCAGCGCGCTCACCGCGTTCCCCGGATTCCAGGAGGCGTCGGCCGGACTGGAGCGGGTTCGGGGCGGATAGCCCGCAGCAGACCCGTCGCCACTCCGAGATGGATGGGGAGCATCAGGGCGATGACCGGCCCGTTCACCTGATTCAGACCCGGCAGCGCCTGGAGGATGAACCCCGCCAGAGAAAGGCTCGCCAGCACCAGCGCCAGGAGCCGTGCCCACCGCGCCGCCCGATAGACTCCGGCGAGACCGAGCGGCACGAGGACGGCCAGCCCGAGCAGCAGCGGGTTGAGCTGGAGGAGATTCTCGTTTCGGTACGCCATGACGTGATCGGTGAACGCCCAGAGCACCGCCAGGACCACCCCGCCGAGCCCCCCGACCAGCCCCCAGAGGATCGAGATCAGGCCGAACCCCGCCCGCGCCCATCGCCGTTGATGACCGCCGGCAAGGGCGCCCAACAGTCCCGCGAGGCCGCCGACGACGGCGCCAAGCGCGAGGTACCAGGGCAGCCACAATGGTGGCGCGTCCGGCGGCTGGGGCGCGGTCGATTCGAACAGCGTCCGCTCGCCGGCCACGAGCGGAACGGTCGAGCCCCCCGGTCCGGGCAGCACTACCCCCCGGGCATACTCCCGCAGGGCCATGGGGAGAAACATCTCCTCCCATGCCGATATCGGGCGGTCCACGCCGGGCCCGAGCGCCAGCAGGAGACCGGTGAAGATGGGCGGGTCGTTGGTGGTGAGGCGCTGGGTGTGGAAGCGGTAGGTAGTTCCCGTCGTTAGCCCGTCCGTCTGCGCCTTGATCGCACCACCGAGGACGCGGTCGAGAGCGTCGCGTACCCGGGTGGAGCAGTTGTCCCGGTAGTAGTCGTAGTGGTAGAACCGATGCTCGGGCTGTTCGTTCCACCGGAGGAACTCCCGCAGCTGCAGCCGGGCGGCCGGAGGGAGGTTGAGCTCCTGGACCCACACGGAGCGGTTATCCCGGACGTAGGTGCGGACGTACGACTCGGCGGGAAAGCCGGCCATCCAGTACCACATCTGCCCGCGGATGAAGCGGAGCAGGAAGTTCTGCTGCCGGAAGTCGAACAGGCCGTAGTTGTAGGCCGTGTCCTGCTGCGATGCGGGATCGCGGATCCAGATCGCGTTGTGGCCGAACCGCTCCCAGACCCGCTCGCCCGGACCCATGGTCATGAGGTAGACCCGCAGCTCCGAGCCGGGCTCCGGCGTCTGCACGGCCCCCTGCACGACCGCGGGCGCCATCAGCAGGGCGCCCGCGAGCAGTGACGACGTGAACCCGCGGCTCACAGCACCACGTCTCGTCCGTCCTGGGCCGACCGGTAGATCGCGTCCACCACCTGGTGCAGCACGACGTGGTCCTGCAGGGCGGGAACCTTGGCCTCTCCGGCGACGGCCGCGACGAAGTGCGCCCACTCCGCCCGGTACGAGGCGGTGAAGGCGTTCTCCCGGCTGCCCGAGGCGGTGGGCGAGACGTCCATCGGGACGCCGTGCAGCTCCTTCCACACGGTCAGCGGATTGATCGCCGCGCTCCCCTTGTTCCCCCGCACGCCGACCCCGAACCGCTCGCCTTCGCCCAGGTGGCGCCAGGTCACGTCCACGAAGAGCGACATGCCTTTCTCGCAGACGACGAAGGCGCTGCCGGACTGTTCCACCGACCGGTCCTTGCCGGTGTCCAGGCTCGCACTCACTCGCACCGGCACGGGGTTTCCGCCCAGCCAGAGTCCCAGATCGAGGATGGAGAGCCCGAGGTCCAGCATGGCTCCTCCGCCCGCCTGATCGCGCCGCTGCCGCCAGCCGAGCTGGTTGCGACTGGGGCGGAAGACGTGCCAGCTGCCGCGCACGCTCTCGATGGTTCCCAGCTCGCCGCCCTGCACGAAGCTGCGGACGATCTGCACGTCGGGCCGGTAGCGATGGTTCATGCCCACCATCACCACCCGCTGCCGCTTCTCCACCGCGCGAACGATGCGCTGTGCACTGGCCGCCGTCATCGCCAGCGGCTTCTCCACCAGCACGTGCAGCCCGGCGGAAAGCGCCGCCAGGATGTGGGACTCGTGCAGGTGGTTGGGAGAGCAGATCACCACCGCGTCCAGCGCTTCGAACCGGAGCAGGTCCTCGATGTCGTCGAAGGCGTCCTTGACGCCGAAGCGATCCGCCAGGGCCCGGGCCTTGGGCAGGTCGGTGTCACAGATGGCGGGCACCTCGATCATCTTGAGCTTCTTGAGCACCGGCAGGTGCGCCACCTGAGTGATCGCGCCTCCGCCGATGATTCCAACCTTGAGTCGCTCGCCGCCGGATCGGCCGCCCGTCATGCGACCCTCCCCTCAGTAAAGGCGCTGCAGCGTCGCGCCGGGAAAATATGCCGCAAGAATGCGCTGGTAGTCCTGCCCGGCGCGCGAGCGTCCGACCGCCCCCCATTGACACATGCCGACCCCGTGCCCCGCGCCGCTCCCCTCGGCCACCAGGCGGGTGATCTGCTGCCCCGAGCGCGAAGCGGTGAGCGTGAACGCCGCGCTGCGCAGCAGATCGCCCGAGGCGGGGCGCAGAACCTGCCGCACCACCCGACCCTCCACCATCAGGTGGTCGGCTCGCAGGGCGATGCCGAGCTGGCCCACGCGGCCCGATCCCGTGCGCTGGGCCACCCAGACGTCCCGCACGTCGCTCGCGCGATCCGGCCCGACGCCGAGCGTCGCCGGCAGCGTTCGGCGCAGGGTCGTGCGCAGGGCGTCCCCGCTCCACTCCTCGCGCCAGCGGTATCGGGGCGAGATCCGGCAGTAGGCCTGGCCGTACTCGTCCACGTCCGCGAAGGAGCGCAGATACGGCCGCGAGGCCGCGCGGAACGCCTCGACGCCGTCGGCAGTCCGGCCACCGCAGGTGGAATAGTAGAAGGCGTCGATGGGTCTGCCGTCGAAGGTCAGCACCTGGCCCCGGGTCAGGCCCACGGCCTCGCGACCTTCCGGTGTCTCCGACGCGCTGCCCCCGTAGACCTGGTCCGACACCCCAGCGTGGAGGTCGAAACCGAGCGCCGAGCGGCGGCGCAGGTTGCGCAAGGCGTAGGTGCGGGAGACGACCGCCTGGGCCTTGAGCGCCTCGAACTCGGTCTGGTTGCGTCGCCCCATTTCGGCCGAGACCACGCCCGCGAGGTATGACTCGAGGGACAGGCGGTTCACCACGCTGAGCCCAGCCGAGTCCCGCACCAACTCGACCAGGCCCCGGTAGGTCCGGCCGTCCACCCGGACGAGATCGCGCGGGTCCGTCGCGGCGACCGCGATCATCTCCGAGCGTCCCGGTCCCGCCCGGCCCGGGGGCTGCAGCTCGATGCCCGAGCCGGCAGGCACCACGCGCCACTGCTCTCCCGCCGGCACCGCGGCGATTCTGGCGCCGCTGGGATCGGTGATCACAAGATCGTCGCCACCGCCGATTGTCGCGGAGGCGGCGCCCACCTCGAGCCCGATCCGCAGCTGCGGCTCGGCCGACGCGGCCGGACGCTCGTCGGCTGGCTCGGCCACGGGGAGCGGCGGCCGGTCCGCGGGCTGCTCCGGCGCGGGTTGGCCGGGAGGTGGCTCCGGGACGCAGCTGGCCAGCACGGCGAATCCCGCGGCGAGTGCCACCCCAGCCGCGAGAAGGAACCGCCGCTCAGCCGCGGTAGTTGCCAAACTTGAGCTCGATGCCGAAGTCGCCCCCACGCAGCATCGCGATGACCGCCTGCAGCTCGTCCTTGGAGGGGCTGGTGACCCGCACCTCGTCGCCCTGGATCGAGGCCTGGGTCTTCTTGAAGCCACCCTCCTTGATCGACTTCACGATCTTCTTCGCGGCGTCCTGGGAGATGCCCTGGGTCAGGCTCACCGTGCGGCGGACGGACTGGCCGGTACCCTGGACCAGGTCGCCGATCTTCAGGTTCTTCACCGGCACTCCGCGCTTGATCATCCGACCCTGAAGCACGTCGAGGAGCGCCTCCATCCGGAACTCGTCATCGGCCGAGAGACGGATCTCCGCCTTGGGGCGGTCGAACTCGATGGTGCAATGGGTGCCCTTGAAGTCGTAGCGCTGGCCGATCTCCTTCAGGGCCTGATTCACGGCGTTGTCGACCTCCTGGAGGTCGGCGCCGGTCGAGATGTCGAAGGACGCGTTGCTGGCCATGGGAGCGTTGTCGGTGTGTGGATGGTTCGGAGGAAGCCGAGGGAAGGATTACCCGTCGGCGGGGCTGTTGCAAGCGCGGGCCGCTTGACACTCGGAACAGGAAATCCTAGCATAACCCCATGACGCGTAACCGCATGACCAGTCGCCGCGCCTGCGCATGTCCCTGTCGCCGCCCCTCATCGGGGTGGGACGCGCCGCGCGCGCCGGCACCGGAGGCAGGCTTCTCACGATAGCGCTCCTCCGCCAGCAGTCGAGGCCCGGACCACCGCTGTCCGGGCCTTCGTGTTTTTCAGGCCGAACCCTCTGTCCCGGAGACTCCATGTCCACCATCGACGAACTGCTCAAGGCCAACGAGGCCTACGCCGCCAAGTTCGACCGAGGAAACCTGCCCCTTCCACCGGCGCGCCGTATCGCCATCGTGACCTGCATGGACGCGCGCATCCTGCCGTCCCGGGCGCTCGGCCTGGAGGAAGGCGACGCCCACGTGATCCGAAATGCCGGCGGCCGGGCGCGGGACGCCCTCCGGTCGCTCATCATCTCGCAGCGGCTGCTGGGCACGCGGGAGGTGGCCGTCATCCATCACACCGACTGCGGCATGCTCACGTTCAGCAACCGTGACCTGCGAACGAAGGTGAAGGAGGACCTGGGGCAGGATACCGGCGAGTTCGACTTCCTCCCCTTCCAGGACCTGGACGGCAGCCTCCGGGAGGACATCGACTTCCTCCAGGCCACCCAGCTGCTGGACCCGGAGACGCTGATCAGGGGATTCGTGTACGACGTGACGACGGGAAAGCTGCGGGAGGTGAAAGTGGAAAGCGAAGCCAGGATCGGCTGACCGCCGGTCCTAGGCCAGGAAGCTTTCCAGGGCCCTCGCCCGGCTGACGTGCCGGAGCCGGCTGAGCGCCTTCTCCTTGATCTGCCGGACCCGCTCGCGGGTGATCCCGAGCAGGCTCCCGATTTCCTCCAGGGTCATCGGCTCCGGACCGTCGAGCCCGAAGTAGAGACGCAGGATCTTGGCCTCGCGCTCCTTCAGGGTGGAGAGCACTTCCTCGATGGACTCGGTGAGGGCGTGCTCGAAGGTCTCGGAGTCCGGCCCCGGGTTCTGGGTGTCGGGCAGGTAGTCCAGCAGCTTGTTGTCTTCGCCGGGCGTGAGCGGGGCGTCGAGCGAGAGGTGGTTCTGGGAGATGGAGAGGGTCTTCTGTACCTCTTCCATCGAGATGTCCATGCCTTCGGCGATCTCGGAAGGGGTCGGCTCGCGGCCCAGCTCCTGAAGCAGGGCGGACGACCGCTTGCCGATCCGGTGCAGGGTGCCGGCGCGGTTGAGCGGCACGCGCACGATGCGGCTCTGCTCCGCCAGCGCCTGGAGGATCGCCTGGCGGATCCACCAGACGGCGTAGGAGATGAACTTGATGCCTTTGGTCTCGTCGAACTTGTGGGCCGCCCGGATGAGGCCGAGGTTGCCCTCGTTGATGAGGTCGGCGAGCGAAACGCCCTGGTTCTGGTACTTCTTGGCGACCGAGACGACGAAGCGGAGATTGCTGCGGACCAGCTTGTCGAGCGCCTCGCCATCACCGGCGCGGATACGCTGTGCGAGGCTGACCTCCTCCTCCTGCGGGATCAGAGGGTACTTGCTGATCTCGCGGAGATACTGGTCCAGCGATCCCTCGTCGAACGACGGACCGCGCCTCCCAGAACCGACCTGCATTGGACGCATGAGACTCGACCCCTAGGCGGACTGCTATTGGAATTCCTGTGGAACCTTACTCGCGGGATTCCGAGAGCGCAATGGACCTGCGCAGCGCTTCGTCACCGCGTGATTCGAGTCACAACTCGACGGTGTCGATCTGGGCCCGCTGCAGCCGGCCGGAGTAGTCCACGTAGCACACTTTGGTCTCGGAGTAGAAGTCGTAGACCTCCCAGCCGCCCTCGCGGTGGCCGTTGCCGGTGGCCTTCACGCCGCCGAAGGGGAGATGGGCCTCCGCGCCGATGGTCGGCGCGTTCACGTAGGTGATCCCGTTGTCGAGATCCTGCATCGCGCGGAAGGCGAGATCCACGTCGCGGGTGTAGACCGAACTGGAGAGGCCGTAGCGCACGTCGTTGTTCACCTTCACCGCCTCGTCGAACGAGCTCACCCGGATCACGCTCAGCACCGGCCCGAAGATCTCCTCCTGCTCCAGCCGGCTGCGCGGCCGCACCCCGGCGAAGATGGTCGGCCGGTAGAACCAGCCGTCGGCCAGCCGCCCGCCCGGCGCGCGCCCCCCGACCACGAGGTCGGCGCCTTCCTCCCGGCCGATCTCCACATAGCCCTCGACTTTCTCCCGCGAGGCCTCGTGGATCAGCGGGCCCACGTCGGTGCGCGTCTCCCGGCCGTCGCCGAGCCGGAGCCCCTCGGCGGCCTCGGCCACGCGGCGGAGGAACCGGTCGTGGATCTTCCGGTGGAGGATGAGGCGGCTGGTGGCGGTGCAGCGCTGACCGGTGGTGCCGAAGGCGCCCCAGAGCACGCCCTCGAGCGCGAGATCGAGGTCCGCGTCGTCCATCACGATCATCGCGTTCTTCCCACCCATCTCGAGCGAGAGCCGCTTGTGCATCCGGCCGCAGGTCTCGCCGATGATCGCCCCGGTCTCGGTGGACCCGGTGAAGGAGATAACCGGAACATCGGGGTGCTCCACCAGGCTCTTGCCCACGGTCTCGCCGCGCCCGTGCACCAGCTGGATCACCTCGGGCGGAAGGCCCGCCTCCAGTAGGATCTCCACCAGCAGGTGCACGGTGTGGGGCACGTCCTCCGAAGGCTTGATGATGACCGCGTTCCCGCAGAGGAGCGCGGGGAACATCTTCCACGTCGGGATCGCGAGCGGGAAGTTGAACGGCGTGATCAGGCCCACGATGCCGATGGGCCGGCGGTAGTTCATGGCCCATTTGGACCGCAGCTCCGACGGCACGACGTGGCCGAAGAGGCGGCGTCCCTCGGTGGCCGCGTAGTAGGCGGTGTCGATCCCCTCCTGCACGTCGCCCCGGGTCTCGGCGAGCACCTTGCCCATCTCGCGGGTCATGGCGTCGGCGATGGCTTCCTTCCGCTCGACCAGCAGGTCGCCGACCCGACGCAGCACATCGCCTCGCACCGGTGCGGGTGTGCGCGACCAGAGCTGGAAGCCGCGCTTGGCGGAGCGGACGGCCGCGTCCACGTCCCGCCGGTCCGAGTCGGGGAAGCGCCCGATCAGATCGCTGGTGTCGGCCGGGTTGCGGTTGTCGAAGGAGGAGCCGGTCGCCGGAGCGACCCACTCGCCGCCGATGAAGTTCTTGAAGGTCTTGGCCATGAAGAAATCTTCTAAAGTGTTATGTCGCCGGGATTGGAACTCACCTCAGGCCCCGGTGGGCGCAGACGGGCCTTGTGCCGGCGGCGCGGGCTCCGGACCGGAGGGACAGAACCAGGTCTCCGACCGGGCGGCGTACCCGATCCGCGGAAGGACCTCGCGCGCGGCCATGACGCCCGCGAAGACGACCACCAGCAGCGAGATCACGTGGGCCAGCCCGCGCCGGGAGCGCCAGCTGTTGATCGCGCCGGCCGCACCCGCGAGCAGCGCGAGGGCGGCGGCGCCGAGATAGAAGAAGAGCTCGAGACCGCAGCCCTTGCCGTAGGGCCAGAGCGGGAGCGCGGCCGCGAGCAGCACCGCCAGCGCCATCCAGAACCAGGTCATCGCGACCGAGCCCCGCGCTACTGCGGGCTCCCGCAGCGCGGGCGTCCGAGGAGCGGGCGACGTCGTCCCGCCGGACGGCGGCGCCGGAGGTGCGCCGCGCGGGGCCGTTGCGCCCTGCTTCTCGATCACCCGGTCGATGTCGGCGAGCTCCTTGTCCCAGTCTCGCGGCTGCTCGGTCATGCCTGCTCCCGGTTCAGGCCGTACCGCTCGATCTTCTTGTACAGGTTCGAGCGCGGCATCTTGAGCGCCCGCGCGGTCTCGGAGACGTTCCAGTCGTGCTCCCGGAGCTTCTGCATCAGGAAGCTCTTCTCCGCCTCCTGCTTGAACCCCTCGAACGTCTGCGCGTCCCCGGTTCCGACGCCGACGCCGTCACCGGGCGGCAGCAGTCGCTCGATGTCCGCGGCGGTGACCACCTTGCCCGAGGCCAGGATCAGCGCGCGCTCGACCGCGTTCCGCAGCTCGCGGATGTTGCCCGGCCAGGGACGCGACTGGAGCCGCCGCACCGCGTCCTCGGCGAACTTCTTGCCCGGTACGCCGGCGCTCGCCGCCAGCTGCTCCGCGAAGTGCTCCACCAGCGCTGGGATGTCCTCCAGTCGCTCGCGAAGCGGAGGCACCTCGATCGGCACCACGTTGAGGCGGTACAGCAG
>JBKPGZ010000112.1:0-3172 GCA_046729675.1 Gemmatimonadota bacterium | reverse complement strand
GGATCCGGAAGGCAGGATCGGTGCTGCGGCGCCGGAGGACGATCCCCGTGCCGGGACCGGTGATCGTGAGCGCCTTCTCGATCACGAGCGTGCCGCCGCCGAGCCCGGACCTGGCGAGCGTGATGGTGCCGGTGAGGCCCGGGGCGAAGCTGATCTCTGTGCTCTGTGGGTCGTTGATCGCCTCGCGCAGGGTGCACTGGGCGGCGGTGCAGTGGCCATCGCCGGGATCGGCCAGGCTGTTCACTATCTTGTGCCCGGCGGTGTGGCTGTAGGCGGTTTCGTCGACAGCGGGCGGCCCCGTGGGTGGCTCGGCGTCCTCGCGGCAGCCGAGGGCGACCAGCATGAGGGCGCAGAACGCGGCAGCGGCGAGCAGTTGGATGAACCGTCGCGCTCGCCCGCCAGTGCGGGGCGGGCACGCCGGCGAGGACGGGGAATAACGGTCGTTCATCATATGGCCCTCCCGCCTGCAAGAGGGCTCGAGGGGCTCGGACGAGTCTCTCCTGGCAGCGGCTGAAGTCGCAGCCCTCGTGCATCTGGTCCGGGCGGGTCGCCCGGGACCCGGGGCCCGTCCGGTGGTAGGAATGAGTGGCATCCGCCCATCAAGCCAAACTCAAGCGGCGCGGCCGCCGGGTCGAGACCGACGAACACAAACGCCGACCTACCTTTCGGCAGCTCGGCGGTCTTGGGATCTCTCGCGGTGTCGCAGCGGCCGGCGTGGAGGACGTCGCGGAGAAGGCGAGGACCCGTGGCTTTGCGCCCCCGGCTTTCGGCGGGTTCGCTCTTGTCGAGGTGTCGCCCCACGCTAGGGCGGGGTACCGGGGCTGTCAAGCGACGCGAGGACGTCTCGGATGTGGCGAGATGGCTTCACTTCCCGCCCCGGCCGAACGTATACTTCCGGCGCTCGCCGCCCGACCCAATTCTCCAGGCTGAGGTGGGATGTTCTATCATTGGCTCGCGCCGCTCGGCCAGACGCACATCATCTTCAATCTCTTCAACTACATCAGCTTCAGGGCAGCGGGCGCGACGGTGACGGCGCTGCTGCTCGCATTCCTGGTCGGGCCGCCGGTGATCGGGCGCCTGCGGGCGCGGAAGGTGGGGCAGATCATCCGCGCGGAGGGGCCGGCGAGCCACCAGAGCAAGCGGGGCACGCCCACGATGGGCGGCCTCATCATCCTGCTCGCCACCATTGTGCCGACGCTGCTCTGGGCGCCGCTCAACAACCGCTTCGTGATCGTGGCGATGCTGTCCATCCTCTGGATGGGCTGCATCGGCTTCCTCGACGACTACCTCAAGATCGTGCAGATGAAGTCGCGCGGACTGGTGGCCAAGTGGAAGCTGGTGGGACAGGTGAGCTTCGGGGTCATGCTGGGGCTGTTCCTGGCCTACAATCCGGTGGTGCCCTCCGATACCATTCCGGCCACGGCCACGACGCTGCCGTTCTTCAAGTATCTCGTGGTCAACTTCTCGCCGGTGCTCTACGTGCTCTTCGTGACGGTGGTGATCACCGGGAGCAGCAACGCCGTGAACCTCACCGACGGGCTCGACGGGCTCGCGACCGGCCTCGCAGGGATCTCGGCGGCGGCGTTCGCGGGGTTCGCGTACCTGTTCGGCCGCACCGACGTGACCACCTATCTAAACCTTTTCTATCTGCCCGGCGCGGGCGAGCTGGCGATCTTCTGCGCCGCGCTCATGGGGGCTACGATCGGCTTTCTCTGGTTCAACGCCCACCCGGCGCAGGTCTTCATGGGTGACACCGGCAGCCTGGCCATCGGCGGCGCCCTGGGCACCGTGGCCATCCTGCTCAAGGCCGAGTTCCTTCTGCTCCTGATCGGCGGGGTGTTCGCCGCGGAGGCCATTTCGGTGCTGATCCAGACCGGCACCTACAAGTGGCACAAGCGAACTCGCGGCAAGGAGTACGCGGACTCCCATCGGGTGTTCCGGATGGCCCCGTTGCACCACCACTTCGAGAAGCTGGGCTGGGCCGAGACGACCGTGGTGACCCGGTTCTACATCCTCGGCCTGCTCTGCGCGCTGGTGGCGCTTTCCACCCTCAAGGTGCGCTGACGATGGACAAGGTCGCCCTGTTCGAGCAGTGGCGCGCCAGCGGGCGCGAGGTTGCGGTGGTGGGGCTCGGGAAGAGCGGAGTGGCAGCCGCGCTCCTGCTCCGCAACCACGGCGTTCCGACCTACGCCTCCGACATCGGCACGGGCCCGACCTTCGACGCCTGGGCCGCAAAGCTCGGGAAGGCGGGAGCGACCGTGCACATCGGAGCTCACGACCTGGAGCGGATCGCGCGCGCAGTCGCGGTGGTGGTGGCGCCCGGTGTTCCGCCGGAGGCTCCGCCGCTGGAGATCGCGCGGCGGGCCGGTCTGCCGGTCCACGCCGAGATCGACATCGGCTTCCTGGCGCTCCGGGGAACCAGGTGCATCGGCATCACCGGCACCAACGGCAAGACGACCACGACCTCGCTGGTGGCCCACGTGCTGGCCGCGGCCGGCGTGCGCGCCGAGGCGGCGGGAAACATCGGGCGACCCCTGTGCGACGTGGCCAGGTCGGAGTCACCGCCCGACTGGCTGGCGCTGGAGCTCTCGTCGTTCCAGCTGCACGACACGCCCAACCTCAAGCCCGCGGTGGGTGTGCTCACCAACCTCGCGCCTAACCACCTCGATCGCTATCACTCGCTGGAGGAGTACTACGGCGACAAGGCGCTCCTCTTCCGCAACGCCGACGCGGAGTCCATCACCGTCAGCAACGCCGACGACCCGGCCGTCCAGGACATGGTGCGATCGGTCCCCGGCGGGCACTTTCGCTTTTCGGTGCGCGGGCGCGCCGAGGGCTGGTACGACCGGGAGCGCCGCCGGCTGATGCTCGGCGCGACTCCTTTCCTGCCGCGCGACGAGCTGCCGCTTCTGGGCGATCACAACGTCGCCAACGCGCTCACCGCCGCGCTCGCCGCCACGGCGGTGGGTTGCCCGGTCGAGGGCATCGCGGCCGGCCTCCGGACCTTCAAGGCCATCCCCCACCGGGTGGAGCCGGTGCGCGAGGTGGACGGGGTGCTCTGGATTAACGACTCCAAGTCCACCAACGTCACCTCGACCGAGGTGGCCGTGGCCGCGCTCGACCGTCCCTTCGTGCTGCTGCTCGGCGGGCGGCACAAGGGTCAGCCCTACAC
>JBKPGZ010000111.1:0-11934 GCA_046729675.1 Gemmatimonadota bacterium | reverse complement strand
GGGTACGGGCAAGGTTCTGGTACGCGCGCCGATCGAGGGACAGGAGTGGCTCGGCGTGGCGGGCTCGGAGCGGGCGCTCCCGCCGGAGGCGGAGGCCGCGGGAGACCTTCGCGGCCTCGACCAACCGCAGATCAACGACGTCATCGGCTCGTTCCGGAATGCCTGGTCCAGCCGGTCGGATCAGGGCTCCCCCAACGGCGGCTTCGGACTCACCTTCGGGGGCGAGGACCCGATCGCGGGTCAGCCAATCGGCTACATCGGCTCGTTCACCTACTCCTACGGGCAGGAAGTGCGGGCGGAGGAACAGCGGTCGCTCATCATCGCGAGCGGATCGGGCTTCCGGCCACTCAACCCGGCGACGGGGTCGACCTCCCGGAACTCGGTGCTGTGGGGAGGCATCCTGAACCTGAGCACCCGCGTCGGCACTCGGAATAAGTTCGGCTTCAACAACAACTACAATCGAAGCGCCGACAACGAGGCCATCCGACTGGCGGGCGAGAACGACGAGTTCAACGTCGACCTCGACGTCACCCGGCTCACCTTCATCGAGCGGAGCGTGCGCTCGCACCAGCTGACCGGCGAGCACATGCTCGGCGATGATCACATCGTGGACTGGTCGCTGACCGGCTCGTGGGTGAACCGCTACGAACCCGATCGTTCGGACATCGCCTATATCACGAACATCGACCCCGAGACGGGCGTGTCCCAGCCAGTCAGCTGGCTCGGGGCACCTCGGTCCGCGACGCGGACGTTCAGCGATCTCGACGAGCACGCCTATGACGGGCAGGCGAACTACCGCCTGTTCCTGGGCTCTTCGGCGACCCCGGCCATCGTGAAGATCGGGGGCGCCTACCGGACCGTGGACCGCGCGGTCGACAGCCGCGCCTACGACATGACCAACCGGAGTCTTTCTCCGGCGGACCGCCAGCTGCCGCCCGAGCAGATCTTCGCCGGCCCGTTTGCGGAGGACTCGCGGCTGTCGTTGTTCGTGAACGCGAACGGCGGGCGATACGACGCGGAGGACCGGTTGGGCGCAGGCTACGTCCAGGCGGAGGTCCAGCTCACCAGCCGCCTGCGCCTAATCGGTGGCGCCCGGCTGGAGCACTGGACCCTGAACCTCAACACGCTGAGCCCCCAGGGTTTCGAGACCGCCACTGACATCGAGAACACGGACGTACTGCCGGCGCTCGCGCTCAACTATCAGCTGCGCGAGGATCAGGTGGTGCGCCTGTCGGCCAGCCAGACGCTGTCGCGTCCGGAGTACCGCGAGATCTCGCCGGTCAGCTCGTTCGAGCCGATCGGTGGGATCATCACGTTCGGCAACCCCGATCTGCGGCGCGCGTTGATCCAGAACTACGATGCGCGATGGGAGTGGTACCCCGCCGCCGGCGAGGTGCTCAGCGTGGGCGTCTTCGCCAAGCGATTCGAGGATCCGATCGAGCGGGTGTTCGTCACGTTGACCGGCGGTCCGGCGAACAGCTTCGTCAACGCCGAGAAGGCCCATAACTACGGCGTGGAGCTGGAGGTCCGGAAGGGTCTGGGGATGCTCACACCAGCCCTGGCGCCACTCACCGTGTTCGCCAACACCACCCTGATGCAGAGCGAGATCACCCCCGGCAACACCGACATCAGCTCGCTGACCAGCACCGACCGCCCGATGGTGGGCCAGGCCGAGTACGTCGTCAACAGCGGAATCACCTACGGCAACGGGGGCGGATTGAGCGCGACCGCGCTCTACAACGTGGTGGGCCCGCGCATTATCGAGGCCGGTGCCTTGCCGTTCCCCGACGCCTACGAACAGGCGCGTCACGTGGTGGACCTGTCGGTCCAGTTCCCGCTCATCTCCAACACCTCGCTCAAGCTGGATGCCAAGAACCTGCTCGACTCGCCGATCGAGATCGAGCAGGGCGGCGTCATCCGCAGCCGCTACCGCACGGGCCGCGAGTTCTCGCTGGCCGCCTCCTGGCAGCGGTGAGCTGCGAGGTGACGCAACCGTGACCTTCCTGTGCTGTCCCTGAGAAGCGCGAGTGTTGTTTAGCATCGCGCACTTCGGTCATCCCACACCCTTCTTTCCCGTGAGGACCTGATGCCGTTCCCCGTGGGTACCCTCCGAGTCACCGCCGCGGTAGCGCTGCTGGCCTTGAGCCTCGCCGCGTGCGACGACGACGACAACACCAACCCTCCCGCGACACCGCCGGCGCCGACGGGGCTCGTAGCGGATTTCTCCGCCGACAGCACCAGCATCGAGGTGTCCTGGACGGCGGTCAGCGGCGCGACGAGCTACGTGCTCGAGCGCGCCGAAGGCTCGCCTCCCGGGAGCTTCACCGAGCTGACCGACACCATCACCGGGACGGCGTACACCGACGCGGCCATCGTCGCCGGAACGACATACAGCTATCATGTCGCCGCCGTGAACGACGCCGGGCAGGGGAATTTCAGCAGCACCGTGACCGTCGGCGGCGCCGCGCCCGGCGAGGCGGTCGACACGCTGACGGGAGACATCACGGCCGATCAGACCCTCTCGGCGGACACGCTGTACGTGCTGAGCGGGTTCGTGAAGGTCAACTCCGGCGCGACGCTGACGATCCCGGCCGGTACCACGATCGTGGGCGACACGGCCGTCCCGGGCAGCTCGCTCTATATCCTGCGGGGGGCCCAAATCGATGCCCAGGGGACCGAGACCGAACCGATCGTCTTCACCTCCATGAGACCGGAAGGCTCGCGCGCACCCGGTGACTGGGGCGGGATCGTGATCGTCGGAAACGGCATCATCAACAAGGTCGGCACCGTCAACACCGAGGGGCCGGCGGAGGCCACTCAGGTTTACTCCGGCGGCGACGACAACACCGACAACAGCGGTACCCTGCGGTACGTGCGCATCGAGTTCGCTGGCTTCGACGTATCCGCCGGAGCCGGGCAGGAGCTGAACAGTCTGTCGATGTACGCCGTCGGCTCCGGGACGACCCTGGAGTTTGTGCAGTCGCTCGCCGGCCTGGACGACGCCTTCGAGTGGTTCGGTGGCGCCGTGGACGGCCGCTTCCTGGTGTCCTACGAGGCCGGCGACGACCACTTCGACTGGGCCGAAGGCTACCGGGGGCGAAACCAGTTCCTGATCGGTTTCCAGTCCACCCGGGTGGATCCTCTCCCGGGCGCCGGGCAGCCGGCCACCGATCCGGAGGGCTTCGAAGCCGACGGCTGCAACAGCGATGGCTGCGATGCCGGCTTCGACTCCGATCCATTCTCCATCCCCGTGTTTGCGAACTTCACCCTGGTGGGCTCGGGCACGGCGACGACCCCGACGGAGGGTGACATCGGCATGGTGCTCCGCCGCGGGACGGGCGGCTACCTGACCAACGGGATCGTGGCGCGGTGGCAGAGCCAGGGGATCTCGATCCGGGACCAGGAGACCGAGGACCGGCGGACGGCCGACTCGCTGAGTGTGGTCAATATCCTGTTGGCCGAGAACACTGGTGGCAACTACGACGCAGACGACAGCGGGGACTTCGGCACGTTGGGCTCGTTCGCCGGCGCGAACCACGTCGAGTCGGCTGGGAGCGCGGCCGATATCTTCACCAGTCTCACCCCCGCCTCATTGGACTGGACGCCGCTGGCCGGGTCCGACGCCGAGTCTGGCGCCGGGGTGGTGGAGATCCCGAGCGAGTTCACCGGGACCTTCTTCGGCGGAACGGTGGAGAACACCACCTACTTCGGGGCCGCGGATCCTGCCGGCGAGAAGTGGTGGGAGGGCTGGACCCGGTACGCGACCGAGTAACGATTGAAGCCAAGTAGCGGGCAGGCGCGGCCGGTCACGGCTCCGCCTGCCCGATGCTGTCGAGGAGGCGAAGACAAGAGTGTCGGTAAAGCTGATGATGTTGGCGCTGCTTCTCTCGGGCGTCGCCGGCTGTAGCGGATCCGATGCCCGAGCCGAGCCGGCCTCGGCCGGTCGGGTGGTGGACAGCGCGCTGCCACGGGAAGAGGCACTGCGACGTTTCAGGGAGAAGCTGCCCCAGGTTGACTCCCTCGCTGGCGGGACGAAGAATCGCGACGCGCTTGTGGCCGCTTACGTACACGCGCTTGCCGCGGCCGACACCGCCGGGCTGGTGCGGCTGGCGGTGTCCCAGGCGGAATTCGCCTGGCTCTACTATCCCACCACACCGATGGGAAAGCCGCCGTACGATCTGGAGCCGGGGTTGATGTGGTTCCTCCATACCGAGCGCAGTGACAGGGGCCTGTCGAAGGCCCTCCAGCTCTACGGGGGCAGGCCCATGTCTCTCGTCGGCTACGATTGCGGCGCCGAGGCGAGCCACGAGGGCGAGAACATCGTCTACGGCCCGTGCACGGTCCGCTGGCTCGGGGGCAACGGGGACACGCTGGCGGTCCGCCTGTTCAACCAGATTCTCGAGCGGGGTGGGCGCTTCAAGATCCTGAGCTACGGCAACCGGCTGGACTGAACCCTCAGAGCCACACACTCACGGCGGCCGCCGAGACGATCGCCAGGAGCTGCCCGGCCAGCACGTCACTGGGGTAGTGGACCCCAAGCCGCGCCCGGGAATAGCCCACCAGCAAGGCCACTACCACGAGGGGCCCGGCCAGCTGCGGGATGACGACCCCATACGAAAGCGCCACGGCGAGGCTGGCCGTGGCGTGTCCCGAGGGGAACGAGAAGCGATCCGGCTCCCGGATCGCCGCGAGATCGTGGACTCTCGACGGTCGACCCCGGCCGATGGTCCGTTTCATCGCCTGCACCAGCAAGTGGGAGATGACCAGGGTGGCGAGGGCGAAGCGGGCGAGTCTATCCCACTGACAGCAGGCCAACGCCGGCAAAGTCGCGGCCGCCACCGAAACGGCCGTACCACCGAGGTGGGTGACGGCGCACCAGCCCAGCTGGGTGGCCCGCGACGCCGGCCGCTGAGCACAGCGCACCAGGGCGGCGCGATCGTGAGCGTCGAGTCGGGCCAGGAGAGATGTGGGCATGTGGACAAATGATAGGAGGCGTCCCCCACAGCAGGTCGCTGAATCAAGCCACATGTCGGTAACAGGTTGTTCGGATTGCGGCGTGAAGCATCCGAGACACATCGTTCACCTCGCCGTGACGCGCCGCGCCCACCTTGCCATGTCCTGCGCCACGGAAGCCGGATGCGTGTTCTGTACTGCACCGATACTTACCCACCGCAAGTCAACGGAGTCTCCATCGTCACGGCGGTGTCAGTCGCCGGGCTCGCCCGCGCGGGATGGACCTGCGCCGTAGCGGCTCCCCGATACCCGCCGGACCTGCACGCGGCCTGGAGCCCGGAGCTGGCCGTGGCCGGCGCGGACTGCGAGGTCCACAGTTTTCCCAGCATCGCTGCCCCTTTCTATCCTGACATCCGGCTTGCCCGTCCCCGCGCCTCCCACCTCGCGAGCGTGATCGCGGGTTTCCGACCCGATCTGGTGCATTGCGAGACCGAGTTCGGGATCGGCTGGGCGGGGAAGAGCGCGGCCGCGCGGGCAGGGGTACCGATGGTCTCCTCGTACCACACGAACTTCGCCAGTTACACCGAGGCCTACGGTGCGCGATGGCTGCGCGGCGTAGTGGCCCGGTACATCTCCAGGTTCCACCGGGGCAGCCGGCGGGTATACACACCCTCCAGCGTCGCCCGAGAGGACCTGCTGCGGCTGGGGGTCCGTGATGTCGAAGTCTGGGGGCGTGGGGTGGACATCGAGCTGTTTCATCCCGGCCGGCGCAGCGAGGCGATGCGCGCGGCCTTCGGCATGGGATCGCGCTATACCTTCCTCTACGTCGGGCGCCTCGCGCCGGAGAAGCGCGTCGCGCAGGTGGTGGACGCCTTCCGGCTGGCGAGCGAGATCGTACCGCGAGGCGTGATCCATCTGGTCATCGCCGGCGCCGGACCCCGCGAGGCCGAGCTGCGCGCGGCGGCCCCACCGGACGTGACCTTCCTCGGCGTGCTCGACCGCCGCAGCCGCCTGCCCGACCTCTACGCCAACTGCGACGCGTTCGTGTTCGCGTCCGTAACGGAGACCCTCGGCCTGGTCGTGCTGGAGGCGATGGCGAGCGGGCTGCCGGTCATCGCGGTGCCCGAGGGCGGAGTGCGCGACCACCTCCGGGACGGGCGGAACGGCATCGCCTGCCGCGCGGGCGACGTGCCGGGCATGGCGCTGGCGATGGTCCGGATCGCGACCGAGTGGGGCCTGAGCCGGCGGCTGGCTCGGGGCGCCAGGAGCACCGTGGAGCCGCTGAGCTGGAACCGGGAGATCGAGCGGCTGGATCGGAGCTATCGCGAGGTGGTAGCCCAGTCGCAGCCGGGTGGCCTGGCCGATCGTGGCGAGGCCGTGGTGAATCTCTGATGTTCTGGACGGCGCTGGTGATTGCAGCCTGTTGGAGGAAGCTGGAATTCCCGCAGACACGGTGTCGGTCGGGGTGGGACCGCCCTTCCAGCGGCTCTCGCGCCGACCTCAGGCGTCGGGGAACCAGCAGGTGACCGTGGTGCCCTTGCCCCGCTCGCTCTCCGCGGAAACCCGGCCGCCATGCGCCTCCACCAGGTGCTTCACGATGGCCAGCCCCAGGCCGGTGCCTCCTTCATCGCGGGACCTCGAGGTATCCGCCCGGTAAAATCGCTCGAAGATCCTCGGCAGGTGCTCCCGGGTGATGCCGGTGCCGTTGTCCCGCACGGCTAGGGCAATCCCGTTCCCCTCCCGCCGGCCAAGGCAGGTGATGGCCCCACCCGCAGGCGTGTGGCGGAGCGAGTTTTCCATCAGATTGGTGAGCACCTGCCGCACCGCGTCGTGGTCGGCGCAAAGCTTCTCAGCGCCAGGCTCCACGTGCACCCCGAACTCCACCTGTCGCGACTCCGGCCGGGCGCTCACTTCGGTCCACGCCTCGCGCGCCGCGCCCGCGACGTCGATCTCGGTGCGCGCCGGCTGCCAGCGCCCGGACTCGATGCGGGAGAGGTCGAGCAGGTCGTCCACCAGCCGCTGCATCCGGCGGGCGTTTCCCAGAATCGTGCCGAGAAACACCTTCGCCATCTCCGGGTCCGGCGGAAGCGAGAGCAGCGTTTCAGCGTAGCCCGAGATCGAGGTGAGCGGCGTCTTCAGCTCGTGCGACACGTTGGCCACGAAGTCCCGGCGCACCGCCTCCAGCCGGCGGAGCTCGGTGAGGTCGTGCATCACGAGTACCGCGCCACCCGCCGGCAGCGGCCGGGCGTTGAGGAGCACCGACCGGCCGTCCAGCTCCACCTCGCGGTCCTGGACCGGCGTACCCCCGAGTGCCGCATCCACCACCTCGCGAGCCGCCTTGGCGCGGAACAGCTCGGCCAGATCGGGGAGTGGGTCGAGCGGGTCGTAGCCCAGCAGCCGGCGGGCGGCGGGATTGGCGGTGACGATGTGTCCCCGCTCGTCGGCGGCGACCACACCCTCCACCATGGACTCCACCAGCGCCGCGGTCTCCGCCTGCTCCCGGCGCAGCTCCTCGAAGCGGTCGACGAGCTGGCGGTGCATCTGGCGCAGCGCCTGCACCAGCGCGTCGATGTCGGGCACGCCGGAGCGGGGGAAACGAGGCGGCGATCCCGCCGCGATCGCGCGCGCGGCGGTGGTGATCTGGGTCAACGGCCGGGCGATCGAGCGACCGGCGATCAGCGCGAGCAGAGCGCCCACCCGCAGCGCCAGCCGCGCGGCGCCGACCACCGCGGCCTGCGCCCGCCGTACGGTCTCGTCCACCTGCCGCAGGTCCGCGGCGACCCGGATCGCACCGGGCCCGCCGCGCAGGGCGACGTAGAGCAAGTCGCGCCCGACCGTCTCGCTGCGGCGGGTGGCGACGCCGGTGCGGCCCGCCAGCGCCGCGCGGATCTCCGGCCGGTCGCGATGATTCTCGATGGCCGGCAGCGGACCGGGAGGGAAATCGCTGTCGGCGCGCACCCGGCCCGACGAATCCACCAGGGTGATGCGCCGGTTGGCCTGGTTCGCGGCCAGCCGCCGCACGCTCTCGCTCCAGGCGAGCGAGTCCGGCGGGAGCGCCTCGCGAATGAGCCTGGCCTCGCTCTCCAGCGAGCGCTCGATATCCCCCACCAGGTCGCGCCGCAGCGAGCGCTCCGCCACGAAAAGGAGGACCGCCACCGCGAGCACCAGCACCAGCAGCGTGCCCGCGACCAGGCGGCTGGCGAAGGTCACCGGGCGCGGACTCCCCGCTCGGTCCCCCGGAACCGATAGCCGAAGCCGCGGACCGTCTCAATCAACTTCCCGGCATCACCCAGCTTGGTGCGGAGCCGCTGGACGTGCATGTCTACCGTCCGCGTCTGGATGTCTGGCTGCGCCTCCCAGACGGTCTCCAGCAACTGCGGGCGGGTCTGCACCCGGCCCCGGCGCTCGACCAGGGTGAGCAGAAGCTTGTACTCGGTCGCCGTCAGGCTCAGCTCCTCGCCGCCGACTGTGGCGCGGTGGGCCGAGCGGTCGATGGTGATCGGCCCGGCGGCGAGGGTGGAGCCGGCCGTCACCGGCGGCGCCGCGAGCCGGCGGAGCAGGGCGCGCACCCGGAGCGAGAGCTCCTGGGGCGAGAAGGGCTTGGTGAGGTAATCGTCGGCGCCAAGGGTGAGACCGCGAATGCGGTCGGTCTCCTCGCGCCGCGCGGTGAGGAGGATGACCCCGACGTCCTTGGTCTCCTCCCGCTTCCGCAGCTCGGCCAGGATGTCATAGCCGGAGATGCCGGGCAGCATCAGGTCGAGGATTACGATGTCGGGCTTCTCCTCCCGGGCCGCCTTCAGCGCGTCGGGGCCGTTGGCCGCAGTGGAGACCCGGAAGCCCGTCTTGGCGAGGTGATAGGCGACCAGCGCCGTGATGTCCGGCTCGTCGTCCACCACGAGAATGCGATACGTCATGTCGGCCTCCTGGCGCGGAGTGCGGCCTTCAGCACCTGCGGCTCCTGCACCCGCGTGTGGGTATGCGACCGGCTCCGGTGAGCGGCGCGCTCCCGCTCCGCCCGCAGCCCGGCGTCGTCCTGGACCAGGGCGTCGAGGATCGCGGAGAGCAGGCGGCCGGGCGCGCCGGCGTCGCGTCGCAGCCGATAGAGCACGAACTGCGCGATCGGGGTGTCGCGCACCAGCTCGGCCTTCCGGAGCACCTGGAGGTGGCGGGAGACCGTGGGCTGGGGCAGGTCGAGCACGTCCTGCAGATCGGAGACGAAGAGCGGCGCCGCCGCCAGGCAGTTGAGGATCCGGAGCCGGGTGGGCTCCGCGACGGTGAGCAGGATTTCGGTCGCCGTGGGGACGCTCATATGCGCCTGAACATATATACGGCTAGGAGAATGAACAAGCCCTGATCCGTGCAAGTGTTGGCACTCTCGCATGCGCGACAACTGGCACGGGAGTCGCTTCTCCTTGCATCGCGCGGAGCGCGACGGCTCCGCCTCGAGCCACGCAGGCAGCGCTATCCTCCACCGAGTCGACACGATGACGAGCAGAAACCTCGCCGGCGCCCTGGCTGTGGGCGCGACGCTGTGGCTTTCGGGCTGCGGCGACTCCGCCACGGCCCCAGTGGATCAGTCCCCCGCGATGACGAGCGCCAAGGAGACGGCTGCGGCCACGGCGGAGGTGATCGCCCTGGCGAATGAGGTCCGGCAGCTGGCCGCGGCACAGGGGATCACCCCGCTGGCCAAGCCACCCTCGGTCCGGCCGGCGCTGTCGCTGCTGGGGCAGGCGCTTGCGTTTGACAAGGAGCTGAGCGGCAACCGTGACATCTCCTGCATGACCTGCCACCTCAGCCGCACGGCCACGGTGGATGGGCGCAGCGTCGCCATCGGGCAGGGCGGCACCGGGGTCGGCCTCGCACGGGTGCACCCGCAGGGGCGGTTCGTCCATCGGAGCGCACCGCCGCTCTTCAACCTCCACGCGATCAGCACGCTCACCTGGGACGGGCGGGTCTTCGTGGACAAGAACGGCGTGGTCCGCACCCCGGGCGCGAACCTTCAGGCCCATCAGCGGGCGGTCCTCGAGTGCGGGACGACATCGGCGCTGCCGATGTTTCCGGTGCTCTCGCGCTCCGAAATGCGGGCTGAGACGGGGAACGAGCTCGCCTCCATCCCGGACGACAAGCATCAGCGCGTCTGGAAGTTCCTTATGCGACGCCTGGGCGCGATCCCAGAGTACCGCACGATGTTCCTGGCGGCGTACCCGACCGCGGTCTCCTTCGACAGCCTCAACTTCGCCCACGCCGGCAATGCGATGGGCTGCTGGATCGCGAACGTCTTCGGCGCGACCAATACGCCGTGGGACCGCATGCTGGCCGGGGACAACGACGCCATGACGGAGACCCAGCTGCTCGGCGCCCGGGCGTTCCTGACCACGGCCAAGTGCTCCCAGTGCCACAACGGCCCGCTGTTCACCGACAGCAAGTTCCACAACGTGGCGACGCCGCAGGTCGGCCCGGGCTTCGGCAACGGCACCGATGGGCACGACGACTTCGGCCGGATGCGCCAGACCGGAGATACCCGGCATAAGTACCAGTTCCGGACGCCGCCTCTGCGCAACGTCGAGTTGACCGGTCCCTACGGCCACGACGGCGCCATTGTGAACCTGCGTGCCTGGGTGGATCACTACAGCCAGTCGGACGCGAAGCTGCGCGCCTACGACCCGGGCCAGCTCGAGCCGCTGCTTCAGGGCACGCTCCAGCCCACCGCCTCGGACATCCTGCTGACCCGGGACACACGGCTGCGGAACCTGGTGATTCCGGCGCAGACCGTCGACCAGATCACCGAGTTCCTGAAGGCGCTCACCGACCCCGCCTCCCGCGACCTGAGCCGGTTCGTCCCGACGCGGGTGCCGAGCGGGCTCACGATAGACAGCGGCTTCTAGGCGGGAAGCCGGCGCCCGGTATCTGCGTCACAGTGCCGGACGCCCGGACGGTTATACTGATCTTCTATGACGACTCCGCGGCCGGCGCTCGTCGCGCTCGCCGGCCTCCTCTGGGCCTGCAGCGACGACGGTGGGAATCTCCAGGACAACAACCCGCCCGCCGTGGCGCAGGTGACGGTGGAGGCACCCTCGACCACGCTTGCCGTGGGCGGCAGCGTGCAGCTCCAGGCGGTCGCCCGGGACGCCGACGGCAATGCGATCGAGGATCGCACCGTGGCGTGGGCCAGCGCGAATACGGCCGTCGCCACGGTGTCGGCAACCGGGATGGTCACCGGCCGGAGCGCCGGCGAAGCCCAGATCAGCGCGACCGTCGACACCGTCACCGGCACCATCGCGATCACGGTCTCCTCCACCGAGCCGCCTCCGCCCCCGCCGGGCGAGCCCGGTCTGGAGCAGATCGCGAGCGGGCTGGAGTTCCCTGTCGCGCTCACCGCACCGCCGGGCGACACCCGGCTCTTCGTACTCGAGCGGGCCGGGGCGATCCGGATCATTCAGAACGGTGAGGTCCTGCCAGAGCCCTTTCTCGATCTCACCGGGAGAGTCTCCGAGGAGGGCGAGCAGGGTCTTCTCAGCTTGGCCTTCTTCCCCGACTATGCCACCAGCGGTCGCTTCCTGGTGCATTTCAGCGACCTCGATGGGAATTCGCAGATCCTGCGGTTCCAGGTGTCTGCCGACCCGAACCGTGCCGACCCGGCCACGGAAACAGCTGTGCTGACCGTGAAGCAGCCGAGCAACGTCCATAACGGGGGCCAGTTGGCCTTCGGCCCCGACGGCATGCTCTACATCGGACTCGGCGACGGCGGGTCCGACGAGGGGAACGACGAGGGGCGCGCCCAATCCCTCGCGGATCTGAACGGGTCGGTGCTTCGGATCGACGTGTCGGCCGGCTCGGGTTACTCAGTGCCCGCGGACAATCCGTTCGTGGGGACCGCGGGCGCACGGGGGGAGATCTGGAGCTATGGTCTGCGGAATCCCTGGCGCTTCAGCTTCGATCGCTCGACGGGCGACCTCTATATCGGTGAGGTCGGCCGAGCCC
>JBKPGZ010000110.1:0-11574 GCA_046729675.1 Gemmatimonadota bacterium | reverse complement strand
CTCCGTAACCTGAAATACGAAGCGGTCTCCGTGGGCGACCCGCACCTGGCCTACGAGCTCCTGGACGCTGCGGACTACGACCTCGTCATGCTCGACATCCACCTTCCCCAGATGACGGGCGACACCCTCGCCATCGCGCTCCTGCGGCGCTGGCCCCGGCTGGCGGGCAGGATCCTGCTCATGACCGGCGATCCCTGGGCGCTCCGGGCCAACTGGCCCGAGGAGCTCCGCCAGTGCCCCCTGCTCGTGAAGCCGTTCACGCTGGATGCCCTGGGGTCGGCGGTCCTCTCGATGCTCACCGCGCTGGCACCGCAGGCGCAGCGCAAGCGGAACGGCGGATGACGGCGGGTCTCACCGTCGCCGCTCCTGCCGATCCCCTCGCCGCTCTGCGGGAATACCGCGGCCTCGCCCCATGGGGCCTGCGCGACCTCTCCGCCCTCGCCGCCGGACTGCTCGACGCGTCCGGCGTGGTGCCGGTGAACGCCGCGGCCCGGGCGCGGCCGAGCGAGCGGACCATCCGCTTCTACGTGACCCGGGGGCTGGTGAGCCCGCCCGACGGGCGAGGCACCGCGGCAATCTATTCGTACCGCCATCTGCTCCAGGTGCTCGCCATCAAGCTCCGCCAGATGGAAGGTGCCACCCTCGAGGCGTTGAACCGCGAGTTCGCCGGGATGACGGGCGACGTCATCGAGCGCCGCGTCGCCAGCGCGCTCGGGTCTGCGCTGCCTCGGCCCGAGCGGCTGGCCCTGCTCCAGGCCCCGGGCACCGGCCGCGGCCGGGTGGGCCGCGCGGTGCTCGGCTGGCTCACGCCGGTGGAAGGCGCGGCGGCCGCCGGCTCGCTGTGCCGCCGCATCGCGGTGGTGCCCGGCATCGAGCTGCTGATCGACGAGCAGCACCCGGTTCTCCGGCTCAACGGCGATGTCGAGGGCATCACCGCCGCGATCCGCCAGGCGCTCGCCGACCTGATCGACTCCTAGACTTCTCTTAGCACAAGGGTCACACCATGTCCACGATCGTGCTGCTCGTCGTTCTCGCGGTCATCGTCCTGTGGGTGATCGGCGCTTACAACGGGCTCATCTCCCTCAAGAACCAGGTGGCGAACGCCTGGAAGCAGATCGACGTGCAGCTAAAGCGGCGCCACGATCTCGTTCCCAACCTGGTGAACACGGTCAAGGGGGCGATGGACTACGAGCGCGGCACCTTGGAGGCCGTGATCGCGGCCCGGAACAAGGCGGTGAGCGCCACCGGCGTGAAGGATACCGCGCGGGCCGAGGGCGAGCTCACCCAGGCTCTCGGCCGGCTGTTCGCGCTGACCGAGGCGTACCCCGAGCTCAAGGCCAACCAGAACGTCCTCCAGCTGCAGGAGGAGCTCTCGAGCACGGAGAACAAGGTCGGCTTCTCGCGCCAGTTCTATAACGACGTCGCGACCCAGTACAACACCAAGCAGGCCACCTTCCCGACGCTGCTCGTCGCCGGGCTCGCCAAGGCTTCGCCCGCGGAGCTGTGGGAGATCGAGGACGGCGCCGAGCGCGCGGTGCCGAAAGTGGATCTCTCGCTCAACAAGCCGCAGTGAGCGAGGACGCCAACCTCTTCGCACAGCAGGAATCCAACCGGCGGCGCTCCACCTGGCTCGTCGTCGGCTTCATCATCTTCTTCGCCTGGGTGGGCTTCGGCGGCGACCTCGCCTTCGCGCTGCTGACCGCCGACGCTGGGCCAGGGGCCTACCGGCACGTCGTTCCCTTCATCGGCATCGTCACCACCCTGGTCGCCGGCGGCATCTGCTGGTACGCCTGGCGGTACGGTCCCCAGCGGGTACTCTGGGCCACGGGAGCGTGGGAGATCATCGAGCCCGCGACGCCGGAGCAGAAGCAGCTGGTGAACGTGGTCGAGGAGATGGCCATCGCCTCGGGGCTTCCCAAGCCGCGGGTCTGGATCGTGCCCGACGACGATCCCAACGCCTTCGCCACCGGCCGGGACGCGCAGTCGGCCAGCATCGCCGTCACCGAAGGATTGCTCAAGGCGCTGAACCGCGACGAGCTCCAGGGTGTGGTCGCCCACGAGATGGCGCATGTGCGCAACCTCGATGTCCGACTCATGACCCTGCTCGCGGGCATGGTCGGAGCGGTCGCGCTCATGTCCGACGGCATGGGCCGCATGCTCCGGAGCGGCAGCCGGGTGGGCGGTGGCTCCAGCGGACGCAGCAGCAGCGGCGGCGGCAAGGGTGGAGGGAACCCCCTCGGTCTGATCGTCCTGGTGCTCTGGCTCCTCACCCTGATCGTCGCGCCGGTCGTCAGCCGGATCCTCGCGATGTCGGTGAGCCGCAAACGGGAGTTCCTGGCGGATGCGACCGGGGCGCAGTTCACCCGCAATCCGATGGCCCTCGCCTCCGCGCTGGAAAAGCTCGCGGTCGCGACCGGCGCCACCCGCTCGATCACCACCGGCGCGGCCCACCTCTGCATCGTGGACCCTTCGCCCGGCCTGCTCTCCTCGCGCCAGGGCTTCCTGGCGGACGTGCTCGCCTCTCATCCGCCGATCCGCCAGCGGATCATCCGCCTGGAGGGCATGGGGTACCAGCAGGCCAAGCACGAGGCAGCGGTCGGGTAAGGTGCACTACGAAGAACTCACGCCACCGCGGGAGCTGCGCGGCCTGGTGCACCGACTCTGGATCCTGCGCGGCCGGGCCCCTGCCGACGGCCCGTTCCAGCGGGCGATGCCCGACGGACGGCCGGAGCTGATCTTCAACTTTGCCGACCCCTTCGAGTGTCTCGACGGCAACCAGGTCAGGACCCAGCCGCTGTCGCTCCTCGTGGGCCCGAGCCGCCGGGCCATGGCGATCCGGCCGAGTGGCAGGGTGGATCTCCTCGGCATCCGTTTCCGGCCCGAGACCCTCGCCCGGTGGCTCCGCGTGCGCGGGACGGAGCTGGCGGATGCCGCGTTCACCCTGGGGGAGGTTCCGGCGCCACTCGAGGCCGCCCTGCACGAACAACTCGCGGAGGCCGGTGGCAGCCGTGACCGCCTGGGCATTCTCGGAACCCACCTGGCGAAGACATCGCGTCGCCAGGAGGACCGGCGACTCTCCGCCGCGGTGGACATGCTCCTGGGCGACGGCCGTGCCCGCCCCGAACGGATAGCGGGGGCGGTGGGATTGAGCCGGAGGCAGCTCGGAAGACTCTTCCAGGAACAGATCGGGATCACCCCCAAGTCGCTCGGCCGGTTGGGCCGGTTCCAGCGAGCACTGCGGGCGCTGGACGGCAACCCCCGCAACTCACTCGCGAGCGTGGCGACAGGGGCCGGGTATTTCGACCAGGCCCACTTGTGCCGCGACTTCCGGCTGTTCTCCGGCACGACCCCGGCCGGATATCGCCGCGAGGTGCGGGAACTCACCCGGCACTTCCTGGACTCACCTTGAGCGGCCCGTTTTTCCAAGACGCCCCCGGCGGCAGTCGCTAGCTTCGTGATTCCACTTCCGGAGACCTCTCATGCGCGCAGCCCGCGCGGCCACCGTGCTGCTCCCGCTTCTGGTCGGCGCGTCGACCCGGCCGCTATCCCACGCGGCGCCTCCCACCCTCGCGGAGCTCGCCTTCATGGCGGGCTGCTGGCGTGGCCCGTCCGGTGAAGGCGTGACCATCGAGGAGTATTACACCGCCCCGACCGACAACCTCATCCTCGGCGTCTCCCGGTATACCAAGGGGCGCCGGGTGACGGACTACGAGTTCAGCACCATCGCCCGCGAGGGCAGCGAGATCGTGCTCACGCCACGCCCGTCGGGCCAGGAACCGGTGCCCTTCCGGCTCACCCGGCTCGATTCCACCGGAGCGGTGTGGGAGAACCCCTCGCACGACTTTCCGACGCTGATCGCGTACCGGCGCGGAGCCGGAGACAGCCTGATCGCCCGGATCGAAGGGCCGGGACGCGACGGGAAGCGCTCGATGGAGTGGCGGATGGGTCCCGCCTCCTGCGGCCGCTGAGGACCCTCAGGACCGCTCGGTGAGCCCGAGAATGTCCGCCGCGAATGACGCCGGATCGAACGGAAGCTCGAGCACGCGGTCGGCGGCGGCGGCGAGCGCCCCGCGGGTATTGCCCGACACCAGCGCCACGACCCGGTAGTCGCGCTCCGCCGGCGGCACGAACCCGCCCGAGCGACGGGTGCCCGCCGCATCGGTGCCGCCCTGCGCGACCACCAGTCGCGGGCTGGCCGAGGCGGCCAGCCGCTCGAGATGGGCGGCGTCCTCGGCCCGCACCACCTCGAACCCCGCGTGCCGCAACAGCAGGGACACCACCCGCGCGAGATACTCCTCGCTCAAGAGCACCAGGGCGCGCCCCCGGGAGATCGTGACAGCGGGGCCTGCTTCGCCCAGGTCCACCATCTGCGCCCCGGTGGCGTAGCTCTTGGTGCGCACCTGACGCAGGTCCCCGATGCGCCGCACGATGTCGCGGATCCGGTGGAGCGCGTCGCGAACGCTTCCCAGCGTCTCCCGGCGCGCCTCGGCGTCCATCGTGGGGTCGGCCAGCAGCAGATCCACCTGGGCGAAGGCCGCCATCAGGGGATTGTTGATCTCGTGATGGAGCGTCACCGTCATCTCACCGATGGCTGCCAGACGCTCGGCCCGCACCAGGTCCTGCTCCGCGGCCACCAGCGCTTTCCTCAGCTCCCGGATCCGCCGGACCCGCTCCAGGACCTGGGGCAGCAGCTGGGTGAGCGAGACGTCCTTGGCGAGGTAGTCCTCCGCGCCCTGACGCAGCGCGGTGGCGGCCAGGGACTCGTTGCCGTGGGCGGTGACGAGGATGACGGCCGGGGGCTGGGGGCGTGCGCGGATCGCGTCGAGCACCGCCAGGCCGGTCGTATCGGGGAGCTGGTGGTCGAGGAGGACCACGTCCACGCCCTCGAGCGATTCGAGGGCTTCGCGACCGCTGGTGGCGTGGACGATGGTGGTGACGCCGATGTCCGCGAGGATCTTCCTGACCAGGCGGACCATCATCGGGTCGTCGTCCACCAGCAGGGCCTTCCGGGAGGGAACGGCTTCGGTCACCGCGACCCTATCATCCCGTCACGTCGTCGAGGAAGACCAGCGCCTGCCGCTGGGTGACCACCGCCTCCAGCGCCTGATATACCGTCGGATCCAGCACCGTGCCGACCAGGTCGGCCAGCCGCACTACCGCGATCTCGGGCGGCATCTTCTCCTGGTAGGGGCGCGAGGTCGTGAGGGCGTCGTAGATCTCCACCGCCGCGATGATCCGCCCCCCGAGCGGGATCTGCTCGCCCATCAGGCGATCGGGGTAGCCGAACCCATCCCACCGCTCGTGATGACTCCGCACGTAGGTGATCACGTCCTTGAGGTGCACCAGCGGCGCGAGGATCTGCGATCCGACCAGCACGTGCTGCTTCACGTGCTCGTACTCCTCGTCGGTGAGCGGGCCCTGCTTGTTGAGCACCTCCTCGCGGATTCCGATTTTCCCGATGTCGTGCAGCCTTCCGGCGGTCCGGACCGCCTCGACCATGGCGTCATCGCATCCCAGCTGGGCGGCGATGCTGGCGGAGAGGTCGGCCACCCGCGCGGAGTGCCCCCTGAGGTAGGGGTCCTTCGCCTCGAGGGCGTTCACCAGCGCGTCGAGCGTGGCCACCGAGATCCGCTCCTGGTTGGCCTGCGCCAGTCGCCGCTCCGCCGTGCGGGTCGCGATCTCCCCGCCCGGCCAGCGCCCCCTGTCGCGGCCCTCGAGCCGGGCCTGGCGCTGTTGGAGGGCGTTCTGAACGGCGCGGCCGAGGTGGGTGAGGTCCACAGGCTTGAGGAGGTAGTCGAGCGCGCCCCGCTGCAGGCACAATGCCGCGCTGGTGGCGTCGTTGACCGCGGTGAGCATGAGGATGGCGGCGTCGGGCTCCAGCTCGAGGACCCGGGGGACCAGGTCCACGCCATTGATGCCCGGCAGGTTCACGTCCAGCAACAGCGCCGCGATCTTCTGGCGGCCCAGGACCGTGAGCGCCTCTTCCCCCGAGGCCGCCACGGCCACCTCGTACCCCTGGAGGGTGAGGTACTTCCGCATCGACCGGCGGATGGCCTCCTCATCGTCCACGACCAGGAGGGTCACTGCCCCGTCGTTCACCGCACACTCCTGTACCGAGCGGCCGCGCCTGAGGGCGCCGACGCTGGGCGAGTGAGGGCTTGCCAGGGGGTTTTGAGAAGCTAGGACCGGCGGGGGATCGGGTCAATCGCCCGTGGAGTCCACGAAGTCCACCTGCACTCTCTCGGGAATGATTCCGGCTTCGTGTCCGCGGTCCAGCAATCGCTGCACCGCCACGCGGCCCCGAGACCCGTAGTCCACGGTCCACTGGTTCACGTACATCCCGACGAAGGTATCGGTGCGCTCGTCCCCGATGCCCCGGTTGTAGCGGCTGGCGTGCGCCAGCGCGGGGCCGCGGTGCTCCAGCGCGTACACGATGCTCGCGCGCAGATCGCGGGCGATCTGGCGGATGACGGCCTCTCCCAGATCGCGACGCACGGCGTTGCCGCCGAGCGGCAGGGGGAGACCGGTGTCCTCCATCCACCAGGCGCCGAGGTCGGTCCAGAGGTGGAGTCCGGTATCGCCGTAGGTGAGCTGACCCTCGTGGATGAGCAGCCCCACGTCCACCTCGCCGCGATGGACGGCGTCCTCGATCCGGTCGAACGGCACCACCATGTGCTCCACGTCGGGCTGGTACAGCTTCAGCGCGAGATAGGCGGTCGTGAGTAGCCCGGGCACGGCGACCCGGAGGCGGCGCAGGGCGGCACGGGGATCGGCCGGACGAGGCCGGGTGCTCACCAGCCGCGGCCCATAGCCGTCCCCCATCGAGGAGCCGGAGCCGAGGAGCGCGTACTCCCGCCAGAGGTAGGCGTAGGCGTGAATGGAGACTGCGGTGACCTCGAGCTCGCCGCGCCGGGCGCGCTGATTCAAGGTCTCGATGTCGGACAGCTCGTGCACGTAGCGGAGATCACCGGTGTCGAGCTTGTCGGCCGCGAGCGCGTAGAACATGAACGCGTCGTCGGAGTCGGGGCTGTGGGCGACGTGGATGGTCCGGCCGGTCGGCCGGTCGGGCGGTCGGGCGGTCACGGTTTCCCGCTCCCGTCCGCCTGACCGCCGGACTGCCCGACTGCCTCTTTCCTGAACTCCTCGATCACCGGCGCATGGTCCCGATACTCCGGCCGTCCCGCCGCCATCTCCCGGTCGTACCGGCGCAGGAACTCCCGCTCCGCCTGGGTGCGTGCGCCGGGGTCGTCGGCCAGGGTGGCGGCGGTGCCGCGGATGATGTAGCCGAAGAGGTGATCGGGGGACTGCTCCAGGATCGTATCGGCGAGCGCGTGCGCACCGGCGATGTCGCCGGTCTGGAGCCGGATCACCGCGGCGTGGTAGCGGGCGTCCACGTCGATGGTGTCGAGCTGGGCGTAGGCGCCGAGCGCCATCGGGGTGAAGCGCCGCACCTGGGCGGTGTCGCCCTGCTCGGCCGCCTGCATGATCCGGTTGAACAGGCGGTCGAAGCGCTCCCGCGGCGTGAGCTGGCTGATGTCGGGCGCCCCGCCCGCGCGTGCGGTGGTATCGCCCGTGGAGGCGCCGGCGTTGGCCATGTCGGGGATCCGGGGCGCGGGCTCCTGGGTCACCACGTTGTAGACGATGACGCCGACCAGAAGCGCCGATAGCGTGCCCGCGACGATCCAGGCCGAGCGGTCGGAGCGGTCCCCCGCGACGCCCGCGCCCACCGGATGGCCGCAGCGGTGACAGAAACGCGCCTGGGCGCCCAGTGCGGCGCGGCAGCGGACGCAGCTTCTCGGCTCGAGGCTGGCTCCGCAGGCGCTACAGAACTTCCCGGAGGCGGAGGCACCGCAGGCGGGGCAGGTGGTGGCGGGGGACGGCGCGGTCATGTGGGAGGGAAGCGTACACCAGGGCGCGACGGGTCGGTAGGCCGCGAGGCGGTGGCGGCCCTTCCGCCGGGACGGTTACCCTTTACCCTTGTCCGGCGGGCGCTTGCCCGCCCATCTCACCCACCGTCGCGGGGTACGATCCCATATGTCGCCTGCCAAGTCCAGGTCGCCGACCAACGGCGACCGGCCGAGTCTGGAAGGATTCCCCGCCGACCTGACGGGCGCGGGGAAGGACGACGTGCTGGCCCTGACCCGGCGGTTCGGCGTGGACTTTCTGCGGCTCCAGTTCACCGACATTCTGGGCATCAACAAGAACGTCGAGGTGCCGGGGAGCCAGTTCGAGAAGGCGCTGGACGGCGAGATCATGTTCGACGGCTCTTCCATCGAGGGCTTCGTGCGGATCGAGGAGTCCGACATGCTGCTGAAGCCGGATCTCCACACCTTCCGCATCCTGCCCTACGACGACGAGGGCGGCCGGGTGGCGCGCCTGCTCTGCGATATCTACACCCCGGACGAGGAGCCGTTCGCCGGTTGTCCCCGCACCACGCTCAAACGCCAGGTGGAGCGGGCACGGAAGCTCGGCTTCTGCATGATGGCGGGCTGCGAGGCGGAGTTCTTCCTGTTCGAGAAGGGGCCCGACGGGAGCCCCACGACGATCACCCACGACACGGGCTCCTACTTCGATCTCGGTCCGCTGGACAAGGGCGAAGAGATCCGCCGGGTGATCGTCGAGCAGCTGGTGGAGATGGGGTTCGAGGTGGAAGCGGCGCACCACGAGGTGGCCGACGGCCAGCACGAGATCGACCTCAAGTACACCGATGCGCTGACCTCGGCGGACAATCTCACCACCTTCAAGTTCGTGGTCCGGAACGTGGCCAACCGGTACGGCTACGTCGCCTCGTTCATGCCCAAGCCGATCGAGGGCGTGAACGGGAGCGGGATGCACACCCACCAGTCGCTCTTCCGGGGCAAGGAGAACGCCTTCAACGATCCGAAAGGGCCCCACGGGCTCTCCAAGGTCGCGCTCAGCTACATCGAGGGGCTGCTGCAGCACGCGCGGGGATTCTGCGCCGTCACCAACCCGCTCATCAACAGCTACAAGCGGCTGGTGCCGGGGTACGAGGCGCCGGTCAACGTCGCCTGGTCCATGCGGAACCGGTCGCCCTTGGTGCGGATCCCCGAGCGCCGGGGACTGGGGACGCGCTGTGAGCTGCGGATGCCGGACCCGGCGTGCAACCCGTACCTGGCGCTCACGGTCCAGCTGGCGGCCGGGCTCGACGGCATCGAGCGGAAGCTGCAGGCCCGGGAACCGGTGAACCGGAACATCTTCACCATGAGCTTCCGCGACCGGCGCAAGTACCGGATCGACGAGCTGCCGCGCGACCTGCACGAGGCCCTGGAGATGTTCGAGAAGGACCCCGTCGTGAAGGACGCGCTGGGCGAGCACCTGACCCAGCGCTTCCTGGAGGCGAAGCGGAACGAGGTCTCGGAGTACAACCGGCAGGTGAGCCGGTGGGAGATCGAGGAGTACCTGGGGCGGTACTGAATCTGGGCTCGGCGGACTCAGCCCCCGCTCAGCCGCCCCGTGAAGGGGAGGAAGCGGGGAGGCTGAAGCTCAGGTCGGCCTGGAGACTCCGCTGAGGGTGAGCAGCACGCTCCCGTAGGGGAGCGGCAGCGTGACCTGGACCGGGAGCCGCCGCGAGTCATCGGTCAGACTCACGGCGACCGTGGACCCGCGCGAGGTCAGCTCGACCGTGAAGCACGGCACCGTACGGCCGTCGAACAGTGCGACCGGCGCGCGCCCGGTCACCCGGACCTGCACCGGGTTGTACCCGGTCTTGAAGTAGCGCGACATCGTGAAGCTCTGGCCCACCGTCAGCGGGACGGTACGCATGTAGTAGAGGTAGGCCAGTTCGTCCAATGCGTCGCGCGGCGCCACCCAGTCCTGATCCACGCCCTCCTGCCGGTAGCGGCCCGAGTCCGGTACGATCTGGTAGCGCTCCTCGTCCACCTTGCTCCCCTGCGTCAGCCGGCGATGGAACCGCAGGGAGGCGAACCCCTTGGACCGGGTCCAGGAAGTCATCTCGTAGCGGGCCTTCCACCCGGGCGGGCCGCCTTCGCCGGTCGCGGCGAAGACGAACGCATCCGTCCCCCGCTCCTGAGTCGTACGGACCACGCTGGCGGTCGCGGTCCCGATCGGGAAGTATCCCAGGGTGGCCTCGTACTGGAGCGTCTCCCCTACGGTGAAGGGGTAGTTCGGTGCGTGGGCAAGGCCCGCGAGGAGGGCGGCGTGGGCAAGCAGGGTGGCAACGGGCATGGTCGGTCTGGTCGGTGTGCGGGTGAGAGGAGCAATATAAGCCTGATGCCCGAGACTACGGCTCCCGTTGCGTATCTGCTGGACCTGGACGGCACCCTGTACGCCGGGGGCGCCGCAGTGCCCGGCGCTCCAGAGACGGTCGAGCGGCTGCGGGGCGAGGGCACCCCCTTCCGCCTGGTCACCAACACGACGAGCCGATCCCGGGCGATGCTGGTGGAGCGGCTGCGGGGCTATGGGTTCCGGGTGCTCCCAGAGGAGGTCTTCTCCGCGACGCTGGCCGGCGCGGCCCTCGCCCGGGAGCTCGGATACCGCGTCCTGGCCCCATTCCTCCCGGCGCCGGCGCTGGCCGACCTGGCCGACTTCGATCTCGTGGGTGGTGTCAGCGGTCGTCGTGGGGTGCCGGACGCCGTGATCCTGGGCGATCTGGGTGAGGGTTGGAGCTACGCCGTGCTCCAGGAGGCGTTCCAGTACGTGATGGGCGGCGCGGCGATCATCGCCCTCTCTCGCGATCGTTACTGGCAGCGGGGCGACGGCCTGGCGCTGGACGCGGGGCCGTTCGTCCGGGCGCTGGAATACGCTACCGGCGCGGAGGCGACGGTCGCCGGCAAGCCGAGCCCCGCATTCTATGCCGCCGCGCTCGCAAGCATCGGGCTCGAGGTGACCGCGGGGGCAGTCATGGTGGGCGACGACCTTTGGTCCGATGTGGAGGGCGCCCAGCGAGCCGGGCTTCAGGGGTGGCTGGTGCGCACGGGCAAATTCCGGGAGGACACGCTGCGCGACTCGGGGATCACCCCCGACCGGGTGCTGCCGAGCGTGGCCGCGCTCGTCCCTGGGTGAGCCGGATGGCGGATTATCTTTCGCGCCTCTGTTCCTCTGGAGTGGGGTTGCCCTTCCGGCTGGTCCTGCCGCTGCTGGTCGCCTGTCTCCCTGCCGTGCTGTCCGCCCAGAGCGCCGCCGACGTCGATAGCGTCCCGGCGACCGCTCGCACGGTGATCCGCGCCATTCAGCTGGAGCGGCGCGACATCTTCGATCCCCAGGAGCGGCATTGGCTGGCGCGGGTGGCCAACGCGCTGCATCTCGAGACCCGCGCCCCCACCATCCGCCGGGAGTTGCTCTTCCGGGTGGGCGAGCCCTACGACTCCGCCCGGGAGGCCGAGTCGGAGCGGAACCTTCGGGCCCTCGGCGTCTTCCGCCGAGTCCAGATCGACTCGGTGCAGACCGATACCGGCGTGGTGATGAAGGTCGTTACCAGGGATGGTTGGAGCACCCGGATGGACTGGCGCTTCCGCAGCACGGGCGGCGATATCGAGTTCACCATCGGGATGGTGGAGGACAACCTCCTGGGCACCGCTTCCTCCGCCTCGGTCG
>JBKPGZ010000109.1:0-6737 GCA_046729675.1 Gemmatimonadota bacterium | reverse complement strand
GTGTTCAAGGAGCTGCCGATGGAATTCGCGGTGGAGGCGCAGAAGCTGCTGGGCATTAGTCTGGAAGGAAGTGTTGGGTAATACGGTCGTAGAGGGAATAAGGTCGTAAGTGTCACCCTGAGCGCAGCGAAGGGGGCCATGCCCGGGTTTCGGCTCCTTCGCTGCGCTCAGGATGACACAGGACGGGCAAGATCACCGCTTGGAGGAATGACGTGCTGGAAATCAGAGACCTTCGTGCTTCGGCCGGCGACAAGGAAATCCTCAAGGGCATCAGCCTCACGGTCAACGCCGGCGAGGTGCACGCCGTCATGTGTCCTAACGGCTCGGGTAAGAGCACGCTGGCGCAGGTGCTGGCCGGGCATCCCGCGTTCAAGGTGACCGGCGGCTCCGTGATCTACGAGGGCCAGGACCTCCTCGAGCTGGAGCCCGAGACGCGGGCCCAGGCTGGACTCTTTCTCGCCTTTCAGTATCCGGTGGAGATCCCCGGGATCAGCAACGCCTACTTCCTGCGCGCCGCCTACAATGAGATCCGAAAGGCAAAGGGGCTCGAGGAGATTGATTCGATGGACTTCCTCGAGCTGCTGGAGCAGAAGCTCAAGGTGGTCGAGTGGGACCCCGAGATCATGAGCCGTGCGGTCAACGCCGGCTTCTCCGGCGGCGAGAAGAAGCGGAATGAGATTCTCCAGCTCGCCGTGCTGGAGCCCAGGCTCGCCATTCTCGACGAGACCGATTCGGGGCTGGACATCGATGCGCTGCGGACGGTCGCAGCGGGCGTGAACCAGCTGCGCCGCCCCGACAACGCTTTCATCATCATCACCCACTACCAGCGGCTGCTCAACTACATCGTACCCGACTACGTGCACGTTCTCTCCGACGGCAAGATGGTGATGTCGGGCGGCAAGGACCTGGCGCTTGAGCTCGAGGCGAGGGGCTACGAGTGGGTGGACGCGCAGGCGGAGGCGTTGGCGAAGTGAGCGAGGACTACCTGAGGGAGTTCGAGAGCTTCGCCGGCGCGGCGACGGCCGAAGGCCCGGAATGGCTGGAGCCGATTCGGCGGGCGGCCATGGACCGCTTCGCCGCCACCGGATTTCCCAGCGCGCGGAACGAGGAGTGGCGGTTCACCCCGGTCACCCCGATCGCACAGACCAGCTGGCGGCCCGTAGGGGTCGGCGGGACCGAGGACGTCGCCCGAGAGCAGCTCACGCCATTCGTCTTCGGCCAGGCGGAGTGGTGCACCCTGGTGTTCGTGAACGGGGAGTACGCACCGGGTCTTTCATCAGCGGGGAGCATGCCCGAAGGCGTGCTCGCGACCAGCCTGGCGGAAGCCCTCCGCAACGGGGGGGACCTCCTCCAGCGGCACCTCGCCCGCTACGCCCGCATCGAGGAGAATCCTTTCACCGCCCTCAACACCGCGTTCCTCCGCGATGGCGGCCTGATCCATGTCCCTGTCGGCGTGGATCTTCCGCGGCCCATCAACCTGGTCTTCGTCACTACGGCCGACGCCGACGGCGTGGTCATTCACCCGCGCAACCTGATCGTCGTAGAGCGGAACGCCCGGGCTTCGGTGGTCGAGAGCTATGTCACCCTCGCTCCAGAGGCGCGTTACTGGACCAACCCGGTGACCGAGGTCTGGACCGGCCCAAACAGCTGGGTGGAGCACACCAGGATTCAGCGGGAGAGCGAGGCTGCCTACCACGTTGCGACCACCGAGGTCCAGGTTGCCCGCGACAGCCACTACCGGTCGTTCTCCATGGCGATGGGGGCGTCGCTGGCCCGCCACAACCTCAACGCCCGGCTGGCCGACCAGTATTCCGAGGCACTGCTCTACGGTCTTTACATCACCCACGGCGAGCAGCTGGTGGATACCCATACGGTGCTGTATCACGATCACCCCAATTCCCGTAGCTGGGAGGTCTACAAGGGGATCCTGGAGGACCGGTCGCACGCGGTATTCAACGGCAAGGTGTTCGTCAAGCCGGAGGCCCAGAAGACCGACGCCAAGCAGACCAACCGCAATCTGGTGCTTTCGGATCATGCCAAGGTGGATACCAAACACCAGCTCGAGATCTTTGCCGACGATGTGAAGTGCACCCACGGCGCGACCGTGGGCCGGCTGGACGAGGCCGCGCTCTTCTATGCCCGAAGCCGCGGCGTTCCCCAGGACGCGGCCCAGCGGCTCCTCACCTACGCGTTCGCGGCGGAAGTCATCGAGGAAGTGGCGCTGGAGCCGGTGCGGAACGAGCTGGACCGCCTGGTGCTGGAGCGGCTGGAAGCGCAGCGCGGCGGCGGCGGGGCAGCGGGGCAGGGCTAGGGAGCGCGAATGGTGCTGTCGCGCCCGGTTGCCACCGCCCCGTCACCCTCCCGCCCCGCTGCCCCGCTGGATGTGGGGCGGATCCGCGCCGACTTTCCCATCCTTTCAGAGACCGTGCGGGACGGGCACCCTCTCGTCTACCTCGACAACGCCGCGACCAGTCAGAAGCCCCGGCAGGTGATCGCCGCGATCTCGCGGTTCTATTCCAGCGAGAACGCGAACATCCATCGCGGGCTCCACTACCTCAGCGAGCGGGCAACCACGGCGTACGACGCGGCTCGCGAGAAGGTGGCGCGCTTCCTCGGCGCCGGCTCTCCCTCGGAGATCGTCTTCACCAGAGGTACGACCGAGGCGATCAATCTCGTGGCGCAGAGCTGGGGGCGGAGCAACCTCCGGCGGGGCGACGAGGTGCTGGTGACCGGGATGGAGCACCACGCCAACCTGGTGCCGTGGCAGCTGGTATGCCAGCAGACCGGCGCCACCTTCCGGGCGGCCCCGATCACCGACCGAGGGGAGCTGGACCTCGACGCGTTCGACCGGCTCCTGACCGATCGTACTAGGCTGTTCGCGGTGGGCCACGTCTCCAACGCGCTCGGAACGGTGAACCCGGTTCGCGAGCTGGCGGCGCGGGCCCACGCTCGCGGCGCGCTGGTGCTGGTGGACGGCGCCCAGTCGGCTCCCCACCTGGCGATCGACGTCTCCGAGCTGGGCAGCGATTTCTTCGCCTGCTCGGGACACAAGCTGTTTGGTCCGACCGGTATCGGCGTGCTCTACGGCCGGATGGCGATCCTCGACGTGATGCCGCCGTGGCAGACCGGCGGAGACATGATCGAGCGGGTCACGCTCGAGCGCACGACCTGGGCCGAGCCGCCGGCGCGGTTCGAGGCGGGCACTCCTCCCATCGCCGAGGTGATCGGTCTGGCGGCCGCGATCGATTACGTGGAGTCGGTGGGGCTCGGGGCGATCGGCACTTGGGAAAGCGAGCTCCTCGCCCGGGCGACCGAGCTGATCGGCGCGCTGCCCGGCGTCCGGCTGGTCGGCACCGCCCGGGAGAAGGCCGCCGTGCTCTCGTTCGTGCTGGAGGGTATTCACCCGCACGATGTGGGGACGGTGCTGGACGACGAGGGCGTGGCGGTTCGGGCGGGACACCATTGCGCGCAACCGGTGATGCAGCGGTTTGGAATCCCGGCCACCGTCCGGGCGTCGTTCGCCTTCTACAACACGCCGGACGAGATCGAGGCCCTGGTGCGCGGGGTCGAGCGGGCGCGGAAGGTGTTCGGCTGATGTCGAGCCTCACTGAGCTCTACCAGAACGTCATCCTGGAGCACAACCGCTCCCCCCGGAACTACCGGGTCATGGACGACGCCGACCGCCAGGCCGAGGGGAACAACCCGCTCTGCGGCGATCAGCTGACCGTCTGGCTCAAGCTCGATGGCGACGTGATCAGCGACGTCGCCTTTCAGGGGCTGGGCTGCGCGATCTCGCGGGCGTCGGCCTCGCTGATGACCGCGGCGGTGAAGGGCAAGTCGCGGCGGGAGGCGGAGGACCTGTTCGAGCGGTTCCACCACCTGGTCACCGGCAAGCCGGAACCGGCCGACTCGGAAACTTTGGGGAAGCTCGCTGTGTTCTCGGGGATATCTCAGTACCCGACCCGGGTGAAGTGCGCGAGCCTGCCGTGGCACACCCTGAGGGCGGCGCTGGATGACGGCGGACGGACGAGCGGAAAGGAGTAGTCGTCCGCCCGTCCGCCCTTCCGCCGAAGGATTGACCCCTACATATCGCGAGGTAATCAGTAATGCCGTACAACCCCGCCCTGGTCGCGCCAATGCGCGAAGAGATGGTGCGACTCGGAGCCAAGGAGCTGACGACCGTCGCGGACGTGGATTCCGCGCTGGGCGACCAGAAGGGCACCATGCTGGTCTTCGTGAACTCGGTCTGTGGCTGTGCCGCCGGCAACGCTCGCCCCGCGCTGAAGCTCGCCCTGGGGCATTCGGTGCTGCCCGAGCAGGTGGTGACGGTGTTTGCCGGTCAGGACCTTGAGGCAACGGCGCGGGCCCGCCAGTACTTCGCGGACTATCAGCCGAGCAGTCCCTCGATGGCGCTCATGCGGGACGGCGAGGTGGTCCATTTCGTCCACCGTCACCAGATCGAGGGCCGCAGCCCGCAGTCCATCGCGGGCGATCTAACCAAGGCCTTCGACAAGCACTTCGGTGCGGGGGCCGCAGCCTGACCGGACAGGTCTTTCATCCTGGTCACCACGAGCTCCACGGTGTGACCGTCGTCGTGGAGACCACTGGTTCACTCACCTACGTCGGGCGATTCGACACCGAGGATGACTCCGGCGTCCATCTGCTCGACGTCGGCGTGCACGACTCCGCGACGGGTGGCACCCGCGAGGAGTTCGTTCGCCGGAGTGTGCGGTTCGGCGTGCGTACTGACCGGAAGCATCTGATCGTGCCACGCGGCGAGGTCTCCCGAATCACGCGGCTGGGAGAGATCGAGTCGTAACGCCCCTTCCGTCGTAGATTCCCTCTCATGGTAGAGCGCTGCGACGTCATTGTGATCGGCGGCGGCCATGCGGGTGCCGAGGCTGCCGCCCTCGCCTCGCGCGCAGGTGCGCGCACCATCCTGCTGACGCAGAATCTCGAGACGATCGGTCAGATGTCCTGCAATCCCGCGATCGGCGGGATTGCGAAAGGCACCGTCGTACGCGAAGTGGATGCGCTGGGCGGAATCATGGGGCGCGCAACGGACTTGGCGCGGATCCAGTTCCGGATGCTGAACCGCTCGAAAGGGCCGGCGGTCTGGTCCCCGCGCGCCCAGTGCGACCGCGGCCTCTATCGGCGGGCGGTGCGGTCGCTCCTGGAGCGACGGCAAAACCTGCAGCTGGTGCAGGGGACGGTGGCGGGGCTTGTCCTCGAGTCTGGCGCAGTCCGCGGGGTAGAAACGCAGGACGGGCGGCGGTACCTCGCGCGCGCGGTGGTGCTCACGGCGGGGACGTTTCTGCGCGGCGTCATCCACATGGGGCTGGAAACCAGGGTCCCGGCGGGACGTGCCGGGGACACTCCGGCGATAGAGCTTGCCCAAGTCATTGAGCGACTTGGTGTTACGGTTCAACGCTTCAAGACAGGCACCCCTCCAAGGATCGACGGGCGGACGGTGAACCGGGCCGGGCTCGAGCGGCAGGATGGAGACGCAACGCCTTACTGGTTCTCCTTTTACGAGCAGGCACCACACCCGGCGCAGCTCCCTTGCTGGCTCACGTGGACCAACGACCACCTTCGCGACATCATCTCGTCACACCTCCATCAGTCCGCTCTCTACGGAGGTGCGATCGCAGGGCGGGGACCGCGATACTGCCCTTCAATCGAAGACAAGATCGTAAAGTTCCCAGGAGCGCGTCGGCATCAGGTCTTCCTGGAACCTGAGGGTCTCGACACATCGGAGATGTACGTCAACGGCCTTTCAACCTCGCTTCCGCCCGAAGTACAACTCGCTTTCCTCCAGACGGTGCCAGGCCTCGAGCGCGTTCGCATGACTCGGCCGGGCTATGCTATCGAGTATGACTATTTCCCTCCGACCCAGCTGAAACCCACGCTCGAACTGCGGCAGCTTCCGGGGTTCTTTCTCGCCGGCCAGGTGAACGGGACCACCGGTTATGAGGAAGCGGCGGGTCAGGGAGTCGTTGCCGGGATCAACGCTGCATCAGCCGCACTCGATCAAGAGCCGATAATGATCGACCGAGGCACGGCGTTCATAGGGGTGTTGGTGGACGATCTGGTGAGTCGCGGGGTGGATGAACCCTACCGGCTGTTCACCTCGCGCTCCGAGTATCGGCTGACTCTGCGCCAAGACAACGCACTTCGGCGGCTGCTGCCACTCGCGGAACGGTTGCGGCTTCTCGACGACAAGGAGCTCCGAACTGCCGAGGACAGGCTGAGGCGTGAGAGTGACATCCTGGCTCAGGCCAACGAGTCGCAGGTGGAGGCTGAGGAGGCGAATCGCATCCTCCTTGAGAGCGGATCCACTCTTGTGCAAGAGACAGCTAAAGTGTCTGAGTTGGCGCGTCGCCCAGGGGTGCCGCTGGCGGCGCTGCTCGAGGCGGCTGGCGTGTCCGCCCCGGATGACGCCTGCCATTGGGCTGAGGTGGAGCTGAAGTACGCAGGGTATCTCGCGCAAGAACGAGACAGCGTCCAGCGTCTGGCCGAAATGCAGGAGTTGGGTCTCCCGGCTGACCTTCCTTACGGGAGACTCCAGGCGATCTCAATCGAAGCTCGAGAGAAGCTGGGGCGGATTCGTCCGGCCACCCTGGGGCAGGCCAGTCGGATCCCTGGGGTATCTCCTAGTGATCTGCAGAATCTGGTAGCTGAGCTTCTAAGGAGGCGTCAGGTGGTATGAATGCGTTTCACGTGAAACACCCCAAGAC
>JBKPGZ010000108.1:0-6528 GCA_046729675.1 Gemmatimonadota bacterium | reverse complement strand
ACACGATACAGGGCCATCGTCGAGGCGATCGACAAGATCGCCGACTGGTCGGGCCGGCTCACGGCCTGGCTGATCATCCCGATGACCGTCGCCGTCACCTGGGAGGTGGTGGCCCGCCACTTCTTCCACGCGCCCACCATCTGGGCGTTCGACGTGACGTACATGCTGTACGGCACGCATTTCATGCTCGGCACCGCGTACACGCTCATGAGGATCGGCCACGTGCGGACCGACATGCTCTACCAGAACTGGTCGATCCGCCGCCAGAACTGGGTGGATGCGATCGGCTACATCTTCTTCTTCTTTCCCGCGATGGCGTTCTTGTTCTACTACGGCTACCAGGAGTCGTCGCACTCCTGGGCGATCGGCGAGACCTCGGATGCGAGTCCGTGGCGCCCGATCGTCTACCCGTTCAAGACCGTCATCCCGCTGACCGCGCTCCTTCTGATGACTCAGGGCTTGGGCGAGGTCATGAAGTGCATCTACGCCATCCGCACGGGCCGCCTGTGGGTCAAGCGAGAAATGATCGAGATCGGATGAGCCCGGAACTTCTCGGCGGCATCATGCTGGCCCTCATGCTCCTTGTCATCTTCATCGGATTCCCCATCTCCTTCACGCTCTTGCTCCTGGCATTGATCTTCGGCTGGCTCGGGTTGGGCGATCGGGCGTTCTACATCATGGTGTTCCAGACGATCGGGCTCATGAAAGAAGAGGTGCTGGCCGCTGTGCCGTTGTTCATCTTCATGGGCTACCTCATGGAGCAGGGCGGGCTCATGGAGCGGCTGTTCAGAGGCTTCCAGCTCTTGATGGGGCCGATACCGGGATCGCTGTACGTGGGCGTCCTCATCACTGCCACCATCTTCGGGATCGCTGCCGGCACGGTGGGGGCGACGGTGGTGCTCATGGGCATCATGGCGGTGCCGATCATGACGAAGGCCGGCTACGACATCCGCATGTCGGCCGGGGCCATCACCGCCGGCGGCACCCTCGGCATCCTCGTGCCACCGAGCGTCATGCTCGTCGTGATGGGCCCGGTCATGGGTGTGTCGGTCGCCGATCTCTACATGTCGTGCTTCGGTCCCGGCTTCCTGCTCGCCGGCATCTTCATCGTCTACTGCGTGATCCGCAGCCTCATCAACCCCAGGCTCGGGCCGCCGCTCCCGCCCGAGGAGCGCACCGGCAGCATCAAGGAGATCGCCATCGAGCTCACGCTGGGCATGCTTCCGCACGCCATCCTCATCATCGCCACCCTCGGCACCATCATCTGGGGCTGGGCGACGCCGACCGAAGCGGCGGCGATGGGCGTCGTCGGCGCGGCATTCCTCGCCGTCGTCTACCGCGAGTTCACGTGGCAGCGACTCAAGGATGCGGTCTACAACACGTTGCTCCAGTCCAGCACGGTCATCTTCCTCGCCGTCGCGGGCAACGTGTTCGGCGCCGTGTTCTCGCGGCTGGGCACCGCGAAGGTCGCGACGGACGCGTTGATCGCGATGCAGGCCTCGCCGATGGTGATGCTGACCCTCGTCATGGTGATCGTCTTCCTGCTGGGGTGGCCGTTCGAATGGCCCGCCATCATCCTCGTCTTCGTCCCGCTGCTGCAGCCGGTGATCGTGGGCATGAAGATCGACATGCTCTGGTTCGCCACGCTCATCGCGGTGAATCTCCAGACCGCGTTCCTGTCGCCGCCGGTCGCGATGTCGGCGTACTACCTCAAGGGCGTCGCGCCGCAATGGGAGCTCGGCGACATCTATCACGGCATGTTCCAGTTCATGGTGCTGCAGCTCATCGGGCTCGGGCTCTGCATCGCATTTCCGGAGATCTCGCTGTGGCTCCCGCGTTACGTCTTCGGCAAGTGAGGGGTTTGGGGTCCTCCGGTTGCGGGGCCCCATGTACAACGAGGCGGGCAAGGCCCGTCTCGGAAGGAGGAGTCATGCCGTCACGGAAGCTCGTCCTCACGTGGCTCGCATTCTCGCTTCCTGTCCTGATCCTCGCCGCGGTCTTGTGGCACGGGCCCGGTTCCGCCGTCGCGCAGCAGCGCTACGTGTGGAAGGTGCAGAGCGCTTGGCCGGCGACGAACCTGCTGCACCTCTCCGCGGTGGAGCTCGCCAAGATGATCGAGGACATGTCGGGCGGCCGGCTCAAGTGGGAGATGAGCGCGGCCGGGACCATCGTGGGCACGTTCGAAGTGCTCGACGCAGTCAATCGCGGGCTGATCGACGCCACTCACGCGTGGCCCGGCTACTGGGCAGGCAAGAACTCCGCGGCCGGTCTCTTCGCCCCGGGCCCGGGAGGGCCCTTCGGCATGGATCGCGAGGAGTACCTCGGCTGGCTCTTCGCGGCCGGGGGACTCGAGCTCTACAACGAGATGCTGCAGAAAGAGCTCAAGATGAACGTGGTAGTGCCCGTCTTCACCACGAGCCTGCCGTACTGGGAGCCGCTCGGGTGGTTCAAGAAGCCGTTCAACAGCCTCGACGATCTGCGCAAGATGCGGTTCCGCACCTCGGGCCTCGGCATGGAGATGATGAAGGCGATGGGCATCTCCGTCGTGACGCTGGCCGGCGGCGAGGTCATCCCGGCCCTCGAGCGCGGCGCCATCGAGGGCGCCGAGTGGGCGATCCCAAGCCACGACATCATCATGGGATTCCAGAACGTCACGAAGAACTACTACATGCCCGATCTGCGGCAGCCCGCCTCCTACCAGGAGGTCGTGATCAACAAGAAGAAGTGGGACGAGCTGCCGAAAGATCTCCAGGCCATCGTGAAGTGGGCCGGCATGGCCGAGATCATCCGCATGACGGCCTACAGCGTCGATCTCGACAGCAAGGCCGCCGAGGATCTCGAGAAGAAGCACGGCGTGAAAATCCTCAGGACGCCGGATGACGTGCTGAAGGCGCAGGTGGAGGCGATCGACAAGGTCTACGCGACCGAGGCCGCGAAGAATCCGTTCTTCGCCAAGGTGCTCAAGTCACAGAAGGACTTCGCCAACCGCGCGGTCCCGCACGCGACGAGGATCCGTCCGCCGATCGAGGTGGTGGTCGCGCACTACTGGGGCAAGAAGTAGTCCTGCCGGCAACGCGGCCGGCGGGCGGCAAGCCCGCCGGCCACTCTCCTGCCTGATCAGGTGGTGAGGGAGTCGTGCTCCTCCCAGCGCACTGTCATGACGGGGCAATGGGCTCTGCGGACCACCTTCTCCGCCACGCTGCCCAGGAGAAGATGCGACACGCCGGTGCGACCGTGGGTCCCCATGATGATCAGGTCGGCCGGAAGCTTCGTGGCGATGTGGACGATGTCTTCGAAGGGGATGCCGGTCGTCATCCGGGTCTCGACGGGGACGCCCGCCTTGGCGCCGGCGTCGGCGACCTGCTGCACGATCCGCCGCGCCTGCTGGGCGTTCCCGCTGTGAAGCTTCTGCATCAGCTCCGGTCCGATCTCGACGAAGGCGGCCCGAGTCTGCTCGTCCCATCGCTCGTCGGTCACGTGAAGGGCCACCACTCGGCCCCCGTACTGGCGCGCGAGAGACAACGCGTATGCCGCCGCCTTACGCGAACAGTCCGATCCATCGGTCGGCAACAGAATCGTCTTGATGGCGACCATGAGCGGACCTCCTATGTGAGGGACTGATCCCTCGCGACGAATCGTGGCGTCAGCCCTTGACCGCGCCCGTCAGCCCCGCGACGTAGTACTCGACGAAGAACGAATACATCAGGGCCACCGGGACCGAGCCGAGCAGCGCTCCCGCCATCAGCGGCCCCCAGAAGAACACGTCCCCTCGAATCAACTCGGACACGACCCCGACCGGCACCGTCTTCTGCTGGGGTGAGGACAAGAAGACGAGCGCGTAGATGAACTCGTTCCACGAGAGCGTGAACGCGAAGATCCCCGCGGAGAGGATGCCCGGCGTCGCGATCGGGAAGATGATCTGCACCATCGCCCGCCACCGCGACGCCCCATCGATCCGGGCGCACTCTTCCAGCTCGCGCGGAATGGTCTTGAAGTACCCCATCATGAGCCACGTGCAGAACGGGATCAGGAACGTGGGATAGGTGAGGATCAAGGACCACGATGTATCGCCCAGCCGGAAGTTTCGGATGATGTCGGCGAGCGGGATGAAGAGCAGCGTGGGCGGCACGAGATACGTCACGAAGATGCTGGTGCCGATCGGGCCCGCGAGCGGGAAGCGCAGGCGCGCGAGCGCGTAACCGGCCAGGAGGCCGCAGAACAGCGAGATCACCGTGGACACGATGGCGATGAACATCGTGTTCCAGAGCCAGGTGCCGAACATCGTCTCCTTGAACAGGTACACGACGTGCTCGAAGGTCGGATTGGTCGTCCAGAACGGCGTGTTGTTCGCGGCGCGCCACGGCCGGTACAGCTCGCCATCGGGGCGGAAGGCCGTCACGAGCATCCAGTAGAACGGGAACAGTGTTCCCACCATGAAGAGCGTGAGGGGAACGTAGAAATACACCCACCGCTTCCACCGGGGCCCCTCGACCATGCCGGAGCGGGTTCGCGCCATCTCAGGCGCCCTCGACGCGGCGGATATACCAGAGCTGGATGACGACGATGACGAACAGCACCGGGAACATCATGAGGGAGGCCGCCGCGCCTTCGCCGATCCGCGCCGTGATGATGCCGATCTGATAGGCATACGTCGCGAACAGGTGCGTGGAGTTCGCCGGTCCGCCGCCCGTGAGCACGTACACCAGCTGGAAGTCGGCGAAGGTCTGGATGACGCTGAACAGCGTCACGACCATCGTCACCGGCAGCAGCAACGGCCACGTGATCCGCCAGAAGCGCTGCCAGCCATTGGCGCCGTCGATGGCCGCCGCCTCGTGCAGCTCGGGGTTGACGGTTTGAAGGCCGGCGAGGAGCGTGATCGCATAGAACGGCATACCGCGCCAGATGTTGACGACGATCACAGATCCGAGCGCCAACACCGGGTCGGTGAGCCAGCCGATGCGGGTCGTGATGAACCCGAGGTGGTACAAGCTCCAGTTCAGCACGCTGAACGTCGGATCGAACATCCACTTCCAGGCGAAGGTGGACAGCACGGTGGGAATGATGAACGGGAGCAGCATCGAGGCCCGCACCAGTCGCTGACCGCGGAAGTGCCGATTGAGCAACAGCGCGAGCCACAAGCCCAGCGCGAGCTTGCCGACCGTGGCCACTGCCGTGTAGACGACGGTGTTCCAGGCCGCACGCTGGAAGATCGTGTCGTTGATGAGCCGCCGGAAGTTGTCGAAGCCGATGAAGGCGCCGGCATCACCAACGGTGGCGCTGGTGAGGCTGATCGAGACGCCCTTGACGAAGGGGTACGCGATGAAGAGGCCGAGGAGCACGAGGGTGGGGAGAAGGAGGAAGAGGCCGAGGACGCGCTCGTCCTCGAATATCTCCGAGATGCCGTGCGTGCGGGGCACCGCACGCACAGCCAGGATCGGCCGGGCGAGCGCGTCCTCACCCGGCCCGATCCGGCCTGCGTGTCCCTCAGCCACCCGTCATGTCCCCCGGCCTGGCCACTCCTACCCGTAGATCTTCTTGAGCTCGCCCTCCGCCCACTTGGCGGCTTCTTCAGCTGCCATGCCCTGAATCGCTTTCGCGTACATGTCGATGATGATGTACTTCGAGTACACCTCGGTGGCCTTCGCCGTCGGCGGCCCTTCCCATCCGAAGAGGCGGAACGAGCGCGCCGCCGTGCGGTAGGGGAGCATCACCGGGTCCTGCTTCCACATCGGGTGGTCTTCCCAGTATTGGGTGGCCCCGACGCTGAAGCCCCGCTGCGGGGTGAACCACTGCTCGAACTGCTCCTTCGCGTGCAACCAGCGCAGGAAGTCCTTGGCGAGCTTCTGGTTCTTCGAATACCCCATCACGGCGTGATGGAACGACGTGTGGTAATGATACTGGCCCTTCGGCCCGGCCGGCATGGCGCCATGCAGGATGTCCGTGTGCATGAGGGCGCCCTTGTCGGTCTTGTACTTATCCTTGTTGCGTAGCGACTCCACGTAGATGGAGGCGCCGTTCAACGTGGCCGCGATCGACCCGGACAGGAACGCGCGGTTGTTGTTGGCGTCGTCCCACGCCAGCCCGCCCTCGTCGCAGGCGTCTTTCCAGAAGCCCACCGCGAACTTCACCGAGTCGACGGTCTCCTTCGAGTTGATGGCGACCTTGCCGGACTTGTCGACTTCCTTACCGCCGAACGACCACATGAACGGATACCAGAACGCGGGCGCGTCACCGAAGGTATGGCCGGCGGTCTGGCCGATCGGATAGCCCTTCGCCTTCAGCTTCTTGCCGACCTCGCGGTACTGCTCCCACGTCTTGGGGAACTCCTTGGCGCCGACTTCGTCGAACCACGACTTGCGGTAAGCGATTTGCCCTCCGACGATCGCGTGGGGCACCACGCGCCAGACGCCTTCCACCCGGGCCATCGGGACCAATGCCTCGTAGAATCCGCCCTGGGCCTTGCCGGTCGCGTCCGCCACGTCACTGACGTCGACGAGACTCTTCGCGTACAGGTGCGCCCAGTTGTGG
>JBKPGZ010000107.1:0-10509 GCA_046729675.1 Gemmatimonadota bacterium | reverse complement strand
CCCGACCGGCTACCTTCCCCCCGCCCGCTCCACCCGATTCCTCCCGCTGTTCTTGGCCACGTAGAGGGCCGCATCCGCCTGGGGGATCAGGTCTCCCACCTCCCGGCTCGTCTCCGGACAGGCGGCCACGCCGAAGCTCGCGCTCAGCGCCCAGGCCTTGCCCTGCCAGTCCCAGGGCGTGGTGTTCAGGCGGATCCGGATCCGCTCCGCGATCCGGTAGCCGATCTCCAGCCGGGCAGCCGGCAGCCAGATCGCGAACTCCTCTCCACCGACCCGGGCCGCGATGTCTCCCGTCCGGATCTGATCCCGGATGATCCGGGCGAAGTGGATAAGCGCCGCGTCGCCGGCCGGGTGGCCCAGCCGGTCGTTCAGCTGCTTGAACTTGTCCAGGTCGGCGTAGATCATGGCGCCGTCGCCGACGTCCACCCGGTTGATCACCACCTCCAGCCCGCGGCGGTTGAGCAGACCCGTGAGCGGGTCGAGGCGGGTCTTCTCTTTGAGCCGGTCGGCCTCCATCGCCGTCACCACGCGCGGCGCCGCATTGGCGAGGGCTGCCAGGATCTCCGCCCGCGCGCCGCCGGTCGGCTCGCGGCCTCCGGGTGGCCAGAGCGCGACGCCGCCCACAGTGCGCTCCCCCGCCCGCATCGGGAGCACCACGACTGCGCTCGGGTGCTGGCGGCGGTCCGCCACCACGCCGCCGAGCGGGTCCCCCTCGAAGAAGATCGAGTCCATCTCGCCGCGGGCGACCCGCGCGAGATCGCTTTCGGGTGGCAGGGTGGTGTCGAGGAGCCGCCGATCGCCGCGCCCCGAGACGCCGATGACGCGGACAGCCTGGATGGTTTCGACCTCCCCGGGCGACTCGCTCCCGAACTCGCAGGCGACCACGACGACCTGCGCGTCCAGCATCCGCTCCAGCTGGTAGGCGAGCCGCAGTCCGACGCTGCCCACCGATTCCAGCGAGGCCTCCTGGGTGTGCGCCTGCGCCAGCTGGATCATCTGGGGGCGCCGGCGGACGCCGTCCGCGAGCCGCCGCAGATCGCTTTCGGCGACCTCGAGGCGGCCGGCGTCCGAGCCGCCCGGAAGGAGCAGTCCGACTGCGATCCCGGCGGCGGCATGGAACACCAGGGTGCCGCCCTCCATCCGCTCGGCCCCGCTCTGCTCCTGGTCCCGCGCTCGCTCGAGCCGGCGGTCCACCGCCACGATCTGCGCCACCGACAGTCGCTCCGCGTCCACCACACGCTCGGCGTGCGGCTCCCCCTCGCGCGAGTCCATCTCCGCCACCCACACGCCCGTGGCGCCGTGGGCTCGGCGCAGCCACTCCAGCGCGGGATCCGGCAGCAGGTGGGGCGACACGCCCGGCGCGACCCCCGGCGAACGGGCGCGCCGGCTGAACAGCCAGGCTGCCCCCGCGCCGAGGAGTGCGCCGAGGAGCAGGATCAGAAGAGTCATCGCCTGAGCCAGCCCCGCAGGCGGAACCAGCGGTAGATGGCGAAGGTCACCAGACCCATCCCCAGCAGGACGGCCGGGTAGCCCCAGCGTTCCTGCAGCTCGGGCATGTGCCTGAAGTTCATCCCATACACGCCGACGATGAACGTGAGCGGCAGGAAGAACACCGAGAAGACCGTCAGCACCCGCATCACCTCGCTGGTGCGCTGCGACGCGAGGGCCAGCTGCACGTTGAGCAGGGTGTTGGCGTCGTCCAGCAGCTCGTCGGCGTAGAAATGGTAGCTCTCGGCGTTCTCCTGAACGTCCCGCAGCAGGGCCGCCGCCTTGCCGGCGTTGGGAACCATCCGCTGGGTCACGTCCACGGTCCGCCAGAGCAGCCGCTTGCAGAGGGTGACCTGGCGCTTCAGCCGATGAATCTCCCGGAGGTCGGCCCGGAACTCCGCGCCGTCGTCCACCGTCCCCTCGAACACCTTGGCGTCGAACCGGTCGAGCGTGACCTCGACCTCCTCAAGCGGACGCTGGTAGGTGTCGAGCGCGGCGTTGAAGAGCTGGGTCAGGAGATGGACCTGGATGCCCTCGCTCTTGGTGGCGTGCTTGAGCGGCACGTTCGCGAGACCGTGCTCCTGCAGCGCGGTGATCCAGGGCTGATCCTTGCGATGGATGGTGATCACGAACCCGGGGCCCGCGAACACGGCCAGCTTCCGCGTCAACGCCTGGACGGTGTCGGCGGTCCGGGGCGCGTCCGCATCCACCGCACGCAGGATGACGAAGGTATGGCCCTCGAAGACTTCGTACTTGGGCAGGTGCTCAGGATCGAGGCAGTCGCTCACCGAGAGGGGATGGAGCCCGTAGTCGGCCACCAGCTCCGAGAGCTCCTCCCGGGTGGGATCCACCACGTCGAGCCAGGTGAAGCGGGGCTCGGACTTGTCCACCACCGTGCGGATCGTCATCGGCCGCAGATACGGCTGGCCGCCGCGGCGGCGCCGAAGCCGTTGTCGATGTTGACCACGGTGACCCCGGCGGCGCAGGAGTTGAGCATCCCCAGGAGCGCCGCGAGCCCGCCGAACGAGGCCCCGTAGCCCACGCTCGTCGGCACCGCGATGACGGGGACCGACACGAGCCCTCCCACGACGCTCGGCAGCGCGCCCTCCATTCCCGCGACCACGATGATCACGTCCGCCTGGCGCAGTCGCTCGCTGGACGCCAGGAGGCGGTGGATCCCGGCTACGCCCACGTCCACGAGTCGCTCGACCCGGTGACCGAACACCTCCGCCACCACCGCCGCCTCCTCGGCCACCGGGAGATCGCTCGTGCCCGCGGAGACGACCAGGATCGTGCCGGCATCCGGCGGCGCCTCAGGGGTCCCCTCGGGGAGGAGGTGCACGGTCCGCGCGACCGGCGACCAGACCGCGCCCGGGAACGCGCGGCGCACCGCCGCGGCCTGCGGCTCACCGCAGCGGGTGCCCAGGAAGCCGCCGCTCATCGCGGCGAGCCGCTCGCAGATGGCGACGATCTGTTCGGGAGTCTTGCCCTCGCAGAAGACCACCTCCGGATGCCCCTGGCGCAAGGCCCGGTGGTGGTCGATGCGGGCGAAGGTGAGGTCTTCGAAGGGCAGCTGACGCAGCCGGTCGAGCGCCGCGTCGGGATCCAGGCGTCCAGCCGCGACTTCGGCGAGGAGGGTGCCGAGCTGCTGGGCGTTCACGCCACGTGGGCAACCGGGTCGAGGTACTCGAGGAAGATCGCCTCCGCCTCGGCCACCGATTCGATCTGGAAGAGCCGCTGGCGCAGATCGCTGGCTCCGTGCAATCCCTTGGTATACCAGCCGAGGTGCTTGCGGAACTCGATGACGGTCTTGCGGGTGTCGCCCTGGAGTCGGAGCGCCAATCGCGCGTGGTCGAGCGCGACCTGGAATCGCTCGTGCGCGTCGGGAGCCGGCGGCTGCGGGCGGCCGGCCAGCAGCGCCTGCCCGTCCCGGAACAGCCACGGGTTGCCGAACGCCCCCCGGCCGACCATTACACCGGCACAGCGCGTGTGCTCCCGCATGCGCACGATGTCGCTCGCGGCCGTGAGGTCGCCGTTGCCGAAGACGGGGATGTCGAGGGCCTCGACCACCCGGGCGATCTCGTCCCAGTCCGCGCGGCCGGAGAACATCTGGGTCCGCGTGCGCGCGTGCAGGGTGAACGCCCTGATGCCCGCGTCCTGCATCCGCAGGGCGATTCCCACCGGATCGCGCTGCTGGTCGCTCCAGCCACTCCGGGTCTTGGCCGTGACGGGCAGATGAGTGGCCTCGATCACCGCCCGGATGATCCGGCGAACCAGGTCGAGGTCGCGGAGACAGCCGCTGCCACCGTTCCGCTGGACCACCTTCTTCACCGGGCAGCCGAAGTTGATGTCGATGAACTCGGGCCGATAGTGCTCGGTTATGAGACGGGCGGCCTCCGCCATGGCGGCGGCGTCGGCCCCGTAGATCTGGATCCCGATGGGGCGCTCCACCTCCTCGAACTCGGCCCCCTCCAGCGTGGTGCGAATCCGCCGGCGAATGGCCTCGGAGGAGAGGAACTCGGACAGCACGACGTCCGCGCCCATCCGCCGGCACACCTGGCGATAGGGCGCCTCGGAAACGCCGGCCATCGGGGCGAGGATGAGTGGGAACTCGTGCTCGCTCGGGAAGGGCAACTGCATGGGAAGAAAATACTTGGCAGCCAAAGGGGTGGCAATGGAGCCGACCGGGTAAGGCGGGGAAACTGCCGGCCCGGCCTCCCCGCAGCGTGTGCATGATCCTCGTCATCGCGTTGTTCCTGATCGCCGCCCTGCCGGCGGTGGCTCCCGCCCAGTCCGACCCCGTGGTCGAATCCCGAGAGCACTTCCGAGCCGCGGTCGAGGCCTACGAGGCCGGCGATCGTGCCGCGTACCTGGAGCACGCACGTGAGGCGCAGGTGCTTCGCCCCGCACATGGCGGGGTCACCTGGGCGCTGGCGTCGGCGCTCGCCCTCACCGGTGACAGCGCCGGAGCCTTCCGTGCGCTCCGGCATTTCGCCGCCCTCGGCTACTCGGGGGATCTCGCGGCGGACTCCGATTTCGCCGGCCTGCGCGGCAGCGAGGCCTACGCCGAGTTGACCCGCCGGCTGGAGGAGAACCGGGCGCCGGTGGTGGTGAGCCGGGCCGCGTTCGAGCTCCCCGAGGCGGACCTCCTCACCGAGGGGATCGCCCACGACTCGGCGAAGGGCACCTTCTTCGTCGGAAGCGTCAGGAAGGGGAAGATCCTGCGGGTCGCCGAAGACGGACGGACCTCCGCCTTCGCCGCTGTCGAGGGCGGGCGCTGGGCGCCGCTCGGGCTCCGGGTGGATCAGCCGCGGGGCGCGCTCTGGGTGGCCGCCGCTGCCCTGCCTCAGACGGCCACGTATCAGGCGGCCGACAGCGGCCGAAGTGCGATCCTCCGATTCGACCTGCGCTCCGGACGCCTCGCGAGCCGGTACGAGGCCCGCGACGGCGAGGCCCACGCCATCGGAGACCTGATCGTGACCCGCGCCGGCGATGTCTTCGCGACCGACAGCCGGGCCCCCATCGTGTACCGGATCAAAGCGGGGAGTGACAGCCTCGAGCGCTTCATCCAGTCTCCACTCCTCCTCTCGGCCCAGGGGCTCGCGCTCACGCCGGACGAGCGCACCCTGTACGTGGCGGACTACGCGCGGGGCATCCTCCGTGTGGATCTCGCCAGTCGCAGCGTCACCCTCCTGCAGACGGCCGACTCCGTCCTTGCGCTCGGCATCGACGGCATGTACTACCATGAAGGGCGGTTGATCGGGATCCAGAACGGAGTGGCGCCCCACCGGGTCATCCGATTGACCCTGTCACCCGCGTGCGACAGGATCGTCGAGGCTCGGGTGCTGGAGCGGGCCCACCCCAGATACCAGGAGCCCACTCTGGGCGTGCTGGTGAACGGGGAGTTGTTCTACATCGCCAACAGTCAGTGGGAGCGCTTCGGCCAGGACGGCGGGATAGCCGACTCCACGGCCCTCCAGCGGCCGGTGGTGCTGCGCCTTCCGCTTTGACACCCCTCCGGGGCGGGATTAGGTTGCCGCAGCTTTCCCGGCGCGCGACGACCCTCCGCCCCACGCCCGATGCGTCTCAGGGATTTCTTCAGTCCCGGTGCGATCAGCTTCGACCTCCAGGCGACCGACAAGGACGCGCTCCTCACGGAGATGGTGCGTCTGCTCGGCATGGATCCGCGCGCGACCGAGACTCTGCTCCGCGTGCTGCAGCGGCGCGAGAGCCTCGGCTCCACCGGGTTCGGCCGCGGGATCGCGATCCCCCACTGCCGCTCGCTGGTCGCGAGCCGGCTTCGAATCGCCTACGGGCAGTCCCGCAAGGGGGTGGAGTTCCACGCCATCGACGGCCGGCCGGTGCACCATCTCTTCCTCATCGTCGCGCCTCCACTGGAGATCTCCAACCAGTACCTCCCCGTTCTCGGACGGGTCGCGCAGTTCGCCAAGGAGCCCGACGTCCCCGCGCGTCTGTCGGCGCTCACCCGACCCGAGGACTTCTTCCGGCTGCTGGAGGAGAAGGGAGTGTAGCCGGTGAGATCGACGTGCCTGGCCGGCGCGCTCGCCGGCCTCTGCATCGCATTGCCCCTCCCGCTCGCCGGCCAAGAGCCGGCCGAGCGCCACACGTTGGATGCGCTGGTCGACACCCTCGTAGCCGTCACCGACACCGTGTCCCTTCGGCGGCGTGAGGCCGTCCTCGCTCCGGCGGCGAAGCATCGGGACAGCACACTCGCGCGCCTTCGGCTGGGGCTGGTCCGCCTTCGGCTGGCCGAGCTCGGGGCATCCCCCGACGCCAAGGCGGCCGTCCGCTTGCTTCGCCAGGCGACGGGGCGGGAGCCGCGGTGGCCCTACGGGTGGTATGTGCTCGGGCTCGCGGAGGCTCAACGCGCGTCCTGGGAGCAGGCGGACCGTCTCGCGCTCGGCAGTCGAGTGGGCGTGGGCAACCTGGAGCGCTCGACGGAGCGCCAGCGGCGTGCCCTCGAGGCCGATCCCACATTCGTCCCGGCCGCAGTCGAGTTGGCCGGCCTGACGCTGGGGCTGCACGACACGTCGCTGATGCGGCCAGCAGTGACGGCGCTCCGCAGCGCAGCAGCGGTGCCTGGCGTGCATCCCGCGGTCCTGCTGGCGGCGGGAAGAGTCGAGCGGGCAGCCGGACACCTCGACTCGGCCAATGTCGCGTTCGAGCGCTTTCTCGCGGCCGGAGGGAGCCACGCGCTGGGCCTGCTCGAGCTCGCTCGGACCCGCCTGGCCGAAGGCCGTGAGGATGGGCAGAGCGCGTACTACGAGGGCGCTGCCCTCGACGACCCCGCGGCGGTCGCCGGCTACCGAGCGGATCTCGCGATGATCGCGGCCGACTTCGAGCTCGCACGGCTCGATCATGCCCACGGTCCCGCCCGGGCCGAGCTCCTGCGGCGGTTCTGGACCGACCGGGACCGGCTGGAGATGCGCAAGCCGGGCGAGCGGATCCGGGAGCACTATCGCCGGCTCCTGCACGCGCGCCGGAACTTCGCGTTGACGGTGAGCCGGCGATTCTACGGGCCCGCCGATGCGTATCGCGACGGAGGGATGGAGATCGACGACCGGGGCGTGATCTATGTCCGCCACGGCGAGCCGGCGGAGCGCCTGCGGCCGTTCGTGTACGGCCTGATGCCCAACGAGTCGTGGCGGTTCAATCGCGCCGAGGGTGACCTGCTCCTGCATTTCAGCGCCGGCTACGACACCAACGGCGGCGGCGACCTCTACGACTACCGGCTGGTGGAGAGCGTGCTGGACCTTCGCGGGGCGTCGGACGCGTCCGAGGACCAGCTCCTGCTCTCACGCGAGCCGCTGTCGGGGGTGTACCGGCGGATGCTCCACTGGGGGCCGTACGGCGCCGCGCGCTCGCGGGCGCGGGAACGGGGCATCGGCCGCGCGAGCATCGCGGTGGGCACGACGACCGACAGCTACGAGCTTCAGTTCCCGTCCGACCTGGGCGGCGTGGTGGATATGGTAGCCCTGGGCGAGGTCGGTGGCCGTACCCTCACCCACTTGGTGTTCGCCATCGCCGAGCCTGGTACCCGGCCGGAGCGCGACGCCGGTGGCGTGCGCTACACCGTTCGTCTCCGTGCGGTGGCAAGCGATGCCGGCGGACGGCCGTTCGCCAATCTCGACACCACGATCGTGTTCCGGCCGCCCGCTCCGCTCGGTCGGGCCCAGTATCTGATCGGGCGCGCGGAGCTGCCGCTCCCGCCGGGGCTGTGGACCTGGCGCGCCGCGCTCCAGGTCGGCGACAGCGCGGGGGTGGTCCTGCCGCGCGACACGGTGCGGGTGGAGCGCTCAGCCGGGGGACTCTCGCTGAGCGACCTCGCTCTCGGCATCCGGGGCGCGAGTGCCGTGTGGGAACCGGTGCCGGGCGACACGGTCCTGCTCACGCCCTTCGATCTCTTCCGCGAGGGTGGAGAAGTCGAGCTCTACTACGAGGCCGGCGGCGCCAGACCTGGAGCCTCCTACCGGCATGACATCGCCGTGTTCCGGCTCCGCGGCGAGCCCGCCGTCGTGGAGCGTCGCCCGGTCGTCACACTCGGCTTCGACGAGCCGGCGCCCGACACGGTACTGCGGGCGCACCGGGTCCTTCAACTCGCGCGTCTGAAGCCGGGTCGATACGTCATCGAAGTGAAGTTGGGCACGCCGGGGGAAGAGACCGTCGCCCGGCGCCGCGAGTTCATCGTGGTCCGGCCGAAGCGCTGATCACTCCCACTCGATCGTCGCGGGCGGCTTCGAGCTGACGTCGTACACGACGCGATTCACCCCGTCGACTTCGTTGGCGATGCGGTTGGCGACGCGGCCGAGGACCTCCGGCGGGAAGGGGAACCAGTCGGCGGTCATGCCGTCGCGGCTGGTGACGGCGCGCAGCGCGATCACCTGGTCGTAGGTGCGGAAGTCGCCCTGGACTCCGACGGAGCGGATCGGAAGCAGCACGGCGAACGCCTGCCAGATGTCGTCGTACAGCCCCGCCGCGCGGATCTCCTCGATGTGAATGTGATCGGCGCGGCGGAGCACCTCGAGGTTCTCGCGGGTTACCTCTCCCAGGACCCTGATGGCCAGTCCCGGGCCGGGGAATGGGTGCCGTCCGACCATCTCTTCCGGCAGGCCCAGCTCCCGCCCCACCTGCCGGACCTCGTCCTTGAACAGCTCGCGCAGCGGCTCCAGCAGCTTGAACGGCAGTCGCTCCGGCAGGCCGCCGACGTTGTGGTGGGTCTTGATGGTGGCCGACGGTCCGCCTTTGGGCGAGATGGACTCGATCACGTCGGGGTACAGGGTGCCCTGCACCAGATACGCCACGTCCCTGCCGACCGCCTTCGCCTCAGCCTCGAAGACCTCGATGAAGGTGTGGCCGATGCGACGCCGCTTCTCCTCGGGATCGGCGATGCCGGCCAGTCGGTCGAGGAACCGATCGCTGGCGTCCACCACGCGCAGGTCGATGCCCAGGTGGCGGCGGAAGGTGGTCTCGACCTGCTCGCGCTCGTGCAGGCGGAGCAGTCCGTGGTCCACGAAGATGCAGGTGAGCCGCTCGCCCACCGCCCGGTGGACCAGCACCGCGGCGACCGAGCTGTCCACCCCGCCCGAGAGGCCGCAGATGACACGCTGGTCGGGACCGACCAGCTCCCGGATCCTGGCGACCTCCGTCTCCACGAAGTGCCCCGGGGTCCAGTCGGGCACGCAGCCGCAGATCTCGAACAGGAAGTTGTTGAGGATCTCACCACCGCGCGGGGTGTGCGCCACCTCGGGATGGAACTGGACCCCGTAGAGCGGCTCGGCCGTATGCTCGATCGCGGCGATGGGCGAGTTGTCGCTGCGGGCGGTGACGCGATAGCCTGGGGGCGGCACGTCCACGTGGTCGCCGTGGCTCATCCAGACCGGGGTTTCCTCGCCCTGGCCGAACCCGCGAAAGAGACGGCCCCCTTCCACGGTGACGCTGGCCCGGCCGTACTCCCGGCGGTTGGCGCGAGTGACGTTCCCGCCGGAGAGGTGCGCCAGCAGCTGCATCCCGTAGCAGAGCCCCAGCACTGGTGTGCCGAGCGTGAGCAGCTCGGGATCGGCCGTGGGCACGTTGTCGTCGTAGACCGAGCTCGGCCCGCCTGAGAGGATGATGCCCCTGGGCTCCCAGTCCCTGATCCACTGCACCGAGCGCGACGGCGGATGGATCTCGCAGTAGACGTGCGCCTCGCGCACCCGGCGCGCGATGAGCTGGGTGTACTGCGAGCCGAAGTCGATGATCAGGATGCCGTCGTGGTGCTGGGGCACTCGGGGAAGTCTCCTTGCAAACAAGTCATGTCATCCCGAGGAAGCGAAGCGACCGAGGGATCTTGACACTGCGGGCAAGATCCCTCGCATTCGCTCGGGAGGACAGCCTACGGCGTCACCCGCTCCGTCCGGTACAACTCGTCGATCCGCTCCCGCGGCCGGGACACCCACCAGCGACCCTCGTCCACGATCACCTCCGCTGGCCGCGGCCGCGTATTGTAGTTCGACGCCATCACGAACCCGTAGGCTCCGGCGCCGAGCACGGCGATCCGTTCGCCCCGCTCGAGGCCGGGCAGCTCCCGGTCGCGGGCCAGGAAGTCGCCGGTCTCGCACACCGGGCCGACGACATCCACCTCGGCACCGGGCCGGCCGCGGGGCTCGACCTCCGCCATCTCGTGGTACGCCATGTAGTGGCTCGGCCGAACGAGATCGTTCATGCCCGCGTCCACGATGACGAGGTCCTTCCCTCCGGAATGCTTCCGGGAAAGCACGGTGGTGAGCAACACGCCGGCGCTCCCGACCAGGTACCGGCCCGGCTCGAGCACCAGGGACAACCCGCTCTCCCGCACCGGCGGCACGACCGCCGAGGCGAGGATGGCCGGACTGAGCGGCCGCTCGTCGCGGTAGCGGATGCCGAGGCCGCCGCCGATGTCCAGTGTCGTGAGTGTGTCCACTCCGGCGTCGCGGAGCTGAGCCACCAGCTCGAGCAGGCGGCGGACGCCCTCCGCATAGGGCC
>JBKPGZ010000106.1:0-15606 GCA_046729675.1 Gemmatimonadota bacterium | reverse complement strand
TGCGGGATCTCGTCCAGCCGGTACTGGCGCAGGAAGCGGCCTACCGGCGTGACCCGAGGGTCGTTCTGGGTGGCCCACACCGCGCCGCTGTGGGCCTCGGCGTCCACCCGCATCGTGCGGAATTTGTAGATCGTGAACGGCCTTCCGCCCAGGTCGCGGGTGCGGCGAGTCTGGTCCCGCCTGATCCCGGAGGTGCGCCGATCCAGGCCCACCCGCTCCTGGGTGTAGAACACGGGGCCGCGCGAGGTGAGCTTGATCGCGATCGCGATGAGCAGGAGCAGAGGCAGCGCCACGAAGAGCGCAACCGCGGCGATGAACAAATTCATCGCCCGTTGCGCGACCAGGTCCTCCACCACCTCGACGACGGCGGCGTGCGCCCCCGACACGCGCACTCGTGCCGGAGTCGGCGCCATCGAACCCGTCAACAGTTGTGGGGATGCTTGTCGCCGCGGCCCCGAGCTGGCTATGCCCATGCCTTCGATCCTTGTCGCGCCCACAGGGGCGTCGGCTGCGTACCGGTAGTGCGTAATCGCGGGCGCTCCCGCTCAGGCTAACACGCGCGAGCGGAAATCCCTGTGACGCGTCTCACGCTGCTCAGCCGTTCGGTCCCTGTCCGGCCGGGGGCTTGGTCGGACGCAGAATCGGATCGGTCAGCTCGCCCAGCCCGAATCGGGCGAGCAAGCGACTGAATCGCGAACGCTCGATGCGAAGCTCAGCGGAGGGACGGACAGTGTCTTGGCCTTCGGCGCTGGACGGCGCCTCCGGGCCAGCCGGTGTGTCGAGTGCGGGTCGCTGAGCCATGCTGAACCGTGGTAGCAGGGTTAGGCACTTCCGGTCGGGGTGACCCGACAGGATTCAATATTGACGCCGCGACGGCAGACTCAGCGCGCATGCTGACAACCGGTTTGAGGTCTGGATATCTAAGCCCCTATCTTATACAATGTTACCATCCTATGCCAGGGTCCGCACGACCGGGACAGCTCCGTCCAATTTCGTTGCTTTGGGACCACAAGGTGGATGCGTCCTTCCATCACGCTTCTCCGGTCCGTCAAACGTGGCGCGCCAGCATCCAAACTGTTGCACCGCTCCAGCTATACCGGTCTGGCGGACCCCTCGATAACCAGCCTCAAGCGTCGGTGGGACATGCGCTTACGAATTTTCCTCAAGCCTGCACGAGTCCTGCGGTTCGGGTTGCACCCAACCCTTCTGCCTTCCCCCGTTTCCGGCTCTCTCAATGGCAAATCGAGATAAGGCTCCCAACGCGCCGCTGGTCCTGATCGCGAACGATCAGGAATGGTCGGCGCGGTCACTGGAGAGCATCCTGGGGCCCAGCGGCTACGCCGTGGTGCGGGCCTACACGGGACAGCAGGCTCTCGAGCGCGCACGGACGTCGCAGCCCGATCTGATCATCCTCGATGCCCAGATGCCGGACATGCACGGGTTCGAGGTGTGTCGCGCGCTGCGCGGCGATCCGCGTTTCAGCGCCACCACTCCCATCGTCATCACCACGTCGGGACCCTCCGGCCGAACCCAGCGCCTCGAGGCATATCGCGCCGGCGCCTGGGAGTTTCTGGGGCAGCCCCTCGACGGCGAAGCGCTCCTCCTCAAGCTGAACACCTTCCTCGAGAGCAAGCGGGAAGTGGACGGGCTTCGGGAGGAGAATCTCCTCGATCCCGGAACCGGCCTCTACAACATGCGCGGCCTCTCCCGGCGGGCACGTGAGATCGGGGCCGAAGCGTTCCGCCGGCGGGACCCGGTCGCGTGCGTCGTGTTCGCGCCCGACATCGAGGAGGGCGAAGAGGAGACGCCGGAGGAGGAGGCCCGCCGGATGTCCGACCAGGTGGCGCTCCTGTTCCGCCAGGCGGGCCGTGCGTCGGACGCCATCGGCCGGCTGGGCATGGCGGAGTACGGAGTCATCGCGCCGGCCACCGGTCCCGAGGCCGCGCTGCGCCTCGCACGGCGGCTGGGCGGCGCCGTGGAGTCCTCTCCGATTCCCGTTCGAGGTGGGGAGCGGACGCTGAAGCTGCGAGCCGGCTATTGTGCCGTCCCCGATTTCGCGGAATCGTCGGTGGACGCCGTGGAGCTCCTGCTGCGGGCCACCACGGCTCTGCGCGATCTCAAGCGTGAGAGTCCGGCGGGAGAGCGGATACGTGCTTTCGACCAGGTGCCCACCAGGTTCACCAACTAGTCCCCTGTAAGTGTTGGGGCCTCACAACGATATAGCCCATTATCGGGTCCCGCTCCGTGGCGGTGCCGCCTCACTCGGTGCTTGACAGGCGCCGCACTCTGTGGTATAAACGACACTCCAACGCACCAACGCACGCACCAACGCAGCATTACGGGCTGTCCCCCTGGCCCGTCCGGGTACACTGACGCCGTCTTCCGCTCCGGAGGACGGCGGACGTCTGTCCACCTGACCAGGAGTGCCGGATGGCCCACCCGCTCACGCAGTCGGAGGGCGCCAACAGCCAGCCGTCGGACGCGCCCCGCGATCCCCTCTCCATCCCCAGCGAAGTCAAGGCCAGCATCCGGGTGCTCGTGGTGGACGACGAGCGCACCCTCCGGGAGAGCTGCGCCAGCGTCCTGCAGATGGACGGCTACAATGTCACCCTCGTCGGACGTGGCGAGGAGGCGCTGGAAACCGTCAAGCGACGCAAGTTCGACATCATCCTCGTGGACCTGTACATGTCCCAGATCTCTGGCCTGGAGATCCTCCAGGCGGCGCTGGGCGCGTACAAGGACACCATCGTGGTCGTCATGACCGGCAACCCCAGCGTCACCAGCAGCATCGAGGCGCTCCGCGCCGGCGCCTGGGATTACCTGCCCAAGCCGTTTTCCGCCACCCACCTCCAGGTCCTGATCGGCCGCGCCTCCCACGCGGTGATGATGTCCCGTGAGGCGCAGGACCTCCGTGTGCAGCTGATGAAGCAGCACGGGCACAGCGAGAAAATCGCCCTCATCGGCATTTCGCCCACCTTTCGCAAGGCAGTCGAGCTGGCCCGCAAGGTCGCGCCCACCGACGCCTCGGTGTTCATCAGCGGCGAGAGCGGCACCGGCAAGGAGGTCATCGCCCAGTTCATCCACCAGAACAGCCGGCGGGCCAGCCGGCCGCTGGTGCCCATCAACTGCGCCGCGCTGCCCGAGCCGCTTCTCGAAAGCGAGATGTTCGGCCATCGGAAAGGCGCCTTCACCGGCGCGGACCGCGACAAGCCGGGCCTCCTGGAGACGGCCAACGGCGGAACGCTGTTCCTCGACGAGCTCACCGAGATGACCATGCCGCTCCAGGCCAAGCTGCTCCGCGTCATTCAGGACGGGGTGGTTCGCCGGGTGGGGAGCGAGCAGCAGGACGCGGTGGTGGACGTGCGCTTCGTCTCCGCGACCAATCGTGAGCCCCAGGAGGCGGTGGATGCCGGGATCCTGCGCGGCGATCTGTTCTACCGGTTGCGGGTGGTGCCGATCAAGCTTCCCCCGCTGCGGAAGCGCCCGGAGGATATCCCCCTCCTCGCCAACCACTTCCTGACCTACTACTGGCAGCGGCACCGGCAGATGGGCGATCGGTCCCCGCGTCTCAGCGAGGCCAGCGTCGGGTTCTTGCGCTCCAGGCCGTGGCGCGGCAACGTTCGGGAGTTGCAAAACGTCATCGAGCATGTCGCCGTCCTCGCCGAGCCGGATCAGGTCATCCAGCCCAACGACATCCCCGTCTACGACGATGGGGGAGAATGGCCCGCGGAGAATGCCGTCCCGGCCGGGGTCATGGACGAGGCCTATCACCCCGCGAAGGATCGCGTGGTGGCCCAGTTCGAAAAGGAATATCTGACGCGGCTGATCAGCCGGGCCGGCGGCAACATGTCCAAGGCCGCGCGGCTGGCCAGCATCGACCGGACCACGTTGTATCGGCTGATGGACAAGCACGAGTTTCACCGAGACGAGAGCGCCGGATCGATCGAGTGACGCCCGAGACTGCGATCTCCGGGTCGACCAGTGGCGAGCGCCGCCGGGTGTCCCCGAGCCCCGGCGCACCGCCCAGGCTCTGGGATCCCGAGGCCCCGCGACCTGCCGCCCTCGAGCCGGCGCTGTGGGACGCGCTCCATCGGGCGGTGCTCGCCACCCAGGCGCAGTGGGAGCGCGCGATCGAGCACGCCTCGGGAGCCGAGGAGATCGCGACCCACCTGGCCCAGCTCTCGACCGCTATCCGCCAGCAGCTGATGGGAGCACCCGCCGACAGCGTGGACGTGCCCCGCACCCCGCTGTCCCGGCGGCTGCTGGGATTGGTGCGCGCCGCCTTCCTCGAGCAGGTGGAAGGACTCTCCCCGATTCCCGAGTCGGGTCAGCTGCTCGTGGTGCTCGCGGCCCTGGAACAGGTGAGCGAGCGGTTGGAAGCGGACTGGTCGCAGCATTTCACCGACCGGCTCTCGGCGCCCGACGGCCTCGAGCTGGTGGTGGAGGTGGCCCACGATCTCCGCTCGCCGCTCACCTCCATCCTGTTTCTGGCGGAGACCCTCCAGCGCGGACGCAGCGGCGCGGTGAACCCGGTTCAGGAGCGCCAGCTCGGCCTGATCTACAGCGCGGCGTTCGGACTCAGCTCGGTGGCGAGCGACGTGATCGAGCTGGCCCGGGGCGGCGACCGGCTCGTGGACCTCGATCCGATTCCGTTCTCGGTCACCGACATCCTGGAGTCAGTGCGCGACATCGTGCAGCCCATCGCGGAGGAGAAGACCCTCGCGGTGCGACTCACGGCGCCGGAGGCGGATTTCCGGATCGGTCACCCGGTAGCGCTCAGCCGCGTGCTGCTCAACCTCACCACCAACGCACTGAAATTCACGGCCGAGGGTTTCGTGGAGGTGGTGGCGCGGCAGACCGGCCCCCGGCGCGTCGAGTTTTCGGTCCGCGACACGGGGCGCGGCATCCCGCCTCAGTCCATGGCCACCCTCTTCGAGCCCTTCCGCCGCCGGCAGAAGCCCGGCGAGTACGCCTTTTCGGGCTCGGGGTTGGGTCTCTCGATCTGCCGCAAGCTGGTCGAGGCGATGGGCTCCACCCTGCAGGTCGAGACCGAGCAAGGGGTGGGCACCCGGTTCTACTTCGAGCTGGACCTGCCCCTGGCGGGTGAGACCCACGTCGGGTAAGCCCCTACCACCCCCATCCGCCCTCCGCTAAATTCTTGGCGCTGGCCATCCTGTGAAGCAGTGCTGTTGCGCGAACCGGCGACCCGGCCGGCGGCGCGCAGCCGAAACCCGGCACTTCCGCCGCAGGAGGCGACAGCGTGACCCCATGCGGGTCTCCGTCCCTGAGCACCGCTCGATCGACCTGCCGAGAGCCCCGGGTCCGGCCAGGTGTCCCGAGCGCTGACGAGGGGGCGGGAGACCCGAAAACGAGAGAGACGTGAACCGACCGCTGATACGGCCCGGCCGGCATCTGGTGAGCCAGGCCCCCGTGCACGCCCCCAACGCCGCCCTGCTGATCGATTTCGACAATGTGACCCTGGGGATCCAGAAGGATCTCACGAAGGAGCTCCGGACCCTCCTCAACAGCGACATCATCAAGGGGAAGGTCGCGGTGCAGCGGGCCTACGCCGACTGGCGCCGCTATCCGCAGTACATCGTCCCGCTGTCGGAATCCTCGATCGATCTCATCTTCGCCCCGGCGTTCGGCTCCACCAAGAAGAACGCGACCGACATCCGCCTCGCCATCGACGCCATCGAGCTGGTCTTCACCCGCCCCGAGATCGGGACCTTCATCCTGCTCTCGGGCGACAGCGACTTCTCGACCATGGTGATCAAGCTCAAGGAGTACGGGAAGTACGTCATCGGCGTGGGCATCCGGGAGTCGGCGAGCGACCTGCTGATCCAGAACTGCGACGAGTACTACTCCTACAACGACCTCGCCGGGCTCACCAAGGAGGTGGACACTCCCTCCATCCAGCGCGATCCGTGGGAGCTCGCCGGGACGGCGGTGGCGCAGATGGCGCGGAACGGCGACGTGATGCGCTCCGACCGGCTCAAGCAGGTCATGCAGCAGATCGATCCCAACTTCGACGAGCGCAACGCCGGCTTCAATCGCTTCAGCAAGTTCGTGCTGGAGGCGGGACAGCGCGGCGTGGTGACGGTCACCAAGCTGGACAACGGACAGTTCGAGGTCGGTCCCGGCAGCGCGGTCCCGGCGGCCGCCGCCGCGCCGGCAGCCCCGGCCACGCCGCGCGAGCGCGAGGAGTACCGCAACGGCCGGGAAGACGGCCGCGGACGTCGTGGTCGGCGCGGACGCGGACGCGATCGTGATCGCTCCGAGGGCGGTCGCGAGGCGGTTCGTGAGCCGGCCGCCCGGGCCCGGCCGACCGATGGCGCCCTCTCGCTTGCCCGGGCCTTCCAGCTCATGGGCCAGGCGCTGGCGGAGCTGCGCGGGCCGGTGAACCAGGAGGCGCTGCGACTCCGGATGTCGGCGCTGCACGGCCGGGAGGATGCGCTCCTCGATGCCGCGCGCTTCCCGCGGCTCCTGCGGCAGGCCAACGACGCCGAAATCGCGGACGTCCGGAAGGTGGGCGAGGACGACTACGAGATCACCGCGCGCCGGGGCGCCGTCCTGCCGCCGCTGCCAACGCAGCCCGCGGCCGCACCGGTGTTACCGCCGGCGGAGGCTGAGCCTGCGGCCGCGGCCGTGTCCGCCGAGGAGGCCGATCCGGTCGCCGCCGAGCCCGCGGGTGCGGCACGTGACAACGGCCTGCGGTTCGGAGTGCGCTTCCGCCGCGGGTCCCGCGGCGGGTTGCGCACCGCCGAGTACCCACTGGTGGGCGTCGTCCAGATGGACGAGCCAGCCGCGGCCGCACCCGCCTCGACGGCGGCCGGCGACGAAACAGCGGAACCGGACGCGCCGGCCGCCAAGCCGGCTCGGACGCGGCGGGCGCCCCGGAAGAAGGGGGGCGGTACGCGCGCGAAGGCGGGGAAGCCGGCCACGGCGGAGGCATCTGTACCCGCTGCCGGGGGCGAGGCTGCGACTCCCGCGCCGGCCAAGCGACCCCGAGCCCGAACCCGGAAGAAGGCGGAGTGACGCCGCACCGACGGGCAGCCACGCTGCCCGTCTCTTTTTTCGATCGCCCGGCCGACGTGGTCGCCCGCGAGTTGCTCGGCGCCCTGGTAGTGTCTCGCGCCGGTGGCGCACTCACCAGCGCGCGGATCGTGGAGACGGAGGCCTATCTCGGCTATCGCGATCCGGCGTCGCACGGGTATCTCCACCGCAGGAACGAGCGCAATGCCGCGCTGTTCGGTCCGCCGGGCTCCTGGTACGTCTACCTGTCCTACGGAATTCACTGGTGCGCGAACCTGGTGTGCGAGGCTGAGGGGACGGCCAGCGCGGTGCTGTTGCGCGCGCTGGAGCCGGTCGAGGACATCGCGACCATGCGCCGGCGGCGGGGCAGGGTAGACGATCGCGAGCTCTGCTCCGGGCCAGGCAAGCTCTGTCAGGCCCTTGGCATCACCCGCGGCCTCGACGGGAAGATGATGCCCGGTTCCGAAGTGCTGGTCCTGACTCCCACGGTGGCGCTGCCGGTCGAAGTGGCCGTCACCCCGCGCATCGGCATCACCAAGGCCGCCGATTGGCCGCTGCGGTTCCTGGTGGCGGGGAACCCGCACGTATCCGGGCGCAGCAGGCGGACGCCAGGGAGGCTGCGGGCGAGGGCGTAGTGGGGGCGATGGGTGGGAAAGCGAAACGGGCAGCGTGACTCACGCTGCCCGTTCGCTGTTTCGTCCCGGTGCCGGACGGCTTACTTGTAGCCGCCGGTCTTGACCGACTCCCTCGCGCTTCCGAGGCCGAAGCGAAGGCCGCCGCTGAAGGTGTGGGTCGGGCCCTGGAGCAGACGGCCGGAGGCGACCACCGCGCCGGTCTCGTCGGTCACGAAGCCTTGGCCGGGGCTGGTCGTGATCTGGTACTGGCCGAACGCCATCAGGCGGCCGACCTGGAAGGTGAGACCGGCCAGGAAGGTGCCGAACCCGGTGCTGCCCAGATCCTCCGCGTCGCTCTGGAAGGCGCCCGTCGTCCTGGGGCTCACCGTGTGCATGATGCCCCAGCCGACGCCGAGATACGGCTGCGCGGCCGCCTTGATCGGGAAGGCCATCAGCACCGCGGAGTACTTCCGGATGTCGTTGAAGGTGACCGTCTGGGTGCCGCTGAGGTCGTTGTAGGCGCTCACCTCATCGTTGCCCACGCCCTCTTCGACCGAGAGCAGCAGTCCGGTGCGGCGGGCGACGATGAGCGTCTGACCGCCGAACGACGGCATCGCCTGGCGGTCCTGCACCGGGGTGTCGAAGAGCATGACCCCGGCCTGTGGACCGATGTACCACTGGAAGTCCCGCTGGCCAGACTCCTGCGCGGCGGCAGAAACAGCGCCGAGCGCCAGCGCCAGCGCCGCGACTGGAATGCTACGAGTGAGCATGCGCATCACAGACTGCCTCCGTAAGGTGTCCGCACCGGGCGGCTCCCGGCGCCTACCGCGTCCCCAGCGGCGGTACGTCAAAATGCGGGAACTATGCTGGAAAGCGCGGGAGGGGAGGGGGAACATGGGCGGAGGTATCTGCTTGGTGCCTTATCGCTTGCAGAAACCCCGCGGGAAGCGTCCCCGCCCGTCGAGAGGGGTGCGGGTGCAAGAGGTGGGCCGGGCGGTGCAAGTGCTCAGCACGCAACTTCCTGCACCGGACGGCCCGCGTCCGGCCCGCCAGACCACCTTTCACCACAGAGCCACGGAGACCACGGAGGGTACCCGAGCCGCCCCCCGCTCCCGATGTCGCACCGACCCGACTGATATACCACTGATTCAACAACACCGCGAAAGAGAAAAAACCGGAAGAAGATCGTTAACGTGCAGAAGGCTTGGTGTGGGGAAATGGGGCTCCGTGAACCTCTGTGGCCTCCGTGGCTCTGTGGTGAACTGGACGGTGCGGATGGGTGAGCTAAATGAGCCCGAGCTGTCGCCCGATCTTGGCGAAAGCGGCGAGCGCCTGGTCGAGATCGTCCTTGGTGTGCGCGGCGGAGATCTGGCAACGGACGCGGGCCTGGCCCTGCGGCACGACCGGGTATCCGAAACCGGTCACGAACACGCCTTCGGCCAGCAGGAGGTCGCTCATCCGGATGGCGGCCGAGGTCTCCCCCAGGATAACCGGAATGATCGGCGTCTCGCCGGGCAGCGGCTTGAAGCCCAGCTCGAGGAGCCGCTCGCGGAAGTAGCGGGCCTGCTCGCGCAGCCGAGTCACCCGCTCCGGGTGTGCCTCCAGGTACTCGATGCTCGCGAGCGAGCTCGCGGCCACGGTGGGTGGAAGCGCATTGGAGAAGAGCTGCGGGCGGGCGCGCTGGGTGAGATAGTCGCACACCGCCGCCGAGGCGCCGGCGAAGCCTCCGGCCGCGCCGCCGAGCGCCTTGCCGAGCGTGGAGGTGATGATGTCCACGTCGCCCACGACCCCATGGTGCTCCGCCGTGCCGCGTCCGTTGGCGCCGAGCACCCCGGTCCCATGCGAGTCATCCACCATGAGCACCGCGTGGTGCTTGCGGCACACCTCCAGCAGATCGGGAAGCTTCGCGATCGAACCCTCCATCGAGAACACGCCGTCGGTGATCACCAGCCGCACCCGGCGGTCCCGCGCCGCGGTCAGCTTCTCCTCCAGGTCGGCCAGGTCCGAGTGCTTGTAGACCGCGGTCTGGCACTTGGTGATCGCCTTGGCCAGCCGGACGCCGTCGATGATGGAGGCGTGGTTGAGCTGGTCGCTGATGACGATGTCCTCTTCGCCCAGGAGTGTGGCGGGGACCGCCTCGTTGGCGTTCCAGGCGCTCACGAAGGAGAGCGACGCCGGGGTCCCCACCAGCCGGGCACACGCGTTCTCGAGCGCCCGATGCACGGTGAAGGTCCCGCAGATGAAGCGGACGGAGGCGGTACCCGCGCCCCAGCGATCGAGCGCGGCCTTGCCCGCCTCGATCACCTCGGCCTGCGCGGAGAGGCCGAGGTAGTTGTTGGAGGAGAGAATGATGACGTCGCCACGGCCCTCCATCTTCACCCGCGGCGCCTGAGGGCTGTCGAGGAAGTTGAGCCGCTTGTACACCCCGGCGCGGATGAACTGTTCCAGCTCACCCTCGAGCCGGCGCTCGAGCGTGTGGGTCACGCGGCCACCTCCAGGATGACCTTGCCGGCCTGACCGGTCTTGATGACCTGGATGGCGTCGGCGATGCACTCGAGCGGGAAGCGGTGGGTGATGACGGGGCGCGGGTCGAGCTGCCCGGCGTGGAGGAACCGCCGCATCTGGTGCCAGGTCTCGTACATCTTGCGGCCGGTCACGCCGTACAGGGTGAGACCCTTGAAGATGACGTCGCGGGCGAAGTCGGTCTCCGTGGTCCGGCTGGGCGTGCCCAGGAGGTTGACCCGTCCGCCGAGGCGGGCGGCGGCGAAGGCCGTAGCATGGCCGTCGGGATGACCGCTCATCTCGCACACCAGGTCCACGCCGTCGCCTCCGGTGAGCTCCCGGATCCTGCCGAGCACGTCGTCACGGGCGGGGTCGAGCGTCACCTGCGCGCCCATGGCCCGGGCCAGCTCGAGCCGGCGGGGGTTGAAGTCGCTCGCGATCACGAGCGAGGCGCCGGCGGCCCGCGCCACGCCCACCGCGAAGCAGCCGATGGGGCCGCAGCCGAGCACGAAGACGGTGCTCCCCGGCACCCGTGCCTCGAGCACGGTGTGCACCGCGTTCCCCATGGGGTCCATGATGGCGCCGATCTCGGTGGGGATTCCGTCCAGCTTCATCACGTTGGAGGCCGGCATCGCGATGAAGTCGGCGAAGGCGCCGTCGCGGTCCACGCCGATGATCGAGGTGCGCTGGCAGAGGTGGGCGTCGCCCAGGCGGCACTGGAGGCAGTGGCCGCAGACGATGTGGCCTTCCGCCGTCACCAGGTCGCCCACCGCGAGCAGCTCCCCCGATTCCGCCTCACGGCCCAGCTCCACGATCTCGCCGGCGAACTCGTGGCCGACGACGACCGGGGGCTTGAGCCGGTTGCTGGCCCAGCTGTCCCACTCCCAGATGTGGAGATCGGTGCCGCAGACGCCGGCGTGGTGGACGCGGATCAGGACGTCGGTGGACCCGCAGATGGGCCTGGGGACCTCGCGCAGCACCATCCCCGGGCCGGGTCCTGCCTTCACCAGAGCGCGCATGCCAGTCCAGGAAGAAGTCGGGCGGAATATAGTGATGTCACCCTGAACGAAGTGAAGGGGACCATATCGAGCATGGCCCCCTTCGCTGCGCTCAGGGTGACAACCTCCTCACGGCGCCACGGCCTCCTGGGCCCGGGAGGAGAACTCCCTTACGGCCGCCGGTTCGATCCGGACCGCGCTGATCTTGAACGCGGCGATCCGGGCGTAGGGGTCGAGCTGCGGGTTGGTGAGCAGGTTGGCCGCGGCCTCGCGGAAGTGCATCGGCATGAACACCTGGCCCGGCGCCTGGCGGTCCGAGAGCCGAACCCCGATCAGGACCGTGCCGCGGCGCGAGGTGACCCGCACGGTGTCCCCTTCGCCGACGCCGAGGTCGATCGCGTCGCTCGGGTGCATCTCGATGATCGGCACTGGCTCCCGGGCGTCGAGCCCCTCGGAGCGCCGCGTCATCGTGCCGGTGTGCCAGTGATACATCTGGCGGCCGGTGTTGAGGATGAAGGGGTACTCGTCGCTCGGCAGCTCGTCCGGCTTGAGAAACTCCACCGGTACGAAGCGCGCCCGGCCGTCCGGGGTCGGAAAGCGATCCTCGAACAGGAACGGCGTGCCCTCGGAATCCGGGGTGAGGACCGGGTACTGGATCGAGCGCCGCCGCTGCAGCATCTCGTAACTCACGCCCCGCCAGCTCGGCGTGACGCTGGCGATCTCCCGCATCACGTCGGCCGGCCCGCGGTAGTCGGTGGGGAGGCCGAGCCTGTTGCTCAGCTCGATCAGGATGTCGAGGTCGCGACGGGCCTGCCCGGGTGGCTGGAGCGCCGCGTCCGTCAGCTGGATGTGGCGGTCGGTGTTGACGTAGGTGCCGACCTTCTCCGCGAAGGAGGAGCCGGGCAGGACCACGTCGGCCCAGCGGGCGGTCTCGGTCAGGAAGAGGTCCTGCACGGCGAGGAACTCGAGCTCGCGAACCCAGTGCTCGGCGTGCGAGATGTTAGGATCCGAGAGCACCGGGTTCTCGCCCATGACGTACAGGCCACGGATCGGGCTCCCGTCCTGCACCATCTCGGTCACCATCATCCCGCGCTCGAGCGACAGCGACTCCTCGGGCACCCGCCACGCCTTGGCATACTCGGCGCGATTGGCGGGGTCGGTGACCGGGCGGTAGTCGGTGTAGGCGAACGGGATGGCGCCCATGTCACTGGCGCCCTGCACATTGTTCTGGCCCCGGATGGGGAGCATCGCCGCGCCCCACTTGCCGATCATCCCGCAGGCGAGCATGAAGTTGAGCAGACTGGCGACGATGTCCGTGCCGGTGTTGTGCTGGGTGAGCCCCATCGCCCACAGCGTCGAGGTGCGCGGCCCGCGGGCGTACATCTCGGCGGCGGCGCGGAGGGTCGCGGCTGGAATCCCGGTGATCTTGGCGACCTTCTCCGGGGTGTAGCCGGCCGCCGACTCCTTCACCTTCTCGAAGTCGTGGGTCCGCTGCTCGATGAACTGCCGGTCCACCAGGCCGGCGGCGATGACGTGGTTCAACATCCCGTTGTACAGCGCCACGTCGGTGCCGGGCAACATCTGGAGATGGATGTCCGCCAGCTCGGCCAGCTCGGTGCGGCGCACGTCGGCCACGATGAGCCGGGCGCCCTTGGAGACCGCGCGCTTGATCAGCGCCCCGAACACGGGGTGTGTCTCGGTGGTGTTCGCGCCGGAGATGAAGATGACGTCGCACGCCTCCTCGATCTCGCGCATGGAGCCCGAGGCCGCGGAGGTGGAGAGCGCGCGGCTCATGGCCGCGACCGAGCTCGAGTGGCAGAGACGGGTACAGTGGTCCACGTTGTTGGTGCCGAACCCGGCCCGGACCATCCGCATGAAGACATAGTTGTCCTCGTTGCTGCACTTGGCGGAGGAGAGGGCGGCGAGGGCGCGGGCGCCGAGGGTGTCCCGGATCCGCTTGAGCTCCTGCGCGGTGAGGCTGAGGGCCTCATCCCAGGTGGCCTCGCGGAAGGCGCTGTACCACCCCGGCGGCGTGGCCACGCGGTCGCGCACGTCGTCTTCGTCGCCGTTCCGGACGCCGGTGAGCGGGGGCTTGCCGATGCTACGGTAGGGCGGCCGGGGCTTCCGGCGAGTGCCCATCTCCTCGATCAGATGCCAGGGGCCCTCGCGGTGGCGGGGCCGCTCGCCGGTCCACACCCATTGCTCGCCGTCATGCATCCAGCCCTTGCGGATCAACGGCGTCATCAACCGGTCCCGGTGCATCGGGAAGTCGTAGCCGAACCGCCCCTTCACGCAGGTGGAGCCCTGGTTCGGGGTGGTCTCCTCGATGCCGGGGGAGGTCACCCGCATGATCTCGTTGCCCTTCACCTGCAGATCGATCTGGCAGCCCACGCCGCAATACGGGCAGACCGAGCGGGCGACCTTGTCCGGCGTGCGCACCGTCTCGGAGCCGAAGCGCTGCTTGGGGATGAATTCGAAGATGGCGCCCGTGGGGCAGACCCGAACGCACTCGCCGCACCAGGTGCAGCCGGCGTGATCGGGATCGCCGTCGCCGCCGACGATGATCTGGGCGTGCTCACCTCGCATGCCGACGTCGAGCACCCCGACCTCCTGAATGTCCTCGCACGCCCGCACGCAGCGGGTGCACAGGATACAGGTGCTCATGTCGTGCTGGATCATCACATCGCCGGGACGCTCGTCGCCGGTGCGGAGCGGAAGCTCGTGGTGGTCGCGAACGGGGACGTCGTACTGGGTGACGTAGCGCTCGAACTCGTTGCGGGGCCGGGCGCGTCCCCCGTTCTGCAGGTGCTCGCCGGGGTAGCGCTCCAGCAGGAATCCCAGCACCGACCGGCGATTGTCGACGGCGGGCTGGGACTCGGTCTCCACCACCATCCCCTCGGCGGCCGGCGTGGCGCAGGCCGGGAGCAGCTTTCCCTGACCCTGGACCGACACCAGACAGATCCGGCAATTCCCGACGATGGGGAGCTTGGGATACCAGCAGAGGGTCGGGATTTCGATGCCCGATGCGCGGGCCGCCTCGAGGATGGTGGCCCCGGGCTCGAAAGCGATGTCCTTGCCGTTGATCGTGATCTTGGCCATTGCGCACCGGTGCGGGCGGAAGTGAGCTATTTACGTGAGTCTAGACCCCCCGGAAGGGCCGAGCAAGGGCGGGAAATCCGGGATGACGGAAGCGCCTCCGGCCCGTAAGCCGGAGGCGCTCGAGGAGGCCGAAGCGGAAGCGATTACGCGGCGTGCTCGGTGGGGACCCTCTGGTGCCAGTGGTCCGCGGAGGTTTCTTCGTCGGCGGCCCAGAGATAGGCCCAGAAACGCACCGGCTTGCGGGACGGCCCGCCATTCTTGATGACGATGCCGAGCGGGGTCGCGGAGGCGGCGGCGGAAGTGCTCACGGTACGATCCTCACTGCACGAGGGAGCCACGACTGCACCTCGCCGGTCGGTAGGCACGCCCCATGCCCCCGCTCGCCTGTCTTCTAAGTTATTGAGTGAGTAATGCTTACAGATGCGTACCGGAGCCCAGGCGAGTGTCAGATAGACGCGGCCAGCGGCGGCGCCGCCGCGTCTGGGGGACACGTGGGCTTGCCCAGCAGCAGTCCCTCGGGTTTGCGCGGATGAGCGGAGCGCTTCCGGCGAAGCGGCTCCTCCTCGAGGTTCCAGCCATCGTACATCCCGCGGATCGCGTCGGGCGACAGCGCGCGGCTGCCGCCGAGGATGACGTGCACTCCACCGGGTCGGCTGCGACGCTGGAGGTCGGCGATCAGCGCGATGCGCACCTGAGGCTTGCAGCTGGCGAGGGTATTGGGATCCAGCACCACGATGTCCACCTGCTCCAGGGTGTCGAGAAAACACGGTAGACAAGGTCCGACCGGGGCGACGTACCCATCGAACAGGCTCGCGAGGGCCTCGGCCGCCATCCGCGATTCCACCCGCTCGACGCACCCCACGTCGGCGGCGACGAAGGTGACCTCCGCGTCGTGTGCCGCGAGCAGGTAGGTCGCTGGCTCCGCTCCGGGGCCCACCACCACGGCGACGTCGTGAGGCTCGATCCGCGGCAGCAGGCGTGCGAGCGCGCAGCCCCCGTCGAGTCCCCAGTGAACCGGCGTGCGCTGCGCCTCCCGCAGCTTGCGGAACTGCTCCCTCCAGCGCCGGTACGGCCTCAACGCGAGCCGCTTCATGATGAGCCGATCCACGGTTTCCAGCATCAGCACTTCGGTCAGCACGAACTGGCCTTCGGTCGTCGCTTGAAGTTCGGAGGCCGCCTCGTCGCCAAGACGCATCAACTCTTCGCGGCCGATCGAGTTCTTGAAGCCTTCGATGCGCTGGAGGATGTACTCCTGGTAGTGCTGCTTGTCCGAGTACGGCGAACGGCGCCGCTGCGGAGTACCGCGCAGTTGTGCGGCGGTCAGCATGCCGCCTCGACGCGAGGGGCTCGCGACGTCG
>JBKPGZ010000105.1:0-4519 GCA_046729675.1 Gemmatimonadota bacterium | reverse complement strand
CCGCGCTTCAACGAGTCGTACATGATGCAGGCGTCCACCTCGCCGCTCTACACGATCATCGTCTCCAACGACGTGACCGCGGCGATGATGGACGGACCCGGAGGAGTCGCCCTCACCAACGAGTCCATCGAGCACAGCCTGGTGATGTCGGGGGCGATCCCCCAGTACCTGGTGCCGCTCCGCAACCGCTACGGGATCATCGGCCCCATTCCGGCGGATCGTCTCAAGCCCGCCGCACTCAAGGCTGCCATCAAGGCGAACCCGCTGGTGACGAAGGGCGTGGATACCCAGCCGGTACACGCGATCATCACCAACTCGACCTACGACGGCCTCTGCTACAACGCCCGAAGGGTGCAGGAGCTGCTCGACCCGAGCGTGGACCGGATCCACTTCGACGAAGCGTGGTACGCCTATGCCCGGTTCAACCCGCTTTATCGCGACCGCCACGCGATGTTCGGGGATCCCAAGGATCACACGGGGCCGACGGTCTTCGCGACCCACTCGACGCACAAGCTGCTGGCGGCGCTCTCCCAGGCCTCTCTGCTGCACATCCGTGACGGCCGGAGCCCGATCCCTCATCCGCGCTTCAACGAGTCGTACATGATGCAGGCGTCCACCTCGCCGCTCTACACGATCATCGTCTCCAACGACGTGACCGCGGCGATGATGGACGGACCCGGAGGAGTCGCCCTCACCAACGAGTCCATCGAGGAAGCGGTGGCGTTCCGGCAGACCATGGGCCGGGTGCACAAGCAGTTCCAGGACAAGGGCGACTGGTTCTTCCGGAGCTGGAACGCGGACCAGGTCAAAGAGGGCAAAGGCAAGGCAGTCGCCTTCCATGATGCGTCTCCGGAGTTTCTCGCCACCGAACCGGATGCCTGGATCCTGCACCCGGGAGAGACCTGGCACGGCTTCGGTGACCTCGAGGATGGCTACTGCATGCTGGACCCGATCAAGGTGTCCGTCCTCACGCCCGGCGTGGCCGACAAGGGCGGCCTCGACAAGCGGGGCATCCCCGCGACCCTGATCACCGCCTATCTCCACCGTCGCGGGGTGGAGGTCGAGAAGACCACCGACTTCTCGATCCTGTTCCTGTTCTCGATCGGTATCACCAAGGGTAAGTGGGGGACGCTGCTCAACGCGCTGCTCGACTTCAAGCGCGACTACGACAACAACGCTCCCCTGACCGAAGTGCTCCCGGACCTGCCGTCGAACAACCCCGAGGTCTACGGCGGGCTCGGTCTGCGCGACCTGGCCGACCGCATGTTCGCGACGCTGAAGGAGACCCGCCAGACCCACTGGCTGGCCGAGGCGTTCTCGACCCTCCCCGACGCGGTGATGAGCCCCAGCGCCGCGTATCAGCACCTGGTGCGCGACAACATCGAGCACGTGCCGCTGGAGAAGCTGGCCAACCGCGTCCTCGCGACGAGCGTGGTGCCGTACCCGCCCGGTATCCCGATGCTCATGCCCGGCGAGGCCACCGGCCCGGCGGACGGCCCCTACCTGGGTTACCTAAAGGCGCTCGCGTCCTGGGACGCCCGTTTCCCCGGCTTCGGGCACGATACACACGGGGTCGAGCACCGGGATGGGGGGCACTACGTGCAGTGCCTGAAGAAAGGGGCGAAGGCAACCGTCTAGCCCGACGAGACTGTTCTGCTCCGCCTCGCGGCGCTGCTCGCGTGGATGGTCGCCATCGACGGAACCGCCTGGGCCCAGGGTGTGGAAGGTCCGGATGGGGTGTGGCGTTGATGGTGGGACTGATTCACCGCTTCGACGCCGACACCACCATCAAGCCTTCCACCGGGGCCATCACCGGCCTCGTGAGTGAGAACGGCAGCTGGGGGGTGATGGGGTTGGAAGTCGCCCGCTTCGGCCGGGACGCCTGGCGCGCCCGGGGTGTAGTCGGGTACCTGGACCTGAAGTACGACTTGTACGGGATCGGGATCGATGCCGGCGAAGCAGGCCTGTCGATCCCGATCGAACAGACGATCTACCTGGCCTCCGGCGCGCTGCTTCGTCGGGTCATCCCCGGACTCTATCTCGGGCCGACCTTCGTGTGGATGCAGACCACGGTCGAGCCGCGGGACGAGGAGGCACCGCTCGCCGTCCCCGAACAGTCGACCGCGCATCTGGTCGCGCCGGGCCTGCTGGCGGAGTGGGACACCCGTAACAGCGACTACTGGCCCGACCAGGGATCGCTGGCGCAGCTCAGGGCGAGCTTCTTCAGCACGGCGAGCGGCGAGTCCGGCAGCTTCCAGCGGTACCAGGCCGCCTGGTCGTGGTACAGCGGACTGCGAGGCCCCCGGTTGTGCTGGTCACCAACATCAACGGCTGCGGGGCGCCGGGAGATGCTCCCTTCTACGGGCTGTGCTCTCTCGGGTTCGGTCGGTTCGCCCTGCGCGGTTATACGCAGGGGCGCTACCGGGACCATTATGCGACCGTCGTGCAGGCCGAGCTTCGCGGCCATACCGTCGGGCGCCTCGGCGCCACCCTGTTCGGGGGCCTCGCGCAGGTTGCCCCTGAGGTCTCGGACATCTTGGGCGCGGAGATGCTCCCCGCAGGCGCGGGACTTCGCTTTCAGCTGACGCGGGACAATCCCATGCACCTGCGCCTGGACTATGCCTGGGGCCGTGACGGTGGGCTCCTGTACTTCTCCGTCGGAGAAGCATTCTGATGTCCGCGCCCGGCAAGAAGATGACGCTCACCCAGGCCACGATGCTCGTGGCCGGGAACATGATCGGCACGGGCGTCTTCCTCCTTCCGGTCAACCTCGCCTCGGTAGGCTCGATCTCCGTCTTCGGCTGGATCGTGGCGACCGCCGGCGCCGCCGCCCTCGGCCTCATCTTCGCCAAGCTCGGCGAGCTGGAGCCGAAGGAGGGCGGGCCCTACGCCTACGCCCGCGACTTCCTCGGCCCCTACGTGGGCTTCCAGACCAATTATGTCTACTGGTTCGGCAACTGGATCGGGAACATCGCGATCGCGGTGGCCGCGGTGGGATACCTGGCCGAGTTCTTTCCCAACATCGCCGAGCCGCCGGCGAGTGTCTTCGCCACCGCCGGGATTATCTGGCTGTTCACCTTCGCCAATATCCTGGGACCGCGCGTGGTCGGAGCCCTCGAGACCTGGACCATGAGCCTTGCGCTCATCCCGATCCTGGGGATCGCGCTGCTCGGCTGGATCTGGTTCGACCCGCAGGTCTTCCGCGCGTCGTGGAACGTCAGCGGCGGCTCCGACGCCCATGCCATCTCCCGCGCGGCCTCCATGGCCCTCTGGGCCTACATGGGGATCGAGAGCGCGGCGGTCTCCGCCGGCGTGATCGAGAACCCCAAGCGCAACATTCCGCTGGCCACGCTGATTGGGCTTGGCCTCTCCGCAGTGGTCTACGTGCTGAGCTCGACCGTGATCATGGGACTGATCCCGAACGCGGAGCTCCAGAAGTCCCACGCTCCCTTCGCCGAGGCGGCTCGGATCGCGATCGGGACGCCGGGGCTGGTGATCGTGGCGATCTGTGCGATCCTCAAGTCCGTCGGATCGCTCGGCGGGTGGATGCTCCTAGTGGGCCAGTCCGCGAAAGCGGCGGCGGACGACGGCATGTTCCCCAAGGTATTCGCGAAACTCAACCGCCACGGCGTTCCCGGGGTCGGCCTCGCGATCGTCGGGGTGCTGATGACCATCGTGCTGTTCGCCACGATGTCACCCACGATCGCCGACCAGTTCAGCACGATCATCGACCTCGCCGTGATCCTCGCGGTCATTCCCTACATCTATGCCTCCGTGGCGGTCGTGAAGGTCGCCTTCGATCACGGGGTGCCCCGATCGACGTTCCGGCTGTACAAGTGGATCGCCATCGGCGCGGTGATCTACTTGCTCTGGACGGTGATCGGCGGCGATCCCGACACCGTGGTAAACGCCATGGTCGCGCTCCTCATCAGCGTGCCGCTGTACCCCTTCTTCCTCCGGTCCATGGAGGCGGCCGCGGAGCGGAAGCGGACTGCCGGCGACCGGTAGGATGACCGTACCGGCCTATCCCTCCCTCTATCAGATCAACACCCGGGTCTGGCTGACCGAGCTGTCGCGCAGCCTGGGCCGGCCCGTCACGCTGGACGACGTTTCCGACGCCGAGCTGGACCGGGTGGCCGCGATGGAGCTCGACTGGGTGTGGCTGCTGAGCGTGTGGCAGATCGGTCCGGCGGGCCGGCAGGTGTCGCTCACCAGTCCAAGGTGGCGGGAGGAGTTCGAGGACACGCTCCCCGACCTCACGGACGACGATATCGCCGGGTCCGGGTTTGCGATCTCCGCCTACGCGGTTCATCCGGGACTGGGTGGGGATATTGCCCTGGCCCGACTGCGCGAGCGGCTGCGGAGCCGCGGCCTTCGACTCATGCTCGACTTCGTCCCCAACCACACCGGCCTCGACCATCCCTGGGTCGACGACCATCCGGAGTACTACATCGCTGGAAGTGAGCTCGACCTGGTGCGCGCCCCGGGAGACTACTGTCGCGTGAGGCACGCCGGAGGC
>JBKPGZ010000104.1:0-6271 GCA_046729675.1 Gemmatimonadota bacterium | reverse complement strand
GGCCCATGTCCGTCCAGGCCGTGGCGAGTATGGCTCGGGGAAAGGCGTGGCTCGGTTCGACCACGATCCGGTCGCCGAACGTGGCGGTCCGCCGGCAGGCCGCTGGCGCGTCATGGCGGCCCAGGATCGCCTCGCCCTGGTCTGGCGGACCCGGCGCTACCTGGCGGACGCCACCGCGGTACAGTTCACGCGAAATCCGGACGCCCTGGCGCACGCGCTCGCGTCCCTGTCGGCAAAGGGCGGCATGGTCCCGGGTGCAGGCTGGGCCGCGCCTCTCTTCATCATCGGCCCCCGCTCCGGGCGGAGCGGGCTGTTCGGGCCGGCCGCGGCCAGGAGCGGGATCCTGGGCGACGACTTCGGCCTGCTGAGCTTCGATCCGCCGATGAGACCTCGCATGTCGCGACTGTGACGTCAGGGGGCATCGGTGGACCTGGCGTTCGTGCCGTACCGCCTTTCGGCGGCGTCCGTCGGCTGCATCACCCTCATGGTCGTGCCATTCGGCGCAGTATGGGTTGGGTGCGCCCTGACGGTCACCGGGATCGCGCTGGTGATGGACATGATGCTGCGCCAATAGTCGCAGTCGTGCACTTGGTGTTGCGGTGGATATCCGGCGGGTAGACAGTGCCTACCCACCTGAACAAGAGATACCTGAGCACCAGAACGTCGACGCGCCCGGGAGCGAGCGATCCCGGGCGCTTCGTGTGTCCGAACCCAGGCGGCGCGGCCGGGCTACTTGTCCTTGACCTTGGCCCAGGAGTCCCGCAATCCCACAGTCCGATTGAACACCAGCGCCCCTTCACGAGAATCGACGGGATCGCTGATGAAATAGCCCACCCGCTCGAACTGGTAGCGCGTTCCAGGCGGGTTCGCCGCCACGCTCGGCTCCACCTTGCCCGGGAGCGTGACCAGGGACTGGGGATTGAGCGCCGAGATGAAGTCGCGGCCCTCCGGCAGGGCATCGGGATCGGGCACCGCGAACAGGCGGTCGTACAACCGGAGCTCGCAGTCGAGCGCGTGCCGCGCCGAGACCCAGTGGACGGTGCCCTGCACCCGACGGCCGTCGGGTGCATCCCCGCCGCGGGTAGCAGGATCGTAGGTGGCGTGGACTTCCACCACCTCACCCGATGCATCCTTCACCACGCCGGTGCAGGTCACCAGGTAGCCGTAGCGCAGACGCACCTCGCGCCCCGGCGTCAGCCGGAAGAACTTCTTCGGCGCGTCCTCCATGAAGTCGTCCCGCTCGATCCACAGCTCGCGGCTGAATGGCACCGGCCGTGAGCCGGTCCTGGGAACGTCGTGCGGGTACAGTGGGGCGTCGAAGGTCTCCACCAGGTCCGCGGGATAGTTGGTGAGCAGCAGCTTGAGCGGACGGGTCACCGCCATCACGCGGGGAACCCGCATGTTGAGGTCGTCGCGGACGGAATACTCGAAGGTGGCGAGCTCGATCCTGGCATCGGACCGGGCCACGCCGATCTTGTCGGCGAAGGCCCGGATCGCCTCGGGGGTCACCCCCCTGCGGCGGAGCCCCGCGAGGGTGGGCATCCGCGGATCGTCCCATCCCGTCACGTGCCCATCGCTGACCAGCTTGAGCAGCTTCCGCTTGCTCAGGACCGTGTAGTCCAGCTCCAGCCGGGCGAACTCCGTCTGCTCCGGCGGCCGCTCGAATCCCGCCTCTCGCACCAGCCAGTCGTAGAGCTCACGGTTGTCCTTGAACTCGAGGGTGCAGAGCGAGTGGGTGATGCCCTCGAACGCGTCGGACAGCCCATGGGCGAAGTCATAGAGGGGATAGACGCACCATTCGGTGCCACGGCGGTAATGGGCCGTATGCCGGATGCGGAGCAGGAGCGGGTCCCGCATCAGCATGTTGGGGTGCGCCATGTCGATGCGGGCACGGAGCACGTAGGCGCCGTCAGGAAACTCCCCCGCACGCATCCGGCGAAGCAGGTCGAGGTTCTCCTCGACGGGGCGATCCCGGTACGGACTGGGCGTGCCGGGCGCCGTCACCGTGCCCCGCCCCTCGCGGATCGCCTCCTCGCTCTGGGAATCCACGTACGCCTTGCCGGCCTGGACCAGCCCCTCGGCGATGTCGTACAGCCGCTCGAAGTAGTCGCTGGCGAAGCGCTCCTCGTCCCACTCGAAGCCGAGCCACCGGACGTCGTTCCGGATCGCGTCCACGTACCGGAGGTCCTCGGTGGTGGGATTGGTGTCGTCGAACCGCAGGTTGCAGCGGCCGGCGAACTCGGCGGCGATGCCGAAGTTGAGGCAGATGGACTTGGCGTGCCCGATGTGCAGGTAGCCGTTGGGCTCGGGCGGAAAGCGGGTGTGAATCGGGCGTCCGAATCGGCCGCTGGCCACGTCCACTGCCACCTTCTCGCGGAGGAAGTCCCTGCGGGCCGCTTCGCGGCCCGGCGCGTCCGGCTGAGTCGTTGGGTCGGTATGGGTCACCCGGGAAATCTAGCCCGGTTGGGAAATGCGGTGGCTAGCCGGGCACCGGCACCAGCTGGTGGGGCGCAACCAACCACCCATCCGATCCGAGCTGGCCGGCGTAATCCGGATGTCACCCATCCAGGAGCTTTCGCCATGCGCATGCCGACGCTGGGCCGGACCGGGCGTCTCGCCGTCCTCGCCGCCTCGGCCGTGGTAGCAACGACCGCGGGAGTCGTGCTCGCCTCTGATCACCAGGACACCCCCGAGGTAGAGCTGCACCCCCGCTTGGACATCAACGACGTCTACGCCTTCCCCGGGGGCAACCCCGATCGCCTGGTACTCGCGGTCACCACCTCCTCGCCGCTGACGCCGGCGGCCTCGGCGGGCGCCACCTTCGATCCCGATCAGTTGTACCAGATCAAGATCGATAACACGGGCGACGCCGTGGAGGACCTCGTCCTGCAGGTCACCTTCGACGGTGCCGGCCCCGGGCAGCAGGTCACCTTGCTTGGTCCGGCGGCACCCGAGCGCACCGGCCGCCAGGGCAGTCTGCTCTCGCTCTCGCCGGCCCTCTCCGGACCGATCAACACGGTTCTGGGCAGTTCCTCGGGCATCCAGCTCTTCGCCGGCCTGCGGGAGGATCCCTTCTTCATCGACCTCGAGCAGTTCTTCCGCATCATCCCGGATCGCGGGCCCGTGCGGGGACCGCTCTCGAAGATCGGTCCCAAGCCCGAGGCCACGAGCTTCCGCAACCCGGGAATCGACTTCCTTACCGGCATCAACGCTCTGGCGCTTGTGGTCGAGCTCCCCGAGTCCATGATCCTTCCCCCCGACGCCGACGCCAATACCCGAATCGGCATCTGGGCAACCACCAGCCGCTGAGCAGAGAGGAACCGAACCATGACACGCTCCAACGCGTTGCGCCGCCTATCCGCGCTACTGCTCGCCGCGGCCGTGGGCTGTGACGACCCGACCGGGGAGACGCCGACCGGTCCCCTGGCCGCATCGGCCGCCAAGGTCTTCACCCAGCGGGAACGGCTGGGCAACCCCCTGGTGAGCGAGGTGATGATCGTGAAGGCCCACCACCATGCCCACAACCTGGGTCAGCCGTCCAGTGACCCGGCCGACTTCACCGACGATCTGGTCACATTCATTACCGGTACCGCGGGGCGCGATGCCGCGTACGCCTCGACCATCGCCGGGGCTCTCCTTCCCGACATGCTGATCACCTATCCCAAGCGTGACGGGACACCAGTGTTCTGGCTGAGCTGGCTGTTCGGCGGATTCGGCGGGCGCTCCCTCAGCGACGACGTGGTGGATATCGGCCTCGGCGCCATTTTCGGCGACCTGCTCGGCAACAGCGCCAACGTGACGCCCGGACTGACCACGGACAACGTCGATGCCAATGACACGGCCTTCTTGCCCAGCTTCCCCTACTTGGCGCCGGGCAACTGAGCTTGGCCAACGTGGGCAGGTGCACAGAGAAACGCCCCGGAAATCCTTCCGGGGCGTTTCTCTTTCGCGGCATGACGGACAGGCCTACAGGTCCTCGTCCGCCATCCCCGCCGGCACCAGCTGCGGCTGCGCCGGCTCCTCCACGCGCGGCGGCGGCGCCTCGTAGCCCGCCGGCGGCTGGATATCGATCTCGGCATAGCGGTAGATGCCGCTGCCCGCCGGGATCAGGTGGCCGATGATTATGTTCTCCTTGAGGCCCAGGAGGTCGTCCTTGGCCCCGCGGATCGCCGCGTCGGTCAACACCCGCGTGGTCTCCTGGAACGACGCCGCCGAGATGAACGACTGGGTCGTGAGACTCGCCTTGGTGATGCCCAGCAGCACCGGCTCGGCCTGCGCCGGGGTGCCCTTCCGCTTCAGCACCCGCTCGTTCTCGTCGCGGAAGGTCAGCCGGTCCACCGTCTCCCCCTCGAGGAAGTCGGTGTCGCCCGGATCGGTCACGCGCACCTTCTGCAGCATCTGGCGCACGATCACGCCGATGTGCTTGTCGCTGATGCGCACGCCCTGCAGCCGGTAGACTTCCTGCACCTCGTTGAGCAGATACTCCTGCACCGCTCGCGGACCCTTGATGAGCAGGATGTCGTGAGGGTTCACCGGGCCCTCGGTGAGGCGGTCGCCCGCCCGGACCCGGTCGCCCTCGTGCACCCGCAGGTGCTTGCCGGCCGGCACCTCGTACAGCTGCGGCTCGGACTCCACCGCCTGTCCCTCGGCTTCGGGGTAGACGTAGATCTCGCGCTTGCCGCGCTTGATCTCGCCGAACTTCACCACGCCGTCTACCTCGGAGATGGTGGCGGGATCCTTCGGCCGCCGGGCCTCGAACAGCTCCGCGATCCGGGGCAGACCGCCCGTGATGTCGCGGGTCTTGTAGGCCTGCCGCGGGATCTTGGTGACCGTGATGCCCTTGGTCACCTTGACCGGCGCGCTGAGGAAGACCGTCTTGTCCTTCGACTCCTTCTTGGTCTTGCTCGGCCACGCCTCGTTGATCGGGCGCTCCTCCACGTGGAAGCGGGTGCTCCACGGATTGGCCGCGTCCGGGGTCTCCATCGCCCGGCTCACCTGGTCGGTGGGTGAGCCCAGGATCACGCGGCTCCCCTCGGCCAGGGTGTACTCCTGCGGGTCCTTCCGGTTGCCGGTGTACACCAGCACGCTGGGATGGAGCTCGCGGTCCGGGTCCGCCATCACGACGAGCGACCGAAGACCGGTGCCCTCGTCCAGCTCCTCGCGGAGCGTGACGCCCGGCACCAGGTCCTTCCAGCGGAGCTCGCCGTCGGCCTTGATGATGCTCGGGTCGTTGTACGGGTCCCAGGTGTAGAGGATGGTCGCCCGGCGCTCGTTGTCGCCCTTGGTGACCAGGTCCCCCTCCTTCACCGCGAGGAGCGCCCCCTCCGGCACCGGGTAGCGGTTCAACACCCGCTTCGGGTCCTTCGGGTCCACCACCAGGATGCCTTCCTTGGCCTCGTCCGACGCCGACTCGTCCTCGCGGGTAAGCACGACGCGGTTGGTGCCCTTGGAGCCGTCCTCGAACTCCACCGGCACGTCGGCCCACTCGAGGCCCTCGGTGTACTTCACCTTGCCGTCCGACCGGGCCCGGCGCTCCGCCTCTTCCGCGATGCGGCTGGAGGTACCGCCGATGTGGAAGGTCCGGAGGGTGAGCTGGGTGCCCGGCTCGCCGATGGACTGCGCCGCCAGGATGCCCACCGCCTCGCCCATGTCCACCATGTCCATGGTGGCCAGGTTGCGGCCGTAGCACATCCGGCAGATGCCCCGGCGCGCCTCGCAGGTGAGTACGCTGCGGATCTTCACCTTCTCGATCCCCGCGTCCTCGATCTGGTTGGCGACGTCCTCGTCGATCAGCTCGCCCGCCATGATGAGCAGCTTGGGATCGCCGTCCTCGTCCAGCTCGTGCGGGTCGAAGACGTCCTCGCTGGCCACGCTGCCCAGGATGCGCTCACGCAGCGGCTCGATGATGTCCTCGCCCTCCTTCAGCGAGGCCACGTCGAGACCCAGGATCGTGCCGCAGTCCTCCTCGGTGATAGTGACGTCCTGCGCCACGTCCACCAGGCGGCGGGTGAGGTAGCCGGCGTCCGCCGTCTTGAGCGCGGTGTCGGCCAGGCCCTTCCGGGCCCCGTGGGTGGAGATGAAGTACTCCAGCACGGTGAGCCCCTCTCGGAAGTTCGACTTGATCGGGCTCTCGATGATCTCGCCGATGCCGCCGGTGAGCTTCTTCTGCGGCTTGGCCATCAGGCCGCGCATGCCGGCGAGCTGCCGGATCTGGTCGCGCGAGCCGCGGCTGCCGGAGTCGAACATCATGAACACCGGGTTGAACCCGCCG
>JBKPGZ010000103.1:0-7984 GCA_046729675.1 Gemmatimonadota bacterium | reverse complement strand
GTTCTCCACGCTGCGGAACGACTCGGTGGCGTTGAACGTCGCCGTCATGGCGGGAAGGCCACCGATAGTCGCCGGGTTGAGCCCCGATTCGGCATCGAACATGGCGAACGCGCCCGAGGAGCCGGCGGCCCGCGTCGACAGCGGTCGGCCTGGGACTCCGAGGCCGCGGACGCCGAACTGCGAGGCCTGAGCGGCGACCGTGGCCGGCGCGAGCGCCAGCAGCGCGAAAAAGAAGAGGCGTCGCACCTAGGGGGTCTCGACGGGGAACTGCTTGAGGTACGTGACGCGAAGCCTCGCCGGGCCCGGCGTCGGCGAGCGGGTGGATCCGAAGACGGGGCGGCTGAAGCTCGCAGCCTCCGGGAGGAGCGAGAGGAACACCGCCTCGGGTCGCTCGTCGACCGCCTGCCACAGCTGCACGATCGGCGTCACGTCGAGCCGCACCGTGTCGGCGGTGCCCACCGAGATCGTGTCCGACACGATGAATCGGGTGTCGGTCGTAACCACCGGGGACTTGGCGCCCAGGTCGGCGAAGAGCGATTTGGCCTCGAGCAACGGCGGATCGGTGGGAAGTCCGATCACCGGCGCGACCGGGATCAGCTCCAGCGTGGCCCGCACGATGGTGGCGGAGTCCTCGATCGGCCGGGGCAGGTCGAATCGGAGCAGCGCCCGGGAGGACGGCTCGCCGCCGACGGTGAGCAGATCGGGATCAGGCGACTGCGGAGTCTCGAGAACGTAGGTGTTGAAGGCTGTCTGCGCGGTCAGAGTCTGGTTCCGGACTGAACCGGTGTCCGGCACGTCCACCGTGACGTGGCTGATGAAGCTCGCTGCCGACTGCGCCAGCAAGGCACCCAGCCTGGCCCCACTTCCCACCGGGGTCGCCAGGGCCACGCCGATGGCCAGCACGCCATCTCCCTCGACCGGGAGCGCCACCTTGGCGAGATCCGCTCCCCTCAGAGTCGTCCGGATCAGCCCCGAATTGAGCGTGTCGGGGACCGCGATGCTGTCGATGATCGCCGCGGGGAGGAGCTGGGGGGTGATGGAGGCGAAGGTCGCCGTCGAGTCGACGGTCGCCGGGTCGATCCGATAGAGGTAGAACTTGAGCCCGTCCAGCAGCGTGTCGCGCCGGATCAGCGTGAGCGCCAGGGTAGTGGAATCCACGGTGTAGGCGCGCATCGTGTCGCGCACCTCGATGGAATCGATCCTGGACCCGAAGCGGTAGACCGCCCTCGCCTCTCCCGCGGGCAGCCCGTTCGACACCAGCATGGAACCGGCGCGGTGTCGCGCCACGTAGCCCGAGAAACTCGAGTCGGCCCCGTGCAGTGGAGTGAGCACGGTATCGAACACCCGTGCGTTCCCCCCGGGACAGAGCTCGGGGCACACGGCGGGCGCGGTCAGCTCCTCCTGGCAGGCCGTGGTCACGCCCGCGAGCACCAGAAAGGCGACCAGCCATCCCCAGGCCCCGCTCACCTCAGCTGATCCCGACCGAAGGCCGCCGGCAGCAGCTCGGCCATGGTCCAGCCGACGCTGCGCTTCGGTCCCACGGCATCGATGCGGAAGTCGCTGCCGAACTCGGAGAGCACCTGGCGGCAGGCGCCGCATGGCGCGGCCGGCGGATCCGCGTCACTCACCACCACCACCCGACGAAACCGGCGAGCGCCGGCGGCCACCGCGGTGCATACGGCCGCGCGCTCGGCGCAGATGGTGAGGCCGTAGGATGCGTTCTCCACGTTGCAGCCCACGTAGACGTCGCCGCTCTCGCTCTCGAGCGCGGCGCCGACCCTGAAGTTGGAATAAGGGGCGTAGGCCCGGGCCTGGGCGGCCCGCGCCGCGGTCACCAGTGGATCAGTCAATCCAGACCTCTGACAGGAATGAGGTGCCGGTCGCCAGCGGCGTCACGTCCAGAAACTCGGCGACCGTCTGACCGATATCCGCCATCGTGCGACGCCGTCCCAACCCGACCGGCCGCACGCGGGGTCCCGTGACGAGCAGCGGGACCACCTCGCGCGAGTGATCGGTGGACGGCGTGGTCGGGTCGTTCCCGTGATCGGCGGTAAAGATAACGAGGTCGTCCTCCCGGATCGGGGCGAGGAGTCGGGGGATCGTGCCGTCGAGCTCCTCGAGCCCCCGCACGTAACCGGGGACGTCGTTGCGGTGGCCCCAGGTCTGGTCGAACTCGATCACATTGGCGAGCAGGAGCCCCCGCTTCATCGCCAGCAACGCGCCCTCGATCAGCGCGTAGGCGTCCGCGTTGGTGGCGGTATGGATGCTGGAAATGCCCCGGCCCGCGAACAGATCGTCCACCTTTCCCACTCCGACACGGGGGATGTGCCGCTCCACCAGCCGGTCCAGCAGGGTGGGGCCCGGCGGCGGAAGGCTGAAATCCTTGCGCCCTGCGGTGCGGACCCAGGCGCCTGGCGTTCCCGTGAACGGCCGAGCGATCACCCGCGACACCCCGTGCTCCCCCTGGAGCAGCGCCCTCGCCGTCTCGCAGGCCCGGTACAGCTCCTCCAGCGGCACGGTGGACTCGTGCGCCGCCACCTGGAAGACGCTGTCGGCGGAGGTGTACACGATCCACTTGCCGGTCCGCTGGTGCTCCTCGCCGAAACGATCGAGGACCGCCGTGCCGGAAGCCGTCGTGTTCGCGAGGACTCCCCTGCCCGTGAGCCGGGCGAATTCGTCCACCAACGGCTGCGGGAACCCTTCGGGATAGGTGGGGAACGGCTGCTCCAGCGTGAGTCCGCAGATCTCCCAGTGCCCGGTAGTGCTGTCCTTCCCCGCGCTCACCGGCTCGCAGCTGCCGTGCGCGGCGCGGGGTGATGCGACGGCGGCCACACCGGCGAGCGGCGCGCAGTGTCCCAGCCCGAGCGCGGCGAGATTCGGCAGCGAAAGGCCGCCGACCTGGAGGGCCACATTGCCGAGGGAGTTGCTGCCGGTATCCCCATAGGCGTCGGTGTCCGGCGCCGGACCGATTCCCACGCCGTCGAGGACGACGATGGCCGCGCGCCGATTCACCCGTACCGCCTGGGCAACCGCGGTCCGAGCGAGGTCAGCACTTCGTAGGAGATCGTCCCCACGGACCTTGCCTGCTCGTCCAGCGTGACCAGGCCGCCGAACAGCGTCGCGATGTCTCCCACGGTGACCTGACCGTCGTCAACCGCGGCCATACACATGTCCATCGTGACCCTTCCGACCAGCGGGACTGTACGCCCCCGGATCTCCACCAGGCGCGGCGGCCAGGTGGCGCCGCGCTCGGCCGCACGGGGTACGCCGTCCGCGTAGCCGATCGCGAGCGTCGCGATCGTCGTCGGCCGATCGGCCGCCCAGGTGGCGCCGTAGCTGACGCTTTCGCCCGCAGCGATGGTGCGTACCGCCACCACGCGGGCCCGCAGCGCCGCCACCGGCCGCGGTGCCGGGCCGCGGGAACGCGCCTCGCCGCCGTACAGGAAGATGCCGGGACGGATCAGATCGGCGGCGTAGGTGCGTCCGCAGAGCGCGGCGGCGCTGTTGGCGGCATGCACCAGCGAGGGGCGGCTGGGCAGCCGGGAGAGCGTCTCATGGAAGCGCCGCCACTGGGTTGCGATCGAGCCCTCGTCCGTGTCGGCCGAATGAAAGTGGGTGAAGACCCCTTCCCATCCCGGTGCGGCGGCCAGCGCTCGCGCGGTCTCGGCGACGGTGGCCGCGTCGCTCCAGCGGATCCCACTACGCGACATTCCGGTGTCGATCTCGAGGTGGAACGGAGCATCCGTCCGACCAACCCAGGCGCGGAGCATTGCCGGGTCCCCGATGGTGGGACGGAAACCGAGGCCCAAGATGGATTCCAGGCTCTCAGCGGTGAGGGTGCTTACCACCAGGATGGGACGACTCACTCCGGCGTCGCGGAGTGCCAGCCCCTCCTCCGCCGTGGCCACCCCGTACCCCCAGGGATCCAGCGGCTCCAGCGCCAGCGCCACGCGAGTGGCGCCCAGCCCGTAGCCGTTAGCTTTGACCATCGGCAGCAATCGCGTGGCACACGCGGCGGCAAGCGTGCGCGCATTGGCGACCAGCGCATCGAGGTCCACGTCGACCCAGGCGCGGGCCGTCTCGGAGGGAGCGGTCATGGTGGAAGCCGGCGGGTATCTTAGAGGGCACGGGGGATAAATGCAAGACAATTCAGCGCTTGGGCGTGCTCTCGCGATGGTGCGCGACCTCCGCCGGCGGTGTCCCTGGGACCGCGCCCAGACCCGGGAGACGCTCCGTCCCTACCTGGTGGAGGAGGTACTGGAGCTCGATCATGCCCTGGGTGAGGCGGAGCCTGAGGCCATCCGGGCCGAGGTGAGCGACCTCCTCCTGCACCTCGCGTTTCAGCTGGTGATCGCGGAGGAGCGGGGCGAGTTCACCCCCGACGAGGTCGCCGGGGTGCTGGAGCACAAGATGCGCCGCCGCCATCCCCACCTCTTCGATCTGGGCGATGCGGGGCCGTGGGAGCGGATCAAGCGACGCGAGCGGCGAGGAAAGACCCTTTCCGGAATCGTTCCCACCCTGCCGCCGCTGCTCAAGGCGTACCGTCTGCAGGAGCGTGCCGCTTCGGTGGGGTTCGACTGGCCCGATATCGCCGGTCCGCTGGAGAAAGTGCGCGAGGAGCTCGCGGAGGTCGAGCGGGAGCTCGAGTCGGGCGAGACCTCGGTGGAGCGGCTCACCGATGAGATCGGGGATCTCCTGTTCGCCGTCGTCAATCTGGCTCGCAAGGCCTGCGTTCAGCCGGGGCCGGCGCTCGACCGCGCCAACCGCAAGTTCCGGGACCGCTTCGAAGCGGTCGAGGCGCTGTGCGCCGAGCGCGGGATCGACCTGGATGCCGCGGGACTGGGAGTGCTGGACGGACTGTGGGACGAGGTGAAGGGCAGCGAGCAGCGGGCGGTTGCGGGCGAATGTCATCCCGAGCGCTAACGAGGGATCTGCTCCGCGAGCGTCGAAGACCGGGCGAGCAGATCCCACGCTGGGCTCGGGTTGACAGCTACGGATACAGCCGGTGGATCTGCCGCGGGAAGGCGATCGCCTCCCGGATATGCTGGATGCCGCAGATCCAGGCGACTGTCCGCTCGAGGCCGAGCCCGAACCCCGAGTGCACGAACGTGCCGTAGCGCCGGAGATCGAGGTACCAGCGGTATGCCTCCGGGTCGAGGCCCTGCTCGTGGATCCTGGCCAGCAGCCTGTCGTAGTCGTCCTCCCGCTGCGAGCCGCCGATGATCTCGCCGTACCCTTCGGGCGCCAGGCAGTCGTTGTTCAGTACCGTTCGCGGGTCCTCGGGGTTCTCCTTCATGTAGAAGGCCTTCACCTGCCGGGGGTAGTTGTAGACGAAGACCGGCCGGTCGTACTCCTTCGCGAGGAGGGTCTCATCGTCGCCTCCGAGGTCCGATCCCCAGGCGATGTCGGACCCGAGCTGGTTGAGCTTTGCGACGGCGTCGGTATAGGAGATCCGCGGAAACGGCGCGGTCACCCGCTCCAGCGGGGCGATGTCACGCTCCAGCTCCCTGAGCTCCTCGCGACGCTGCTCGAGGGCGCGGGCCACGATGTAGGAGACGAAGGCCTCCTGCAGCCGCATGTTGGCATCCGAGTCGTTGAACGCGACCTCCGGCTCCACCATCCAGAACTCCGTCAGGTGGCGGCGGGTCTTCGACTTCTCGGCGCGGAAGGTGGGGCCGAAACAGTAGACCTTGCCCAGCGCGGCGGCCGCGGCCTCGACGTAGAGCTGGCCGGTCTGCGCCAGGTAGGCCTTGCCGAGGTCGAAGTAGTCGGTCGCGAACAGGTTCCCCGCCTCCTCCCCGATCGCGCCGGTGAGGATCGGCGTATCCACCAGGGTGAAGCCTTCCTGGTGGAAGTAGTCGCGCATCGCCTGCTCGACCTCGTGGCGGACCCGGGCGATCGCCGCCTGGCGCCGGGTCCGGAGCCACAGATGTCGATGCTCGAAGAGGAAAGTCGTCCCATGCTCCTTGGGGGTGATCGGGTAGTCGTGGCTGGTCCCCAGGATCTCGAGGCCGGTCACCGCCATCTCATACCCGCCCGGAGATCGCGGCTCTGCTCGCACCACCCCGGTCAGCGCCACACTGGTCTCCTGCGTCAGCGTGCCGAACGCGGCCCAGACGGCCTCGGAGACTTCCTTCTTGGACAGGACGCCTTGCACGACACCCGACCCATCCCGTATCACCACGAACGCGATCTTCCCGCTCGACCGGGTCGTGACGACCCAGCCGCGCAGAGTGACGGTCGTGCCCACGTGTGCGCGGAGCTCGCTGATCAGGACCGACGCCATGCCTCGTCCGTATGCAGGGAAAGGGTGATGCGCGGAGCGTTCAGTCTAGTCCTGCTCCTGGGGGGCGTCAACGCGGCTTGCGTCGGCTATCGGCCCCCGTCGGCGACGACGCTCCAGACCGGCCCCGTCTCGGGCAACGCGCCGACGCAGGTCTGGGCCGTGCGCACAGGGCGCCGTCTCACCGGGCGCGTCGAGCTCAAGGACGGCCAGCTGTACGGCGCCGGTGTGGACCGCAAGGTCTACGCGGTGGATCTGGAGACCGGCGAGGTCCAGTGGTCCAGCCGGCTCTCGGGTATCGTGGCAGGCGGTGTCCTGGTCTCCGGCGACACGCTCTTCGTCGCCAGCTCGCGGCCCGAGGGCCGGGTCTACGCGCTCGATCGGTCTACCGGCCAGCGGATCTGGCGGGCCAAGACCGGACCGGTCGGTGCCCCGCTCGCGCTGGTGGACGGCACACTCCTCGTGCCGGCACAGCGAACACAGCTGATTGGCCTCAATCCAGCGGACGGCTCGTTCCGCTGGCGACGGCGCATGGGAATGGCCAGGATCGCCCCGCTGAGCGTCGGGCGGGGCGCCGTGGTCGTCGCAACGGTGGATTCTCTATACCGGGTGATAGCCGCCGATGGCGAGGTGACTCACCGAGTCCGCTCGCCGGGCACGATCATGTCACCGTGGCTGGTACACCGGGGTCTCCTCGTGGCGGGCACTACGGATTCGCAGGTCGTCGCCGTGTCTCCCGCGGACCTCAAGACCCGATGGAGCGCCAAGGTCGACGCCCCCGTTCTCGGGTCTCCGGCGGCGTTGGGTGACACGCTCTACGTCGTCAGCAGACGGGGGACGCTGTTCCGCCTGGCCCCCGGCAACCTGCCCGTGCCGGAGCGGGTGGTCGAGCTGGACTGGCCCGTCACGGCCCCTCTCACGGCGGTCGACGGTGACCTCCTGCTTGGTGGTGCCGACGGCATGCTGCGGGCGTTGCGTCCGGATGGCACCGAAGCGTGGCGCATCCAGCTCTGGAGTCCGGTCGAGCTGAGTCCGGTCGCGTTGGATGACGGTATCCTCGCTATAGGCGGCAATGGCGACCTTCACCGGTACCGGCAATGAGTCGCACGCACGCTGGCCTCCCCACGGCTCGCGCACTTACGCTCGCGTTCCTCGTCGCGCTGCTCCCGCCCGCTTCCGCCGCGGCGCAGGAAAGCAGCCCGCTCATCAAGTATGGAAAGTGGGTGCTGGCCGCCGGCGCCGTTACCATGAACCTGCTCGCGGCCCAGGCCCACAATCGGGCGGACCGCGCATTCGACACGATCGAGGACGCGTGCTTCGTGGACTCGACCCGCTGCATCGTCGGGGAGAACGGGGCCTATGCCGATCCGGCCATGGAAGAACTCTACCAGACATCGCTGGACTACGACCGTGAGGCGCGCCGCTGGCTCGTCGCCGGCGAAACCGCCCTCGTCGGCGCCACGGCGCTCTTCGTGCTGGAGCTCACCCGCAAGACCCACAAACCCGACAACATTCCGTTCGAGCCCGAGATCCGGAGTCTGCGGCAGGCGACGGGGGTTGGGGTTCGGGTGGCGTGGTAGGCGGCCCGACCGCCTACCCCACCCTGAACAACTCCACCGCCCGGGGATACCGCGACACCGCCCGCTCGCGCAACGGTTGGTACTCCGCTCGCTGCAGCGCCGGGTCGGCGCCGATGAGACG
>JBKPGZ010000102.1:0-10532 GCA_046729675.1 Gemmatimonadota bacterium | reverse complement strand
GGACGGTAGTCGTCCTTCCCTCTGTTCGTTTCTCTCGTTCCGCCGACCGCCTGACCGCCTGACCGCCCGACCGCCTACCCCTCCTTCTTCTCCTCCTCCTCCACCACCTGGAACTCCTGCGCCCGGTGGTCCGATCTCCCCTGCGCATCCTCAACCTGCACCTCGAGCGTGTAGTTCCCCGGCTTGAGCTTGTCGAGCTTCAGGGTCCGGCTGGTGCTGGTGACCGGGAAAGAGGCTCTCTCGTCGAACTTGAGGCTGATCTGGGCGCCGCCGCCGCCAAAGACCTTGCGGAAGATGCCGCCGCTGCCGCCCTGCTTGCGGACCGCGATCCGCACGGTGTACTGGGTGCCGGCGCTCAGGCCCTCGACCTCGTAGTACAGCTCCATCTCCTCCTTGCGCTTGTAGGTGCGGAGGGGATTGAAGACGACGGTGTCCTGCGGGGTGCGGCGCCAGAAGAGGTTGGTGTTGCGGCTGCCGAGGACCAGGTCGCTCAGCGAGAGCGCGGCGGACGTGGGCTGGCCCACGCGCACGGTGTCCTTGGGGAGCAGGACGCCCGACTCCTCGCCTTGCTGGATCGCCAGCCGGTAGTGGAGGAGGCCCCCATGGACCGGGACCGCCACCCGCCCGACCAGGTGCTCGCCGTTGGGCACGGGGGCCGGGGCCACGAAGTGCCGGGTGGTGTCGATCGCGGCCGCGACCCTCCCCAGCCGGTCGGTCGCCACGAAGCGGACCCGCACCGAGTAGAGGTACCCGCGGGTGACGAGCACAGGCTCGAGGGTCGAGCCCGACACCGCGTAGGCGATCTGGATCTGCGGCCCGGTCGAGTCGCGGCCTACGGCGAGGACCTCGGTCTTCACCTTCAGCTCGTCGGGGAACCGCAGCTCGTAGCTGTCGGTGGTGGTCCCCTCGGCGATGCTCTCCTGCCCCACCTGCCGCTCCTCGTCCTGGTAGCGGCCGCTGCTGATCCGCCCGGCCGCCTGGAGTCGCCCGTAGATCGGCGAAAGCTGCTCGCGCGAGAGCAGGAGCTGCTGCGCCATGGGATCCACGTCAGCCCCACCCAGCCCATCGCCCTTGAGGGCCAGCGCGTTGCTGAAGCCGAGGACGTCGAAGAGGCTCTCGACCAGCTTGTAGTCCTGCACGTCCTCGCGGGCCATGAAGTGGAAGATCATGTCGCCGTCGGGACGGCTGTAGCGCCAGGACTCGTTGGGCTCCAGCCCCGGCGCCGCGTAGCTCGCCCGGCTGCTGGGCTCGCCGTGGCGGATATAGATGATGCCGCGGTCGTCGAAGTCACGGCTGTTGGAGCGATAGCGCTCAACGATGTCGTAGTGGCGGTTGAGGGAGGTGAGCTGGAAGTTCTTGCGGGCGTAGAAGAGGCGGCGGTAGTGCTCGCGGAGCCGCTCGCCGTCGGCCCGGAGCTCGATCTTGTCGCGCTCGCTCCAGAAGCGCCGCAGGTAGTCGGCGCGGTGCGTCCCCGAGGTCCGGTCGAACTCGGACATGACGCTGTCGGTCGCGATGGTCGCGAGATCGTTGCGGAGGCCGGCCACCGTCGTGGAGTCGTCCGACGCTGCGGCCTCGAAATAGGGCTCGACCCCGTCGAACCGGCCCAGCAGGAACAGCGTCCGCGCCACCTCGAGCAGGGCGAGGCTCCGGTTGTCGCCCTTCTCCAGGTAGCCTTGGAGGGCGACCAACGCGGAGTCGCCGTCGCCCACCTCCCGCTCCACCCGGCCGCGGGCCAGCATGACCTCCGGATGCGACGCCGCCTCGGTGGAGGACGCGCGCCGGAGCGCGTCGAGCGCCACGCCGAGCTTGATGTTCACCCGCTGCCTGAGCGCGGTGTTGGCGAGGTCCACCAGGCCCTTGTCGAAGCTGGGGTCCACTTCCGCCGACCTGGCGAACGCCATCGCCGACCGGGTGAGGGCGTCCTTCCCCAGCATGGTCTTGATCCCGGTAACGAAGGAGATCTGCGAGTCGCCGATGCCGTATTCGGCGAAGCCCATCCCGTAGTGGCCGTAGGGCCACTGGGGCTGCAGGTCGGTCGCCCACTGGAACTCCGACGCCGCGTCCTCATAGTGCGACTGCCCCCCGAGCTCGCCGAGCCGGAGCGAGAGGAAGCCCAGCCGGAGGTGGATCATCACGTTGTTCCGATCCGCCTTGGCCCGCTCGATCATCCGTTTCTCCAGCGCCAGCAGCCCCACCGAGTCGATCGTCCCCGCCAGCGAGTCCCGGAACGCCTCCAGCTCCGCCCGCTGGGCCGGCTCCTGCGCGCCCGCCGGTGCGGCCGCCACCAGGAGCAGGCCGAGCGCGACCACGAGCCGGGCCGGGCGGATGACCGTCCACTTGGTCGGCGAGAGCTGGGAGGCGGGGGATTGGCTGGAGGGGGGCACAGGGGTCATTCGCGGGGCTCTGGCGGGGGCTTGCATCTGCAGCATCCTCATTCGACTCACGCTGAGGCACGGCGGCTGGTTTGGGTTCGCTACAGGAGACGCCCTGGGGAGCCACCGGACCACATGAGGAAGGCTACGACTGCGCCTCGCGTTCCCGCAAGAACCGGCGGATCCCCTCCACCACCGCCTCGGCGTAGAGCCGTTGCCCCTGGGGCGAGCGGAGCGCCGACTCCTGCTCGGGGACGCTCATGAAGAGGCCTTCCGTGAGGATCGAGGGCATCCAGGTGGTCCGCACCAGCGCGAGGTCCCCCCGCCCTATCCCCAGATCCCGCACGCCGAGCCGGCGGACCAGCTCGGCCTGGACCGCGCGGGCGAGCGGCACGCTCCGGGGATGGTTGTAGTAGACGCTGGCGCCGTTGTTGCTGAAGGGATTCACCCCGTCGGGCAGGGCGTTGTTGTGGATGGAGACGAGGAGGTCGGCGCCCGCGCGCTCCGCGGCGTCCACCCGGGGCCAGAGCTCGATCGGCAGGTCCTCCGTCCGGGTGATGAACACCTTCGCGCCCGCCTCCTCCAAGAGCCGCTGCACCTGGAGACCGATGGCGAGATTGGCCTCCGCCTCACGCAGGCCCGTCGGGCCGGTGGAACCGCCGGGCGGATGGCCCGGATCCACGGCGATGAGCCAGCCCTCGAGCGAGCCTCCCGCCCGCTTGTGCGGAGGGCGGCGGACGTCGAGCAGCAGATCCCCGCGCTCCCAGCTCGCCTGATAGCCCCAGAGCGGCTCGGAGAGCTCGAGGGTGAGGGTGACCTCCTCCCCCCGGTCCTGGGCCCAGGACACGCGGCGCACCAGCGAGTCCGTCGAGCCGTACTGGACCCAGTTCACGTCGCCCCGCGCGCCGTAGAGGCGGAGGGTGAGACCGCGCTCGCGCTCGGTGACCTGGAAGGGGACCCGTGAGCTGAGGGGGATGCGGACCCGCACCCGGTCGGCGTACGGGGTGAGCCGCATCGAGCCGACCACCGCCGGGACGGCCGTCGCGCCGGGCACCGCGCGGGCCTCCGCAGCGGATATCCACGCCTCCGACTCCGGCGCGAGCTGCACCCGGAGGTACTCGTTCATCCGTCCGCTCACCGCCGCGCGGGTACCGTCGGGAAAGAACCAGTGATAGGTGCCGCCGGGCACCGCCCTTCCCATGGTGATCCCGTCGGTGCGGGAGCTGTCCTCCGTCTCTATCGCCAGCGGGATCGTGTCGAGCAGCGCGACCTGGAGCGGCCAGCGGGCGCGCACGGTGTCGGCGCCCTGGATCGCCTCGACGACCGGCCAGTCCGCGGGAGGAGCCAGGAGACCGGCGGCCACCGGGATCGCCAGCGGGTTGGGCACCACGGGACCGGGGCTCGGTCCCAGTGCGCGGCCGCGGATCACGCCGATATAACGGTCGCGGCGTACAGTCGTCGCCAGGCTGGCGGTGTCGCGGTCGAATGCGCGGACGGCCTCCGGGATTTCCTCGAGGCGGGACTGCGGCACCAGCGGCACCACGGTGCTGTCGGGGAGGACCATCCGCAGGGTGGCCCCCTCGCTCGCGCGGGCGGACAGGGTGAGATACTCGCCGGCGGGCCACCAGACGCGGCCCCGCGGCGAGAGGGAGGCGGAATCGAGCCAGAGCCCGGGCGGGTGCGGCGGACTCCAGCCGCCGCGCCGGAGGTCGTAATCCAGTTCGGCCGACTGCTCGCCTGCGCGCGCGACGAAGTGGAACCGCATGAGGCTGTCGGGCGGCAGCGGGATCCAAGCGAGCCAGGCGCCGTTGGGCCAAACCTTCACGGGGTAGGAGTTGATGGTGAGGGTGGCGTCGCCGGTTCCGACCGAGCCGAGCAGGAAGCTCGAATCCCTGGCGCTCACCACCGCGTCGGGCGGCGGGTACACCACCCGGATCTGGAGCGGACCCCGGGCCCGCGGCACGGCGGGAAGCGCTCCGGCAGCGACCGCGGTGTCCCGGCTGGGACCAGCCGGACGCATGTCCACAGTTGGGGGCGTTGGTGGCGGGGAGCTCGAGCGGGCGCACGCGGCCGGTCCGGCCAGGAGCAGGAGCGCCCCGCATCGCCAGGTTGAAACCATGGCTGCAAGGTATCTAGTGACTATCACTTACGCCACGCGGACGTTGACGCTCCCAGCGCCTTTCCGTAAATTCGGGACACTCCGCCACCAAGTGGAACTTTGGAGGGCCTCACCCGAGTGACCAGCGCCCCGGTCCGCGTGTCCGTCTTCGGCAAGACCGACCTGGGACTCACCCGGGATCACAACGAGGACACCTTCCTCGTCGCCGACCTCAGCGCCGGCAACGCCAGCCTGCAGCCGGACGTCCGCAACCACGAAGTGGGACCCCGCGGGTCGCTCTTCATGGTGGCCGACGGCATGGGCGGCGCTGCGGCCGGCGAGCTCGCCAGCGCGATGGCCGCCGAAGTCATCTACGGACATCTCTCCACCACCTGGACCCAGGACGAGGACGTCAGCGCGGCGCGGTTCGCCTACCGCATGAAGGAGGCGGTGGAGCTGGCCAACCAGCGGATCTACCTCTACGCCCGGGAGCATCCGGACGTGCGGGGCATGGGCACCACGGTGACCGCGGCGGGCGTGTTCGGCGACGAGCTGTACCTGACCCAGATCGGCGACAGCCGGGGCTACCTGATCCGCAACGGCGAGGCGTTCCAGCTCACCCGGGACCAGTCGCTCACCCAGCGGCTGGTGGACGCGGGCGAGCTGACGGAGGAGGAGGCGGAGCAGAGCGAGCGCCGCAACATCATCCTCCAGGCGCTGGGGCCCGACCCCCGTGTGAAGGTGGACCTGAGCCACCAGCAGCTCCGCCGCGGCGACACGCTCATCCTCTGCTCGGACGGCCTCTCCGGCCAGGTGCGGCGCGAGGAGTTCGCGCAGGTGGTGGCGAAGAGCCCCGACCTTCCGACGCTGTGCAGCGCGCTCATCGACCTGGCCAACGAGCGCGGCGGCCCCGACAACGTGACGGTGGTGGCGGTGCAGTTCGACGGCGAGGGGCTTCCCGCTCCCGACTCGGGCGACGGCGCCGGCTACCACTCCTACCACGTCCCCTTCGGCGAGACGACCGAGGAGCCGACCACGACGGTGGAGCTGTCTCCGATCCCGGCCAATCCGCCGGCGCCGGTCGTGGCGCAGCCTCTGCCGAACCCTCGCTGGCACCCGCACGCGCTCCTGGTGGCCGTCGCGGTGGTGGCGCTGATCGCGCTGATCCTGACGGTCCTCCTCTGACGGCCGAGTGACCATCGCGCCGCTGCGCACCCGGCTCGCGTGGCTCGGGGGCCTCTCGTTCGCCTCGGGTCTTCCCTACTTCTTCTTCAACGAGACCATCCCGCTCTGGCTGGCGCAGGAGGGCATGAGCCTGGCGGGCATCGGCCTGGCGACCGGGGCGTCGATGCCGTGGGTGCTCAAGTTCCTCTGGGCGCCGGCGGTGGACCGGCTGGGGAGCCGGCGGACCTGGATCCGCGCCTGCCTGGTGCTGCTCGCGGCTGTGACGGTACTGCTCGCCGGGGCGGACCCCGCGCACCACGGCGCCGCGCTCGGCGTGCTGCTGCTGGTGTATGTGACGCTCTCCGCGACGCAGGACATCGCGATCGACGCGTATACCATCGAGACCACGTCGGGCCGCGAGCTGGGCGTCGCCAACTCGGTCCGGATCGCGGCGTACCGCGGGGCGAGCTTCGTCTCCAGCGCGCTGCTGGTCTGGATGGCCGCGCGGCGCGGGTGGGACGGGGCGTTCCTCGCCGGGGCGGCGATCACCGGCGCGCTCGCCGCGGCGTCGTTCCTGCTGCCGGAGACGGAGCGCGGAGCGAAGCACGCGGAGTCGCTGACCGAGCCGATCGCCGCGATGCTGCGGCGGCCGGGGATCTGGGCGGTCATCCTCTTTGCGCTCACGTTCAAGCTCGACATCTCGGCGATGGACCCGATGACGAAGCCGTTCTGGCTCGACCAGGGGCTGACGCTGGACCAGATCGCGGCGCTCACCACCGGCCGGCTGATCGCGACGCTCGCCGGCGCGGCGCTCGGCGGGGTGCTGGCGACGCGGATCGGGCTGTTCCGGGCGCTGTGGACGATGGGGCTGGTGCAGCTGCTGTCGAGCCTGGGGTACGCGCTGGCGGCGGCGGTGCCGCCCGACCTGGCGGTGATCTCGGCGGCTGCGCTGTTCGAGAACTTCGCTGCCGGGCTGGGGACGGCGGCGTTTCTGGCGTTCCTGATGTCGGTGTGCGAGCGGCGGTTCGCAGCGACGCAGTTCGCGCTGCTCACGGCTGTGTATGCGTTGAGTCGCTGGGCGGTGGGCCTGGTGTCGGGGGTGCTGGCGGAGCGGCTCGGGTTCTCGCACTACTTTCTGCTGACGTTCGCGATGGGGGTGCCGGCGTATGGACTACTCCCGTGGATTAGGAATGCGGGGGTGGGGGAAGGTGTAGACAGCGTGAAAAGTGAACCGTAAGAAAAGTGAACCGTAAAAGGTAAAAAGGAGGGATCGGTCCCTCCCTTTCACTTTTTACTTTTCACCTTTCACCCCTTTCTCACCCTCAGCCTGTTCTCGCCCTAAGCCAGCGCGCTACTGCTTCCTGAAGTAAGCGCTGTCGGTGCCAGGCGAGGAGCACGGGCGCGTCGCTGGGGAGCTGCTCCACCATTCTCGGGTGGCCGAACAGGACGATGAGATCGGCGCCCGAGGCCTGGCTCGCGAGCGCGTCGAGTGAGGCGTCGCCGAGCCCCCCCCTGCCCTTCCATGCGCGCGGCTCCGCGAACACCAGCACGACCCGGCTCCCACCGGTGTACCGTCCCACCAGCTCCGGCCCTAGCGCGCGGGCGACCCAATCGCTCGGGCTCGGCGGGTAGGGGCCGCCGACGTCGTCATCCACCACGACGAGGTCCAGCGGGCCGGTGAGCGACGGCGCATCGCCGCGCAGCATTCCCTGCCCGATCAGCGCGTCGGCCAGCGCACCCGCCGAGTCGAAGGGGCCGCGGCGGACCGGCGGCGTCGGCCGGGTGGCGACCGCGAGCGCGCGCTCGTAGCGGCGGAGCGACTGCTCCAGACGTTCGCGGGCGAGCGCACCGGTGTCTACCGCGCCCGCGATCGCCTCGCGCATGCGGCGCGGGTCCTTGGGATAGAGCAGCAGGTCCACGCCGGACTGGAGCGCCTGGACTGCGGCGTCGGACTCGCGTCGTCCCGTCAGCGCGCCGTCCATGATCAAGGCGTCAGTCACCACGAGACCGTCGAAGCGGAGGGTGCGGCGCAGGCCCTCCATGATCGGCGCGGAAAGCGTGGCCGCGGTGCCGCTGGCGTCGAGCGCGGGGAAGGCGACGTGGGCGGTCATCATCGCCGCCACGCCGCTCTCCACCGCGACGGTGAACGGCACTAGATCGGTGCGCTGCAGCGTCTCCCGGTCCACGTCCACCGAGGGCAGGGTGACGTGACTGTCGAGCGCGGTGCGGCCGTGTCCCGGATAGTGCTTCGCGCAGGCGAGGGCGCCGGCGCCCTGGCAGCCTTCGATCCAGCCGCGGACCAGCGTCGCCACCCGCTGGGGGTCGTCACCGAAGGCGCGGGTCTGCACGATCGGGTTCTCGGGGAGGATGTCGAGGTCGGCGACCGGCCCGAACACCCAGTTGATGCCGACCGCGCGCGCCTCCTGCGCCGTCACCGCGCCGGCCCAGCGCGCGACCGCGGGATCCTCCAGCGCCGCCAGCGCCCGCGGCGGAGGAAACTCGGTGAGCCCCTCGACCTGCTGCCCCGCCCCGCGCTCGAGATCGGAGCCGAGGAGCAGCGGACGCTCGGCGCGGCGGGTCAGGTCGGTGGTGAGCCGGCGGACGGTCTCGACGTTCCCGCCGAAGATGATGAAGCCGCCGACGCCGAGCTCGAGCGCGTCCGCGATCGCGGCGGCCTCGTGGCTGAAGCTGCCGTTGGGCCCGGCGCGGAGCGCGGGGAGGATGAGTCGGCCGGGTTGGAGATCGCCGGGCATCAGGCGGGCGTCACCGAGCCGAGAACGCGCGAGCCGGACGCGCCGGTCGCGGCGGGCACGTTCCCCGGCTGTCCGTGCAGCGTGAGGTAGCCGAGCAGCGCGAAGGCGACCGCCTCCTTTGCGTCGCCCGGGAAGAACAGCTCGTCGAAGCGCCGCAGCGGATGTTTCCCGGGAAGCGCGTCGAGCGAGCGCGCCAGCGCGGCCATGAGCCCCGGGTGGTGGCAGCCGCCGCCGCTGGCGACCACTTCGGCATCACCCGGCACCCAGCGGTCCACCGCACCGGCGACGCTCCGGGCGGTCAGCTCCACCGCCGTGGCCACGCCGTCGGCGCCGGGCAGGCGGCGGTGGAGCTCGCGGGCATAGGCATCGCCGAACCGCTCGCGGCCGGTGCTCTTGGGCGGCGGCGCGGCGAAGAAGGGATCGCCCAGCAGCTCCGCGAGCATCGCCTCGTCGGCCTTGCCCTTCGCGGCGATGAGCCCGTCGCGGTCGTAGGAACGGCGTCCATCCACCAGGCCCGCCACGCGATCGATGATGGCCACGCCCGGCCCGGTGTCGAAGGCGAACACGCCCTCCTCCTGCGCCCGCCGCGGCACATAGGTGATGTTCGCCATGCCGCCGAGATTGAGGAGCACGCGGGGATGATCGACGGCGGCGAAGAGGAGAACGTCGGCCATCGGCACGAGCGGGGCGCCCTGCCCTCCGGCGGCCACATCGCGCGGGCGGAAGTTGCTCACCACCCGCACGCCGAATCGCTCTGCGAGGACAGCGGGCTCGCCGAGCTGCCAAGTGACCGTGGGCGGCTCGTGCCACACCGTCTGGCCGGGAAAGGCGATGAAGCCGAGGTCGCTGGCGGGCGTGCGGGTCTGGGCGAGGAGGATTTGAATCGCGTCCGCCGCCCAGTCGGCAATGCGGACGTGGAGCCGGGCGAAGGCCGCGGCGTCCGCCCGCGCACTCGGATCGAGCGCGGCGCGGATCTCGGCGCGCTCGGCGTCGTCGTAGGGGCGGGTGATGAAGTCGAGCAGCGTCGCGTGGGTGGGCCCCTCGATCCGGACCAGGGCGGCGTCCACGCCGTCGAGCGAGGTACCCGACATGAGGCCGACGCCCACCATGGCCCGCTCGCTCACGCGCTGCGCACGGGCGGCGGATCGCCCACGATGGAGCGCAGGTGCCCCTCGTGTTCCTCCAGCAGACGCTCGGCCTCGTCGCGCGAGACCCGGCGGCGAGCCATCACAATCGCCGTCTTCACCTTGCCGTCCGCCGCCTCGATGACGCCGCGCGCCTCGTTTCGGGGCAGGCCGGTGGTCTCCATGACGATCCGCTCGCTGCGGTCGATCAGCTTGTCGTTCCAGGCGCGGAGGTCCACCATCAGGTTGCCGTAGGTCTTGCCCAGGCGGATCATGGCCGCGGTGGTGAGGGTGTTGAGCACCAGCTTGGTGGCGGTGCCCGCCTTCATCCGGGTCGAGCCGGTGACGACCTCGGGACCCACTAGCACCAGGATGGTGACGTCGCAGGTCTCGCGCAGCAGCTTCGGCGGCTCGGAGCAGGTGACGATCGCCGTGCGCGCGCCGAGGGTCTGGGCGCGGGAGAGCGCGGCACGGACGAAGGGCGTGGTGCCGCTCGCGGCGATGCCCACCACCACGTCGTCGGGCCCGACCCGGCGCGCGTCCATCTCGCCGATGGCGGTGTTCACGTCGTCCTCGGCGCCCTCGACCGACTTCACCAGCGCCGGGTAGCCGCCGGCGATCACCCCGACCACCATCTCCGGCGGCGTGCCGAAGGTCGGCGGGCACTCGGCCGCGTCGAGCACGCCGAGCCGGCCGCTGGTGCCGGCGCCGACGTAGATCAGGCGGCCGCCGGCGCGGAAGGCCGCCTCGATCAGGTCCACCGCCCGAGCGATGTCCTCGCGCGCCTGGGCGACCGCCGCGGGCACGGTGGCATCCTCGGCGCCGATGAGATCCACGATCTCCAGCGCGGAGGCCTTGTCGATTGTTGCGGTGCGTGGGTTGCGCCGCTCGGTCAGGCGTGCGTCGAGGTAGTCGTCAGCCACGCGGGGTGTGGGTGATGGTTTCCAACCGTCGGCTGGGAGCTAAATTAACGAGCAACTCGACCCCTGTCATCCCGAGCGTAGCGAGGGATCCAGCCCGG
>JBKPGZ010000101.1:0-25213 GCA_046729675.1 Gemmatimonadota bacterium | reverse complement strand
GTTCGTCGTCGCGCGGCGGCTAGCCCTTCCGCCGCTCGTAGATTCCCATGGTGACAGCGCGCGCGAGGACGTGACCCTCCATCGCCGCCTTGAGGTCTGAGCGATTCACCCCCGGCGGCAGGTTGAGCGCCGAGTCCAGGGCGCACAGCCGGAAGTAGTAGCGGTGCGGACCCCCCGGGGGCGGGCAGGGACCGGCGTACCCGATGTCCCCGCCGTCGTTGATGCCCTGCCGCGCGCCGGAGGGCAGCTCGGGCTTGCGCGGCACTCCCTCGCCCAGCTCCACGGCGTCGGCCGGGAGGTTCCACAGGAGCCAGTGCACCCAGGTCCCGCGGGGCGCGTCCGGATCGTCGCAGATGAGGGCGAAGCTGCGGGTATCCACCGGCACCCCGGTCCAGGTGAGCGGCGGCGAGAGGTTCTCTCCTTCGCAGGTGTGCCGCGCGGGCACCGGCGTACCCTCCGCGAACGCGCCGCTGCTGAGGACGAGTCGGGAGGTCGGGGAGTCGTCACGGGGTGTGGTCATCTCATTGTCCTCCGGCCTTGAGCCAGAGCCGTGCGGCCGCGATTACCATGAAGACGGCGAACATTCGCTGCAGTGTCGCGGCCGGGATCAGGTGGGCGAGACGGGCGCCGGCCCAGGCACCGAAAAAAAGGCCGAGCCCGATGATGAGGGAGGCCCGGAGATCGAGATTCCCGTTCTGGTGATAGGTGTACACGCCGAGGATGCCGACCGGCAGGAGCAGCGCACCCAGGGAGGTGCCGAGCGCCAGCTTGAGATGGAAGTCTGCGAAGAACATGAGCGCCGGAACGATGAGGATGCCGCCGCCGACGCCGAACAGGCCAGAAAGGACCCCCGCCACCACGCCGATCGCCACGAACATGAGCACCATGAGCCGATCTCCGGAAATGAAGGGCGCGCCGGGCGAAAGCTAGCATCCGGCAACCGGCTGCCCAGTGACGTCCGGCACGACCGGTGTGAGCGGGCTCACCGACGCGAAGCGGCAAGGCCGCAGCATTTCGCATCCGGCCAGAGCGCGAGCGTGAATCCACCTCGAGGAGTCGTCTATGCGAAAGAGCGGATTGTTGGTCGGCATGGCGATCGGCGCGGGCCTGAGCTACCTCCTCGACCCGGAGGCCGGCGAGCGCCGCCGGGCGCGCCTGCGCGCCAGGCTCGATGAGCATCTCACGGGGGAGGATGGGGCGACTGGGGTACTGGACGCACCGGTTCGCCGATACGGCACCCGCCAGGGGGACCTTCCCGGGCTGGAGTCGGCCACCTTGGAGCACGGCCCCGGACGTCCGGTAGACCGCACCATGGCCCTCCTCGCCGGAGCGCTGGCGCTCTACGGCGTGACGCGTCGAGGCCCCCTGGGCTTCGCCGCCCGCAGCCTCGGCGCCGGCATGCTGTGGAGCGAGCTGAGGCAGCCGACCGCGCCGGCCGCGCCTGCGGGTCGGGAGCGGCGGCGCACGGTGGACATCCAGAAGACACTGTTCATCGAGGCACCGCCCGACCAGGTGTACGAGTTCTGGACCGACTACGAGAACTTCCCGCTCTTCATGTCCAACGTGCGGGAGGTCCGGGACCTCGGCGGCGGCCGTTCGCATTGGGTGGTGCGTGGACCGGGCGGGGTTCCCATCGAGTGGGACGCTGTACTCACCGAGCAGGTGCCCGGCGAGATCCTCGCCTGGCGGAGCCGCCCGGGTTCGATGCTGGAGAACGCCGGCGCGGTGCGGTTCCGCCCGGAAGGGCAGGGAACCCGGGTGGACCTCCGTCTGTGCTACAGCCCGCCCATCCGCGGTGCCGGCCGGGCAGTGGCCGAGTTGCTGGGGGCGGACCCGCGGGCGAAACTGAACGATGACCTCGGGCGCCTGAAGTCGCTGCTCGAAGGTGCCAACCGGAGCAAGGCGGAGGAGGATCGAGGGTGAGCAGGATCAAAGTGGCAGCCGTGGGCGCACTCGCCGGCTGGGCGGCCATGCGTCTCTTGGCCGGCCCGCGACGCTACGAGTTCACCCGCAAGACCGTGCTCGTTACCGGTGGATCGCGCGGCCTCGGCCTGGTGCTCGCCAAACAGCTGGCCGCCGAGGGTGCCCGGGTGGCGATCTGCGGGCGGGACCCCGAGGCGCTGGAGCGGGCCCGCTCGGCCCTGGAGGCGATCGGCGCCGAGGTGTTCGCGCTGCCGGTGGACGTGGCGGACCGCAACGCGGTGGACAACCTGGTGCGGCAGGTCGCCGCGCGGTTCGGGCCGGTAGAGGTGCTGGTCAACAACGCCGGAGTAATCGAGGTGGGTCCCGCGGAGACGATGACCCTGGCGGACTACCAGGAGGCCATGGCCGTCAATTTCTGGGGCGTGGTCCATCCCACGCTGGCGGTGCTGCCGGCGATGCGCGAGCGGCGCCAGGGACGCATCGTGAACATCATCTCGATCGGCGGCCGGCTGGGGGTGCCCCACCTCGTGCCCTACAGCGCCAGCAAGTTCGCCGCGCTCGGCTTCTCCCAGGGGCTCCGGGCCGAGGAGCGGCGACGCGGTGTGATCGTCACCTCGGTGGTGCCGGGCCTCATGCGGACCGGCAGTCCGCGGAACGCGACGTTCCGTGGCCGCCACCCGGCCGAGTATGCCTGGTTCAGCATCGCCGACAGTCTTCCCGGTCTCAGCATCGGCGCGGAGGAGGCGGCCCGGCGGATTCTCGAGGGCGTACGGCGGGGTGACGCGGAGGTTCGGTTCCCGCTGGTCACCCGTCTCGCGGTAGTTGCTGCCGCGGTCGCGCCGAACCTCACGGCGTCCGTGCTGGCGCTCACCAGTCGGCTCCTGCCGGAGGCGCCGGCGGACCGCGGGGGACGCCGACCGGGGCGGGAGAGCCAGTCTTCGGCATCCCCTTCGTGGCTCACCCGGCTCGGCGACGACGCGGCACGACGCTACAACCAGATCGCGCCCTCCGAGGGCGCGAGCGCATGAGCCCGCGGGGCGGGCGGAGAGGACAGAGGGCATGACGTCGACGTACCAGGGGACCGCGCAACCCCCGCTGTGGGACAATCTGCGGCGCCCCGAGTCCGCGGGCGTGCCGGTGAACGTGGGCCGGCGGGAACGCTGGATCTCCGCCGTGGCGGCCGCGGCGGTGGCGGCCTACGCGCTACGCCGCCGCCGCGGGCGCTCGGCGATCCTGCCGATCGCGGGGGCCCTGCTGGGCCGGGCCGTGAGCGGCCGTTGCGCGGTCAACCAGATGCTGGGCCGGAACTCGGCCCTGGAAGAGTCCGCGGGCCCGGTCACCAGCGGTCGCCGCGGCGATGGCGTGCGAGTGGACGAGCGGATCGTCCTCAACCGCCCGCGCAGCGAGGTGTACCGGTTCTGGCGGAACCTGGAGAACCTGCCGCGCTTCATGGACCATCTGGAGTCGGTCACGGTGCTCGACGAGGAGCGGTCCCACTGGGTGGCGAAGGGACCGGCAGGCACCCGGATGGAGTGGGACGCCGTGATCCATCACGAGATTCCCAACGAGCTCATCGCGTGGCGCTCGCTGGAGGGATCCGAGGTGGACAACGCCGGATCGGTCTACTTCTCGCCGACTGAGAACGGCGACACCGAGGTCCGGGTCGTAATGCGATACGATCCGCCCGCTGGCAAGGCGGGCGCGGCGGTCGCGTGGCTCTTCGGGGAGGAGCCTTCCCTCCAGGTCGGGGAGGACCTGCGGCGGCTCAAGCAGGTCGTGGAGGCCACCGAGCCCGCGTGAGCTGGGATTGCATCATCGTCGGCGGCGGCCCCGCCGGGCTGAGCGCGGCGCTCATGCTCGGCCGGTGCCGCCGCCGCGTGCTGTTGTGCGACGTGGGCGACCAGCGAAACCTCAGATCCCATGCGCTCCACGCCTATCTCACCCGCGATGGGGTCTCACCGTCGGAGTTCCTTCGGCTGGCACGGGCGGAGCTGGGGCGGTACGGGACCGTGGAGTGCCGCGAGCACGAGATCGTGGAGGCCGCACGGGAGGACGGCGGCTTCGCGATCCGCGCCGCCGACGGCACCCGGTTCCGCACCCGCAAGCTGCTGCTCGCCACCGGGTTGGTCGACGAGCTTCCCGCGCTCGACGGGCTGGATGCCCTCTACGGTACCAGCGTGCATCACTGCCCCTACTGCGACGCCTGGGAGTGGCGTGACCGTCCGCTGGCCGCCTACGGGGAGGGTGAAGCGGCAACCGGATTAGCGCTGAGCCTCACTTTCTGGTCGCCTGACGTGGTGCTCTGTACCGGGGGTGCGGCGCTGCCCGACGGGGCGGCCGCCAGGCTCGGGGCAGCAGGAGTGAAGATCCGGGAGGAACCGGTGGTGCGGCTGGAAGGGAGCGATGGGAGGCTCGACCGCATCGTGTTCGCAAGCGGGGAGCCGGCCCGGAGAAGCGCGCTGTTCGTCGTCGCCGGCCAGCGCCAGCGGAGTCCTCTCGCCGAGCGGCTCGGCTGCCACCTCACCGATAGCGGTACTGTCGATACGGGGACCTGCGAGGTGACGAACGTCCCCGGCCTCTTCGTGGCGGGCGACGCGTCGAAGGAGGCGCAGTTCGTGGCGGTCGCCGCGGCGGAGGGAACCGAGGCGGCGATGGCCATTCACAAGGCGTTGATGAAGGAAGACCTGCCGTAGCCTACTTCTGGCCGCCCGCCTCAATGCACCAGTGGAATGGCCGCCGCCGTCTCCATCTGGGCTGCCAACGACAAGCGCCGGTCGATCTGCATCGCTCGCACCGCGAGCTTCGTGGGCAACACCTTCTGGAACTCGCCCAGCCACTTCTGGCGCAGGGCGAGCATCTTGGCATCCCGGTCGAGATGGGCCTTCATCAGGCCTAGCGCACCCGCGTCATCCAGAGTCTCGTAGCTGTCCACGTACTTCTGGATGCCCTTCAGCTGCTCGTCAATGATGACGTTCTGCTCCTTCTGGTAGGCGCTGAAGACCGGCCAGAATTTTGCCGCCTGGTCGGCCGTGAGCGTCAGGTTCTTGGCCATGATGTCCGCCCTGCTGCTCTGCAGGTCCGCGCGCAGGGCCTTGAGGGCGTCGTCCACGCTCGGCGCCGCTACCGTGGTCGTCGAGGCCTGCTGGGTGGGCGCCTGGGCCCGGGCGACACCGGCGATGAACCACATGGCCAGAACGCAGCTTAGAGTCCGGTGCATCGCTATTGCTCCAGAGTCGAAGAGGAAAGAGCTGGAACCCTGCGCACGATGCGCGCCCGTAACCGGAGTGGCAATCCTCCACCTTCGTCTAGGAGCGCAGGCGGCGGAAGGATCCGTCAAAGCTCAGAACAGCAGCTCCATTCCCAGCCGCATGAGTCGCGGCGGCCCATCGGCGAAGATCGGCTGGGCGTAGTCGGTCGCTGCCTGCAGGTACATCGGGAAGAGCTCTTCGCGTCCTGCCACGAAACCGTCCCCGTTCAGATCCGCCTCCGGCCGGTAGCGCTGTGACTCGAAGGGGATGGGCGAGGAGTTCGCGGCGTACGCCTCCTCCGCCATCTGCTCGATTGCGGGCTGGGTGGCCTGCGGCTCGCCCGTATCCCGCCGCACAGCGACCACATTCTGGCGGTTGAACAGATTGCGGACGTCAAGATAGATGCCGCCGGTAGTGCCGCCGAGCCGGATCGGGCGGCGGATGAGCAGATCGACCGAGGACGTGTTGGGCAGCCGGGATCCGTTCGGCAGGCCGACCAGGGAGTCGCCGGTGCTGTCGCTCATGGAGAAGGGCAGCCCCGAGGCGAGCCGCAGGATCACCGCCCCCTCGAGACCGGCGACCGGGCGCGCCCGGCCAATGGAGGGCCCGACGCTCTCGGGGACCTTCGCCCTCGCGATCGCGGTAAGCGTGTGCCGCTGGTCGAAGTCCAGCGGAAACTCGGCGCGCGTCAGGCGAACGGTATCGCCTGTGATGGGATCGATCTCGATGAAGCGGTTCAGCAGGAACGCGTCGGTCGCGGTGGCCTCCGCCTCCTGCAGCGTGTAGGCCAGGCGGAACCCGAACCCGTTGCGCAGCTCGCGCTCGAAGAGCACTTCGGCGCCGCGCACGGTGCCGGCGTCGGCGTTGCCGAAGATGCTCGAGTCGGGGTCCACGCCGAGCGGCACCGAGGCCACGAGGCCGGTGAGCCGCTTGTAGTAGACGCCCACCCGGAGCGAGAGCCCTTCTCTCGGTCGGGTCCGGACGCTCAGCTCGTACTGGCTCGCCTCCTCGAAGCCGACGTCGGGATTGCCCCGGCGGAAGCGGCCGGTGCGGGTGGTATCGTCAAAGGCCGCGTCCACGAGGAACTGGTAGTCCGGCGCCTGGCTGAAGCGGCCGTAGCTCGCCACCAGGGTGGCGCCGCTGAGTACGGTGCTCACCGCGAACCGCGGACTGACGGAGTTCTGCGACCCGCGCGCCTCGCCGGGAAGACTGCTGCCGGGATCGAAGCGGTCGTAGCGTAAGCCGGCCGTGAGTGCCACGTCCGCGATCCGCATCTGGCCTTCGGCATACGCCGCCGCCACCTGCGGAGAGAAGGCCGACACCGCGGGTGGCGGAATCGACCCACTGGCCGGCAGATAGCCGAGGACGCGCTGGTAGGTGCGCACCTGCTGGGCGACGTATTGGCCGCCGGCATAGATGTCGAGGCTGGGAATTCCGCCGAACGTGCCGTCGAGCTGGACCCGGGTCTCGCCGAAATGATTGGAGGCGAGCTCACCCTGCGACCCGCTGCCCATGAAGAATGCCGGCACACCCCACGGCGTCCGCGAGCTGGCCACGGGCTCGCGGAAGCCGGAAATCGGGTCGTTCGAGGTCGAGAGATCCCTGGCCTGGTCCTCGCCGATGAAGTGGAAGCGAGAGGCCGTGAGCGCCCCGAGCGCATAGTCGGGCTGCTCGACCAGCTCACCGCGGAGGAACTCGCGGACATAGCGTCCCACCCGGAAGTCGAGCACAACCGGCAGGCGGGACCGGGGATTGCTGATGTACTGCAGGTGGCCGCTGACCATGTCGCCGCGCAGCCGCTGCGCCGGCCCGAACTCCGGATCGTATTTGTAGGCGGGGTCGTAGAGCAGCCGCTGGTCCTCCGTGTGGAGGCCGAGCGCGCGGAGAGTGGCGCGCTGGGTGAGCGGCACCACCAGCTTGGCTGCGCCGCTCCACAACTCGCCGCTGTTGTGCGGCAACGGGTACGGGGTGGTGGTCCGGGGATCCGACGGATTGGTGGGGGCGGGGGCGCTCACCGGATCCGCGTCCATCCGGCCCGACACGTCGAACGCCGTGACCAGCCCCACCCGTGCCACCAGCGGCCCGCCTGCACTCACGACGAACCGATCGATCCCGCGGTCGAGGGAGCCGCCGAAAGGCCGGTCGCCCTCGTACGCCAGCCGTCCTTCCCACTCGTCGCCCGGCTCTCGCGTCACCACGTTCACCATGCCCGAGAGCGCCTGGCCGTACCGTGCGGAGAAGCCGTTCGTCACCAGCGACGCCTCGCTCAGGAGATCGGGCGGAATCGCGAGGCCGAGTCCGCCGCTGGAGGCATCCACCTGGTTCTTGACGCCGAGGCCGTCGAGGATGAACGACTCCTCGCCGATGCGGCCCCCGCGGTAGCTGGTGCCGACGCTGCCGGCGGACAGCGCCAGGGCTTCGTCCAGGGAGCTGATCGGCAGGTCGCGGAGGTCTTCGGCGGTGATCTTCTGCTCAGTGCTGGTGGCGAGCGGGTCCAGCACCGCGTCGTAGGGCGCGGTCACCACCAGCGGCTCGAGCTCGAGCGGATTGGCCTCGAGATCGAAGTCCACCGTCAGTGTCGCGCCGGCCGGCACGAATACGCTGTCGAGCACCACCCCGCGGTAGCCGATGAGCCGGGCAGCGACCCGGTGCCAGCCGCTGCGCACGGCGCGCACGCGATAGCGGCCCGCGGTGTCGGTCACGGCGCCGACGCGGTTGTCCACCAGTACTTCCGCGGCCGGCAGGCCGGCACGGCTTTCCTCCTGCCGGACCACGCCCGCGATGATGCCCTCCGCCTGGGCGTCGGCCCGAGAGGTCACGACCGAGCCGGTGAGCACCAGCAGCAGCGCGGCGACGAGCGGCTTCCGAGTCATCACTCGCCACCGAACAGGTAGAGGTCGGCGCTCTTGCCCACCGTGGTGTCGCTGCCCACGACGATGAGGGGATAGCCTTCCGCCACGACTCGGGTGCCGTCGGGAGAGAGGGCGGGGCGCCGGTAGAGCCGCCCTGGCGTGTCGAGCGCCTGGGAGTTCGAGCTACCCAGGTCGAACACGTACACCACCCCACCGCTGTCCCACTGCACGGGTCCGAAGCGCGGGTCCTCCGAAAACGCCACCCGCCCGCCCACGACCGCGGTCACCCGATTCCCCACTGCGTGCACGTCGCGAGCGATCCCGGCCGATCCGAAGTCGTGCACGACCGTGACGTCGCCGCTGCCCAGGACCCGTCGGTAGATGCGGGAGTCGTTCGGAAGGGTATAGAGGATGGCGGTACCGTCGAGAATCGGTGCCACGCCGGTGGCCAGCGCGGTACCAGGCACCGCCGTCGCGGTCATGCCGTCGACTGTCAGGGTGGTCACCTCGCTGCTGGTCAGCACCGTATCGAGAACGCATGAGGGGCAGTCTCGCTTGACATCGAAGTGCTGGCCCACGTACACGAGGGCGTCGGCCGTGAGCCACCGCAGGTGGCCGGCATAGTCCTGGGAGCTTCCATCGGTCGGCGTGAGCGGCAGCGCGCGAACCCTTTGGGCGTCGAGGGCATCCAACGTCGGAAGCAACGCCAGATCCAGGAACACCGGACTGGTGCCGCCGATGTTGCCGTTCCCCGCGCTCAGCAGTGCGATCCGTCCGTCCAAGGAAGCGGCGGAAGACTGCGCGGCATCGGTGCTCACCCCGTTACCGGGGATATCGCAGACCAGCCGCCGCTGCTGCCCGCCGGTGGGCGGCAGCTCCGCGAGGCAGACGTCGAGGTCCACCCGGTCCAGCTGCTGGGCCGAGTAGAGGATGGCCGAGCCGTCGGGAAGCCAGGAAGGAGATCCGTCCTGCGCCGAATTCACCGTCAGCCGGACCGGCGGTCCGGGATCGAACGGCTGTTCCCCGGTCTCGGGATTGGCGAAGGGGTCGGTATGGCTGCAGGCGGGAGCGGCGGCAACCAGGCAGAGCAGGCCGAGCGCAGTCCACCTGGCAGGTGTAACCGACGAGCGTGGTGTCATTCGGGGCCCGGAGAAAGGGGCGGGATCGCGTGGGTGACGAGCCAGCCGAGTCGGACCGCACAGGAGGTGTTCGATTCCGGGATTCGCGGGTCCCGCAAGCGAACACAGACGCGGCCGATCTCACCGCCGGCGTCGGAACCAAGTTACAGCGACACAAGCGCTTGCCCAAAATCGGCTGAGCGGCACGGAGCTTTCCTAAGACCCACGCCGGGCGCCGACGTGGCGCCGCCGGGACTCACCTCTCAGACAGGATCGTGGCGTGGACATACCCCGTGCACCGGTCAATCGCGGTCGCAAGCGAATCATCTACGGCGCCATCGCGCTCGTGGCGCTGGTCGCGATGACGCTCGGCCTCCGGGGTCTCAAGCCGGCTGCGCCGCGCGTGGACCGCGCGTCCATCTGGATCGACTCGGTGCAGAAGGGCCCGCTGGTGATCGAGGTGCGGGGGCCGGGGACGCTGGTGCCGGAGCGGATTCGGTATATCTCCGCCGTCACCGCGGGGCGGGTCGAGCGCCGGTTGGCCGAGCCCGGGCAGGAAGTCCAGCCCGAGACCGTGCTGCTCGAGCTGAGCAACCCCGACGTACAGCTCGAGGCGCTCGAGTCCGAGCGCCAGCTCACCGTCTCCCAGGCCGATCGAGTCACCCTCCAGACGGACCTCAAGACCCAGCGCCTCGATCAGGAGGCCGCGGTCGCCGCCGCGAAGGCCGCGTACCAGGACGCCAAGCGCAACGCGGAAGCGGCGGAGGAGCTGGTGCAGAAGCAGCTCATCTCCACCATGGAGGCGAGCCGCGCGGTGGACCGGGTGGAAGAGCTGGAGACCCGCTACCGGGTGGAGGAGGAGCGACTCCAGGTCATGGTCGGCGCGGCGGACTCGCAGCTCGCCCTGCAGAAGGCGCAGGTCGGGCGGCTCACCGCAGTGGCCGAGTTCCAGCGCGGCCGGGTGCGCTCGATGAAGGTGCTGGCCGGCGCGCACGGCATCCTCCAGGAGCTGCCGCTCGAGGTGGGGCAGTGGGCTCAGTCCGGCGCCACCCTCGCCCGTCTGGTGGAGCCCGGCAAGCTCAAGGCCGTGCTCCGGATTCCCGAGACGCAGGCGAAGGACATCACCATCGGCCAGCCGGCCAAGATCGACACCCGGAACGGCATCGTGACGGGCAAGGTGCGCCGCATCGACCCCGCGGTCCAGAACGGCACCGTGACCGTCGACGTGTCGCTGGAAGGCGAGATGCCCCGCGGCGCGCGGCCCGACCTTTCCGTGGACGGCACCATCGAGGTCGAGCGGCTGCCGGACGTGCTCCACGTCGGGCGGCCCGCCTACGGCCAGGCCAACAGCGCGGTGGGTCTCTTCAAGCTCACGCCCGACGGCTCCGAGGCGACCCGCGCGACGGTCCGCCTCGGCCGGACCTCGGTGAACACCGTGGAGATCGTGGGCGGGCTGTCGCGGGGCGACAAGGTCATCATCTCCGACATGTCACGCTGGGACGGCTACGACCGGGTGAGAGTGGATTGAGCTGCGGGCCATGCGCGGCGGCTCGAAGCGCGCTCAAACTCACGGACGTGACCACTCGTAGTACCGCTTTGATCCGTCGTTCATGGCTCGCAGCCCTTCACTCAACCCGGGACCCCTCATGGCCGATCCCCTGATCCGACTCGAAGGCATCAAGAAGGTCTTCTACACGGACGAAGTCGAGACCCACGCCCTGTCGGACATCCATCTCGAGATCAAGCACGGCGAGTACGTCGCGATCGCCGGGCCGTCGGGCTGCGGCAAGACGACGCTCCTCTCCATCCTCGGTCTGCTCGACACCCCGACCGAGGGCACCTACACCCTGGACAACCAGCCGGTGGCGCGACTCTCCGCCTCCGACCGGGCCCGGGTCCGCAACCGCCAGATCGGCTTCATCTTCCAGGCCTTCAATCTGATCGGCGATCTCACGGTCTACGAGAACGTCGAGCTCCCGCTGACCTACCGCGGCATGGCATCGGACGAGCGCCGCAAGCGGGTCCAGTCGGCCCTGGAGCGGGTGGGGATGTCGCACCGGATGAAGCACTTCCCGGCGCAGCTCTCGGGCGGCCAGCAGCAGCGCGTCGCGGTGGCGCGCGCAGTGGCCGGCGACCCCGCGATCCTGCTCGCGGACGAGCCCACCGGCAACCTGGACTCGACCAACGGCGAAGCGGTGATGGAGCTGCTGCGCGAGCTGCATCAGGGCGGCGCGACCATCTGCATGGTCACCCACGACCCGCGCTACGCCCGCCACGCCGATCGCTCGGTGCACCTCTTCGACGGCAAGGTGGTCGAGGAGCGGCAGCTCTCCGCCGTCAGCTGAGCGTCGGCCGTGCCGCTCTCCAACCTCCGCCAGGCCATTCGCTCGCTCCGCCGCGCGCCCGCGTTCACGCTGGCCGCGGTGGCTACCCTCGCGCTCGGGATCGGCGCCAACACCGCGATCTTCAGCGCGGTCAACGGCGTGCTGCTGCACCCGCTGTCGTATCCCGATCCCGACCGCCTGGTCGTGGTCTGGGGCCGTCACACCACGATCGGCCGGGAGACGGCGTCGCTTCCCGACTTCCTCGACTGGCGGGCGCAGACGCGCTCTTTCGAGACGCTGGCGGCGATGACCAGCACCCGGTTCAACGTCACCGGCGCGGGTGAGCCCGAAGTCGTGAACGGCGGCATCGCCACCGCGAACCTCCTGCGTGTGTTCAAGGTGGTGCCCGCGGTGGGCCGCGGCTTCCGCGACGACGAGGAGCGCGGGGGCGCTCCGCGGGTGGCGATGCTGGGCGAGGGCTACTGGCGCCGCCGGTTCGGCGCCGAGAGCGACGTCGTCGGGAGTCGGATTCTCCTGAGCGGCGTCCCCCACACAGTCGTCGGCATCGTGCCAGCGCAGCTTCGGCTGGAGCGACCGGTGGACGTCTGGACTCCGCTCGCCACAGACACGACCCGGCCTCGCCGGGCCGACTTCCTGACCGTGTTCGGACGCCTCCGGCAGGGCGTCCCGATAGATCGCGCCCAGCAGGAGATGACGACCATCATGGGCCGGCTGGAGGCGCAGTATCCGGCATCGAATGCCGGCTGGAGCGCCGAGGTCGTGGGGCTCCGGGAGCAGATGATCGGGGAGATCCGTCCCGCGCTGCTGGTCTTCATGGGTGCGGTGGGCCTCGTCCTCCTCGTGGCCTGCGCCAACGTGGCCAATCTCATGCTCGCGCGCGCGGCCGGGCGGAGCCGGGAGGTCACCATCCGTTCCGCCCTGGGCGCCTCCCGCAGGCGTCTGGCGGGCGAGCTGCTGCTGGAGAGCATCCTCCTCTCCCTGCTCGGCGGCACACTGGGGTTGCTGCTCGCGCTCTGGGGCGTCGAGGGCCTGCGAGCCCTGGGACCGGATACGCTCCCGCGGGTGGACGAGATCGGGCTCGATCTCCGCGTGCTCGGCTTCGCGCTGGCGCTCTCACTCGTGACCGGTCTCCTGTTCGGGCTCGCTCCGGTCTGGCGGATGGCCGGGCGCGACTTGCACCAGGGACTCGCCGGCGGCAGCCGGAGCGTGGCCGGCGGCTCGGGCGTCCACCGGGCCCGCTCGGCCCTCGTGCTCGGCGAAGTGGCGCTGGCGTTTATGCTGCTGGCCGGTGCGTCGCTCCTGCTCCGGAGCTTCGAGCGGCTGCAGCGGGTGGACCCCGGCTTCGCGGCCGACCGGGTGCTGACGGCGCGCGTCACGCTGCCGCGCATCGCGTACCCGGAGGAGAAGCGCTGGCTCGCCTTCGGTCAGGAGCTGCTGGCGCGCACGGAGACCGAGCCGGGCGTGCGCTCCGCGGCGCTGGTCTCCGACGCGCCGCTGGGCGACTCGCCGCCCTATAGCAGCTTTGTGATCCAGGGCGCCGAGGCGCTGGCGCCCGCCGTGGTGCAGGACGCGGCGGTGTTCACCGCCACCGGCTCCTACTTCGAGACGCTCCGGATTCCGCTGGTGCGGGGACGGCTCTTCGACACGGGCGACCGCAGCGGTGGCCGGGATGTCGCGCTGGTCAGCCAGGCCGCGGCGCAGCGGTACTGGCAGGGCGGCGACGCGGTGGGCGCCCGCATCACCTTCGGCGACCCGGCCGATCCCGAGGTGCGGTGGCTGACCGTGGTCGGTGTCGTCGGGGACGTGCTGCACGAGGGGCTCAACCGTCAGGCCTATCCCCAGATCTACATCCCCTTCGAGCAGTCTCCGGTGCGGTCCATGGTGCTCGCGGTACGGACCGCCGGTGATCCGATGGCGACGGTGCCGGTGGTCCGCCGCGCGATCGCGGGGCTCGACCCGGATCTCCCGCTGGCCGACGTGAGCACCCTGGAGGAGCGCAAGGCGGTGTCGCTCGCGCGCCCGCGAGTGAACGCGGCGGTTCTCGGCGGCTTCGCCCTGGCCGCACTGGTCCTGGCGGCGGTGGGCATTTACGGCGTGGTGGCGTACGGCGTGGTGCAGCGGACCCGAGAGCTGGGGATCCGCATGGCGCTGGGCGCGGGTGGCTCGACGCTGCTCCGCATGGTGATTCGCCAGGGCATGATGCCGGTGCTCGGCGGGATGGTGTTCGGGCTGGCGGGAGCGCTGGCCGGCGGGCGCCTGCTCCGCGGACTCCTGTTCGGCGTGGGCTCGGGCGACCCCACGATCCTGGCGCTGGTGACCGGCTTTCTCGTCGCGGTTGCGCTCGCCGCGATGTACCTGCCCGCGCGCCGCGCTTCCCGGTCCGATCCAATGATCGCCCTGAGGGTTGACTGATGCTGCACACCCTGCTGCAGAACCTCCGCTTCGCCGTGCGCTCGCTGCGCAGGGCGCCCACGCTGTCGGCTTCGGTGATCCTCACGCTGGCACTCTGCATCGGCGCGACGACGGCGATCTTCAGCGTGGTCTACACCGTGCTCTTCCGGCCGCTGCCGTTCAGGGACCCGGGAGAGCTGCTGCTGGTGCGCACCCTCTGGCGGGGGGAGCGCAGCTCCTGGTCGGTGGGCAATTGGGCCGACGTCGCCCGCCAGCAGACCAGCTTCCGCTACTTCGTGCCCGCCTACGGCGAGAGCTACAACCTCTCGGGCGCTGAGATGCCGGAGAACGTGAACGGGGCGCGGGTGGGTGCGGACTACTTCACGCTTCTGGGCGTCCAGCCGGAGCTGGGACGGGGGTTCCGTCCGGAGGATGTGGCACCCGGCCGCGACGCGGTGGTGCTCCTGAGTCACGCGCTCTGGCAGCGCCGCTTCGGGGGTGATCCCAAGGCAGTGGGCAGCGAGATCCGGCTGGATGGCCGGCGACACACGGTCATCGGCGTCATGCCGGCATCCATGGACTACACGATCTTCGGCGAGGAGCTATGGCTGCCGGTGGCGTTCACGCCCGAGCGGCTCGCCATGCACGACGAGCATTACATGGTGGTGCTCGCGCGACTGAATCCCGGCGTGACCCTGGGCCGGGCGGAGGAGGAGATGGGCGGGCTCGGGCGTTGGCTGGCGACCAACTTCCCCAAGGACAACAAGGAGCGCGGCATCGCGGTCTACCACCTGATGGAGGAGCTGGTGGGCGACTACCGGCCGAGGCTCTACGTGCTGCTCGGCGCGGTCGGCTTCGTGCTGCTCATCGCCTGCGCGAACATCGCCAATCTCCTCCTGGCGCGGGGGGCGGCGCGCAGCCGCGAGATCTCGATCCGCGCCGCGATCGGTGCCGGGCGGCGGCACCTCGTTGCCCACGCCCTGGCGGAGAGTCTGGTACTCGCGGTCGCGGGCGGCGCGCTCGGACTGGTGGTGGGCTACTGGGGAGTCGGCCTGCTCGCCGCCTATGGACCGCAGGACGTCCCCCGGCTGGCGCAGGCGCGGGTGGACGCGCCGGTGCTCGCCTTCGCACTCGGGCTCACCCTGCTCAGCGGTCTGGTGTTCGGCCTCGCACCCGCCCTGCGGACCGCGGCGCGCCCGCCTCACGAAGCGCTCAAGGAGGGCGGGCGGAGTGGATCGCGAACCGGGAGCCGGGACCGCCTGCGGAACACCCTGGTGGTGGCGGAGATCGCGCTCGCGCTAGTGCTACTGACGGGCGCCGGGCTCCTGATCCGCAGCGGGGTGGCGCTCAACGGAGTGGACCCGGGCTTCGATCCGCGTGGTGTCGTAGCGGGAAGCGTCTCCCTGCCCGAGACCACGTATGAATCACCCGAGCAGGTGGTCCGCGCGTTCGAGCGTATCGTGGAGCGGGCTGCGGCCGTGCCGGGCGTGGCCTCCGCCGCGGTCGTCTCCGCGGCCCCGCTCGAGGGCGCCAGCAGCAACGGTCTGATCCCCGAGGGCCGGCCGCTCGACATCAGCTCCGTCATCAACTCCCTGATGCGTCTCGCGACGCCCGACTACTTCAGCACGATGCGCATAAAGCTGGTGCGTGGACGGGGCTTCACCGCGCAGGACCGCCGGGGCACTCCGCTGGTCATGGTCATCAACGAGACCCTCGCTCGCCAGGCGTTCCCGAACCAGGACCCGATCGGCAAGCGCATCGCCTGCTGTGAGGAGAATCCCGAGGGCAGTCCTGCCTGGAAGGAAGTGATCGGTGTCGCCCGCGATGTCCGAGCCACGGGACTCGACCAGGAGCCGATGCCGGAGTTCTACCTCCCGATCGCACAGGCGCCCGCCGCCGCGTGGACCTGGACCGACCGCACGCTGACGCTGGCGGTGCGGGCGCAAGGCGAAGAGCCGGCGATCCTGACTCCGCTCCGGAGCGCGGTGGCGGACGTGGACCCTTCGCTCCCGCTCTACAACCTCGGGACTATGCACGGCCGGGTGATGGACTCGCTCGCCCAGTCGCGGTTCAGCGCCATGCTGCTCACGGTCTTCGGCGCAATCGCCTTGATCCTCGCGGCCATCGGCGTGTACGGCGTCATCTCCTATGGCGTGGCCCAGCGTACCCAGGAAATCGGGATCCGCATGGCGCTTGGCGCGCGGCACGGTGACGTGCTGGCGATGGTGGTGAAGCACGGCGCCACGCTGGCGGGAATCGGTCTGGGCGTCGGGCTCGCGGCGGCGCTGGCGCTCTCGGGACTGCTCGAGAGCCTGCTGTTCAACGTGAGCCCGACCGATCCGCCCACCTTTGCGATCGGCCTCGTGGTGCTCAGCCTGGTCGCCGTCCTCGCCGCGGCGCTGCCCGCCCGGCGCGCCGCCCGCACCGACCCGATGGTCGCCCTCCGAACGGAATGACATGGCCCTCGCGATCGATCCCCTGATCCGCCTCGACGGCATCTCCAAGATCTTCCACACGGAGGAGGTGGAGACGCACGCCCTCTCGCGGGTGAGCCTCGACATCCGGGCCGGCGAGTTCGTCGCCATCTGCGGCCCTTCCGGCTGCGGCAAGACCACGCTGCTCTCGCTGCTCGGCCTCCTCGACTCGCCCAGCGAGGGGAGCTACGTGCTCGCCGGCGAGCCAGTGGCCACCCTCTCGCCGGCGCAGCGGGCCCGAGTCCGCTGCCGGGCGATCGGCTTCATCTTCCAGGCCTTCAATCTCATCGGCGACCTCGACGTGTACTCCAACGTCGAGCTGCCGCTCAAGTACCGCGGGCTCCCCCCGGCCGAGCGCCGGGCGATGGTGCACGAGGCGCTGGAGCGGGTCGGCCTGCTGCACCGGATCCACCACTTCCCCTCCCAGCTCTCCGGCGGCCAGCAGCAGCGCGTGGCGGTCGCCCGTGCGGTGGCGGGGAAGCCGCTGGTCCTGCTGGCCGACGAGCCCACCGGCAATCTCGACTCCACCAATGGCGCCCAGGTGATGGAGCTCCTTCAGGAGCTGCACGCGGGCGGTGCCACGATCGTGATGGTCACCCATGACCCGCGCTACGTCGGACGCGCGGGGCGCAACGTCTTCCTCTTCGACGGCCGGGTGGTGGACCGCCCACCGGCCGAGCTGGAGGTGGCATGATGGATGTCTTCTGGCGCGACGTGCGGTTCGCGGTGCGGAGTCTCCTCCGGAGCCCGGCGTTCACGGCCATCGCCGTGCTCACGCTCGCCATCGGGATCGGCGCGAACACCGCGATCTTCAGCGTGGTCTACTCGGTGCTGCTGCGCCCCCTCGCGTACGCCGAGCCCGAACAGCTGCTCTCGATCCGGGCCGCCTATTCCGGGACCGGCGCGAAGGACATCCCGGTCTCCCAGCCGGAGTACAACGACATCCTCAAGGGCGTGAGCGCGCTCCAGGACCTCGCCGCGGTCTATCCGATCAGCATCAACCTGACCGGCTTGGGCGAGCCCCAGCGGATCCAGGCCTCGGTGGTCTCCGACAACTACTTCCGGGTCTTGGGCGTGGCGCCGGCGCTGGGCCGCGACTTCACGCCCGAGGACGACCAGAACCAGATCGGCTACGTGGTCATCATCTCGCACGACCTGTGGCAGAAGCGGTTCGGCGGAGACCCGGGCGTGATCGGCAAGACGGTACGCCTGGACGACGATCCGATGACGATCATCGGAATCATGCCCCGCGGCTTCCGTCACGTGCTGGAGAGCGGGGCCTCGCCGATGGAGATCTGGGCACCCATCGCGCTGGACAATCCCGATCCCAACTTCCTGAATGTGCGTAACGCCCGGGTGTACGACCTGATCGGGCGCCTGAAGCCCGGCCGCACGGTCGACGAAGCCCAGACGGAGCTCGGCGTGCTCAGCGCCAGGCTGCAGGAGCAGTACCCGCAAATCTATCCGGCGAACCAGGGTTGGCATCCGGTTGCCAAGCCGCTCGCGGAGCAGGTCGTGGGTGACGTGCGTCCCGCGCTCCTCGTGCTGCTCGGCGCCGTCGGCTTCGTGCTGCTGATCGGATGCGCCAACGTGGCCAACCTGCTGCTCGCCCGTGCCACGGTGCGCGAGCGGGAGATCGCGCTCCGCATCGCGGTGGGGAGCAGCCGAGGACGGCTGGTGCGCCAGCTACTCACCGAGAGCCTGGTGCTGGCGGTGCTGGGCGGCGGTCTCGGACTGGTGCTCGCCGCCTGGGGCTCCAGCGCGCTCGGCCGACTGGTGGCGCTCTACCTGCCCCGCGCGGGTGAGATCGAGCTCTCCCTCCCGGTGCTCGCCTTCACCGCCATCCTCATCCTGCTCACCGGCATGGTGTTCGGTCTCATTCCGGCGCTGCAGTCCTCCCGCGCCGACCTTCAGGGAGTGCTGAAGGACTCCGGCCGCGGAAGCGCCGGCGCGCCCCGCACCCGGATGCGGGCCGCGCTGGTCGTCGCGGAAGTGGCGGTGGCGCTCATGCTGCTCGCCGGCGCCGGACTCATGCTGCGCAGCTTCCAACGTCTGATGGCAGTGGAGTACGGCTTCGACCCCGACCGGCTCCTCACGCTCCAGGTGTGGCTCCCCGTGCCGAACGACCGAGCCAAGGGGCGGTTCCAGACCCACCCGCAGCGCAGGTCCTTCTACGAGCGCGCGCTGGCGGCGGTGCAGGCGGTGCCCGGGGTGCGGAGCGCGGCGCTCATCTCGCAGCTGCCGCTTCGTGGGCAGGGCGATCTCCGGCTGATCGTCGAGGGACGCCCGGTCGCGCCCGACGAGCCTCCGACGACCGCAGAGGGCCGCATAGTGAGCCCGAACTACTTCGAGACGATGGGGATCCCGCTCCTGGCCGGCGAAGGCCTGCCGGCGCTGTCGGACTCGCTCTCCAACCGCAGCATCGTGGTGAACCGCACCATGGCGGAGAAATTCTGGCCCGGCGCCGATCCCATCGGACGGCGGGTCCGGATCGAGATGGGGCGCGTCGGGCCATGGTTGACGGTGGTTGGCGTAGTGGGTGACGTCCGCCAGATCGGACTCGCGGATCCGCCCAAGGAGGAGCTGTACAGCTCATTCCACGTCGTCACCTCGCAGGAGATGTCGATGGTGATCCGGACCGGCGACGACGACCCCGAGCGGCTCGGCGCCGCTGTCACCGCCGCCATCCGCAGCGTCGATCCGGAGCAGCCGGTCTTCTCGGTGATGAGCATGGAGCGAGTCATCGAAAACGCCAGCGCCGAGCGGCGGATCTCGATGGTGCTCCTGCTGCTGTTCGCCGGCATGGCCCTGCTGCTGTCCGCGATTGGTATCTACGGCGTCATGGCGTACACCACGACCCAGCGGCGGCAGGAGATCGGCATCCGGCTGGCGCTCGGCGCCGGCGCGCCGGACGTGCTCCGGCTGGTCGTGGGGCAGGGGATGTGGCTGGTGCTGCTCGGCCTCGCCGCCGGGCTGCTCGGCGCCTGGCTGCTGAGCCGCGCGCTCACGAGCCAGCTCTACGGGATCACCGCGCAGGATCCGCTGACCTATGCGACGGTCGCGCTCCTGCTCGGCTCGGTCGCCCTGGTAGCGACCTGGGTCCCGGCCCGCCGGGCGACGCGAGTGGATCCGATGATCTCGCTGAGGGTGGAGTAGTGACTCTTCGGCAGGACCTGCGCTACGCCGTGCGACAGCTGATCCGCTCGCCCGGCTTCACCGCGGTCGCGGTGCTCACGCTGAGCCTCGGCATCGGGGCCAACACGGCGATCTTCAGCGTCGTCAACGCGGTCCTGCTCCGGCCACTGCCGTACCCCGAGCCGTCGAAGCTGGTGAAGCTGGAGGAGCGGCGGCCCAACGGTGCGCCGAACACCGTCTCCTATCCGAACTTCCTGGACTGGCAAGAGGACGGCGCGCTGGGGTCGATGGCGCTCTATCGCCCCCTCGCGTTCAACGTCGGTGGTGCCGACCGGCCCGAACGGGTCGCAGGCGCGCTGGTCAGCGCGCATTACTTCCGGGTCCTGGGCCTCACGCCGGCGGCGGGACGGTTCTTTCTCGAGGGGGAAGACACGCCGGGCCGGGATGGCGTCGCCGTGATCGGTCACGGGCTCTGGGAACGCCGCTTCGGCGGAGACCCCTCGGCGCTGGGCCGGAGCCTCCTGGTCGACGGCCGCGCGCTCACGGTCGTCGGGGTTGCCCCGGCCGGCTTCCGCTACCCGGAGGACACCGAGCTCTGGACCCTGGTTTCCCAGGATGAGCCGGCGCTGCTGGATGCGCGCGGTCTCCACGCGTACATGGTGATCGGCCGTCTCGGCGCGGGCGGTACGCTGGAGCACGTGAGCGCCCGCCTTCAGGCGGTGGCCGCGCGACTCGCGGCGGAGTACCCCGCCTCGAACCGCAGCTGGGGCGTCGCGGTCGTGCCGCTCCACGAGTCCCTGGTCCACGAGCTCCGGCCCACGCTGCTGGTCCTCATGGGCGCGGTAGGCTTCGTCCTCCTCATCGCCTCCGCCAACGTGGCCGGCATGATGCTGGCCCGCGGCGCGGCCCGGCGGCGCGAGCTCGCGATTCGCGCCGCGCTCGGCGCCGGGCGCTGGCAGCTGGTGCGGCAGCTCCTCACGGAGACCGCCCTGCTCACTGTGCTGGGGGGCGTGCTCGGCGTCGGCCTGGCGGTCTGGGGCGTGGATGCGCTGCTGTCCCTCGCTCCCGAAGGTCTGCGCCCGACGGACGCCGGGGTGATGGACGGAACCGTGCTCGCTTTCACCTTCGTTGTGGCCGCCCTCACCAGCACGGTCTTCGGACTGCTGCCGGCAGTGCAGACCGCGCGACGAGGAGATGAAGCCTCGTTGCACGAGAGCGGTCGCACGACCGCCGGGATGGATCGCCAGCGCACCCGCCGGCTCCTGGTCGCGGGAGAGATCGCGCTCGCGCTGCTGCTGCTCGTCGGTGCGGGCCTCATGGTGCAGAGCTTCCGGCGACTGCTCGCGGTGGATCCCGGATTCCGGACGGCGAGCGTGGTGTCCGCCCGGTTGGCACTCCCCCGGACCGGGCGGGACACCGCGGAGGTCATCGGGTTCTATCGTGACCTGGTGGACCGGGCTCGCGCGCTGCCGGGGGTGAGTTCGGCGGCGGCGGTGAGCTATCTCCCACTCAGTCGCGAAGGGGCCCGCTACTCCTTCAGCGTCGAAGGGCAGCCGTTCCCCGAGCCGCAGCAGCGCCCGAGCAGCAGCTTCAACGTGGTGACCCCGGGCTACTTCAGCACGCTGGACATTCCGCTGCTCCAGGGCCGCGACTTCACCGGACAGGACGGCTGGAACGCGCCCAACGTGGTGGTGGTGAATCAGACACTGGCGCGTCGCTTCTGGCCGGGCGAGGACGCGGTGGGCAAGCGCCTCACTTTCGACGACGAGCCCGACGAGCCGAGCGATTGGTTGACGGTGATCGGGGTCGTTGGCGACTCACGTCACCTGTCGCTGGTGGATGAGGTCATGCCGCAGATCTACGCCCCCGAGGCGCAGGTCGGCCTCGAGGAGATGGCGCTCCTGGTACGCACGCCGCTGGATCCGGCGTCGGCGGCTCCTGCGATTCGTGGCCTGGTGGCGTCGCTCGATCCTGAGGTCCCGGTCTCGGAGATCCACGAGCTCACCCAGCTGCGGGACGCGTCCATCTCGACCGACCGGTTCCGCACGCTCCTGCTGGGCGCCTTCGGGGCGCTGGCGCTCGGGCTCGCCGTCATCGGGGTGTACGGGGTGATCTCTTACGGCGTGGTGCAGCGCACCAGGGAGATCGGGATCCGCGTCGCTCTCGGGGCTCGGCGCCCGGAGATCCTCCGGCTCGTGGTGGGCGAGGGGCTGCTGACGGTGGCGGGTGGGATCGCGGCGGGCCTGGTTGCCGGAGCGGCGCTCTCCCGCGTCCTCGTCAGCCTGCTCTATCAGGTGAAGCCGTGGGACCCGGCGACGTTCGCTTCCATCGCCGTCGTGATCGCCGGGGTCGCGCTCGGCGCGTGCGTCCTGCCGGCCCGGAGGGCGCTGCGGGTCGATCCCGCCGCCACGCTGAGGGCCGAGTGACCGGCACCAGGTAGGAGTGACCATGCTCGAGATTCTCAGGAGTGACCTGCCCTTCGCCCTCCGCAGCCTTCGCCGGCGGCCCGCGTTCACCGCCTTGGCGGTGATCACGCTGGCGCTGGGCATCGGCGCCACCACGGCGATCTTCAGCGTCGTGAACGGGGTGCTCCTGCGCCCGCTGCCGTACGAGCGGCCGGCGGAGGTAATGATGGTCCATACCCAGCTCGACGGCATCCCCGGGAAGGAGCTCAGCCCGCCGGAGTACTGGGACCTGCAGGAGCGCTCCCGCTCGTTCAGTCGCCTCGCGGCTTTCTCCAACGGCACGCTGACGCTGACCGGCAGCGGCACTCCTGAGCGGTTCAACGCCGCCTTCGTCTCCGCCGATGCCATGCCGCTGCTCGGAGTCGCGCCCGCGCTGGGGCGCGGGTTCGCGGCGGAAGAGGACCTGCCGGGACGGCCAGCGGTAGTCCTGTTGAGCGATGGACTCTGGCGGCGCCGCTTCGGCGCCGATCCCCAGATCGTCGGCCGCACCCTCGTTCTGGACGATCGGCCCACCACCGTGATCGGCGTCATGCCTCCGGGGTTCCAGCTCCCGACGCATTACGTCGGCGCCGGAATGGAGGCGTGGACGCTGCTGCAGCTCGACCCCGGGGCGGACCGCAGCGAGCGGGGGTGGCACTGGCTGTCTGTCATCGGCCGGCTGCGTCCAGGGCTGGACCGCCCGAGTGCCGATCGGGAGGTCGGCGGCATCATGGCGGCGATGGTCGGGGAGTATCCCAACGAGTACGACGATGCCTTCACCGGCTCGGTCACTTCGGCCGCGGAGCAGCTGGTGGGCGACATCCGGCCGGTCCTGCTGGTCCTGCTGGGTGCGGTCGCTCTGCTGCTCCTGATCGCCGCGTCGAACGTGGCGTCGCTCTTCCTGGCGCGCGCCGAGGAGCGGCATCGGGAGATCGCGGTGCGCGCCGCCCTCGGCGCCCGCGCCGGCCGGATCATGCGCCAGCTGCTCACCGAGAGCGCGACGATAGCGGTCATCGGCGGAGCGGCAGGTCTCCTGCTCGCGGCCTACGGTACCCGAGCGCTGGTGGCCGCCGCGCCGCCGACCCTTCCTCGACTCGACTCGATCGCGCTCGACGTGCCCGTACTGGGGTTCACCGCGATCGTCAGCATCATCGTCGGCCTGCTCTTCGGCCTGGCTCCCGCCTGGTATGCCGCCAGGCCCGACCTGGCACGGGCCATGACGGACGGCGGCCGGAGCGGGAGCGCCGGTTCCCGGCGGCAGCGCTTCCGCCGCAGCCTGGTCGTCAGCCAGATCGCGCTGGCGCTGGTGCTGGTGGTCGCCGCGGGCCTGTTGATCAGGAGTTTCGAGCGGATGCGCGGGGTGGATCCCGGGTTCGATCCCGATGGGCTGCTCACCGCCCGGCTCGAGCTTTCACCGGTGAGGTACGAGAGCAGCGAGTCCATCCGCGCCTTCTTCGAGCGTCTTGTGGCGCGGGCGGAAGCGATCCCCGGTGTCCGCTCCGCCGCGGTGGTGAAGGCATTGCCGATGGCCGAGCCGGAGATCGGCGACTGGTCCTTCCTTCGCGAGGGGCGCTTCTCGCTGCCGCCGAAGCAGGAGGACTGGAACCTCTCCTACTGGCAGGCGGTGGGGCCGGGCTACTTCGAGACGATGCGGATGCCGGTGCTTCAGGGCCGCGGGATCGAGGCCGGGGATCGCGTTGGCACCCCGCAGGTCGCGGTGGTCAACCGGACTCTCGCGCGCCAGGCCTGGCCGGGGGAGAATCCGATCGGGCAGCGGCTGCTCATGGGCGGCGGCGCGACGGACTCGGTCTACCGCACGGTCGTCGGCATCGTAGGTGACGTCAGGCACCGCGGGCTCGACGCCGAGCCGCGCCCGGAGATCTACCTGCCGCACGCACAGTTCCCGGCCGGGACCGGCACACCGCTCCGCACGCTCCGCATCGTGCTGCGGACCGAGGGCAACCCCGGCCCGCTCGCCGCGCCCCTGCGCGCGGCAGTCGCCGAGCTCGACCCCGACATCCCGCTCACCGAAGTGCAGACGATGGACGAGGCGCTCGGCGTGTGGGCCGCCGAGCGGCGGCTCACGATGCTGGTGGTGGCCAGCTTCGCGCTGCTGGCGATGGCGCTCGGGGCCGTGGGCGTCTACGGGGTGATGGCGCACCTCGTCACCCAGCGCACCCGCGAGATCGGCATCCGCATCGCGCTCGGCGCCGTGCCGCGCGAGATCCTGGGGCTGGTGCTCTCGCAGGGGGTCCGGCTGGCCGTCATCGGCATCGTGGTCGGTCTGCTCGGCGCGCTCGCCGCCAGCCGGGTGCTGACCCGTCTGCTGTTCCAGACCGAGCCCACCGATACGGGCACCTTCGTGACGACCGCTGCGGCGCTGGCCCTGGTGGCGGTCGTGGCCTCGTTGATTCCGGCCGTCCGGGCGGTGCGGACCGATCCCGTGGACGCGCTCCGGAGCGAGTGATGAGCGACCTGTTTCGCGATCCGCGCCTCGCGCTGCGAACCCTGCTCAAGGCCCCCGGCTTCACCGCCATCGCGGTCATCACCCTGGGTCTCGGCATCGGCGCGAACACCGCGATCTTCAGCGTGGTGAACGGGGTGTTGCTCAAGCCGTTGCCCTATCACGAGCCCGAGCGCCTCGCGGTGGTGCGGGAGGTGTACGGCGACGGGCTCCGCGGCAGCGTGGCTGGCCCGAACTTCACCGACTGGCGGGACCGGAATCGGAGCTTCGAGCAGCTTGCGGCCTTCCGTCTCCGCCTGCTCACCGTGAGCGGCGACGGGGATCCTGAGGAAGTGGTCGGCACCCAGGTGACCAGCGACTTCTTCCGCATGCTGGGCATATCGGTGGCATCGGGGCGCGCCTTCTCGCCCGACGAGGAGGAGGGCGAGGCCCATGCCGTCGTGCTCGGAGATGGCTTCTGGCGCACTCGCTACGCGGCAGACCCCGGCATCGTGGGCCGCACGATCAGGCTCAATGCCAGGCCTTATACGGTCATAGGCATAGCGCCGCCGGGCTTCACCTATCCCGGCGGCAGCCAGGTGTGGCTACCGGCGGAGCTCAAGGTGGGCCGCGCAGCGGAGCGCGACTCGCATTCGTTCGGCGTGGTCGGGCGGCTGAAGCCGGGCGTCACCCTGGAGGCGGCGCGCGCCGACCTTGCCGCTATCATGGCGGATCTCGCCCGGGAGTTTCCCCAGAGCAACAGCGGGCGGAGCGTCGAGCTCACCCCGATGACGACCGATACGGTGGGCGCGGTCCGTCCGGCCCTGCTGCTGGTGGCGG
>JBKPGZ010000100.1:0-7727 GCA_046729675.1 Gemmatimonadota bacterium | reverse complement strand
CCCCTTCACTTCGTTCAGGGTGACAAAGGGGTGTAGGAGCTTAGGCGGCGCGCTCCGAGGTCCAGCGGCGGAAGAGTTCGTCGCAGTACTCCACCTTCTGCGAGCTGATCGTCTTCACCCGCCGGCCGTCGGCGAGCACGGCGAAGGCGCAGAACTGGGCGACGGTGGGCTTGCCGTTCGGTCCGGTGCACTCCCGGATGGCCTCGCGGTTCACGGCGATCCACACCGAGCGGCCGGGATGGTGGCGCTGCCAGGCGGCGCAGCGGGCACCGACGTCGGGGTCCACCTGGATCCCCTCAGGCTGGACCACGATCCGGGACACCTTGGGCGTGGCGCCCGCGCGGGGCTTGCTCCCGGGGGCCGGCGCGGAATCGGCCGGGGACTGGCCGGCGGCGGGGCGAACGAACTGCCACGGGGTGCAGTTCTCGGGGGCGAGCCGCCCGCGGGTCATCGCGGCGACGCAGGAGTACCCGGCCGCTGTCTGGCCGGGCGAGGGCGCGGGCACTCGAAGGGTATCGGCGTGCTCGTTGGCCGGCACCGTCGCCACCTGGGACTCGGCACCGTCGCTGATCCCGACTTCCACCCGGGTGGACTCCGCCAGTTCGGGCCCGCGCGGCAGGACGAGCCGCCAGCTGACCACCACCCGGAGCGAATCGCCCTCCTGCTCGATGGCGGAGCGCACGTCCGTCACCTCCACCGCGCGAGGCAGGGTGGGGTGCTTCACCGGCACCAGGAAGCGTATCGCGACCAGCGCCACGGCGACCAGGAACAGCAGCGGCACGATCAGCCGCCGCCAGCCGCCGGGACGCCTGACCGGATCGATGTCCACGATCCTGGCCTTGGGCGTCACTGCCGGCCGATCCCGAGGGCGTCGAGACCCTGCTCGAACACGATGTCCACCGGGATGCCCTTGCCGCCGAGCCGGTCGAGGTCGGATTGAACCGTAGCGGGCACCGCGCCCCGCTCGGCCATGAAGCGCTTCACGCCATCGTAGTCGCCGTCGCCCTGGAGCCGCAGGATCGCGCCGGCCATCGAGTCGACCGCCGCGCGCATGCGGGGGACGTCCACCCGATAGCGGCCGCTCGCCGAGTCCCGGGTGAACGCTCCGCGCTCCTGGAGGAAGGAGAGCTCGGCGGCGTTGGCGCGGCCGTGCGCGCTGGCGGCACCGAATCGGATGGAGCGGAAGATCCCGGCGAGGAAGGTCACGTAGTTGTCGTCGAGGTTCACGCCGGACATCTCACCCTGCTGCTGGAGCCGCGTGATCATGTAGAGGCCGAGGATGTCGGCCTTGCCCTCTTCCAGGGCCCCGGCCTGCTCCTTGAGCGCGTCCCGCACCGTGCCCTTGCCGTTGATCGTGTTCTTCACCCCGAGCCCGTGGGCCACCTCGTGGAACATCACGTTGCCGAAGAACGCGTCGAACACGATGTGCCCCTGCTGATCTTCGGCGATCATGTCCTTCCCGATAGGCACCAGAATCTTGTCGAACTTGGCCCGCATCGCGTTCTTGAGCTGGAGCCTCCGGGTGCCCTTCTTGAGCTGGACCTGCTCGTCATTGGGCAGGTTGATGGCGATGGTCTTGGACCCCGCATTGGCCTGGCCGGTGTAATACACCGCGTCGTAGGCGTTGAGGTCGGAGTCGGTGCCCGGCTTCTCCCGCTTGTACGCCTCCGCCACCGGCAGGCCGCGCTGCAGCCCGGGCAGGAGCTTCGCGTAGCGGGCGAGCCGCTCGCTCCACTCCTTGTCCTTGACGAGCACGTAGGCCTCGTGTGCCGCTTTATAGCCGAAGAGCCCGTCGTCGTAGGTCTCGATCGGCCCGATCACCAGGTCCACCGTGTTCCGCTTCATATCCAACCAGGCGAGATCGCTGGGCTGGTATTCGTCGGTCTCCAGCGCGGTGGCCCTGAGCTCCAGGTACTTCTTCAGCCCCGCGTCGTCGGCGAGCGCGGCGGCCTCCCGCAGCTTCGCCGCCGCCCTGCGGGAGGCGTCGGCGAAGGCCTGGTGATAGGGCACTGCCGCGAGTCCGCCGCTCGAATCCCGCCGCACGACCGTGTAGAGGCTGCGGAGCGCCGTCCCGCCGTCGGAGGCGGCCTTCGCGGCGGTCTCGAACTCCTCCTTGCTCATGTCGGCGGGGTAGAAGGCCGCGCCGGCAGGGCGAGTCCCGATCCCGGGCACGAACGCGGCGTTGTTGTCCAGGCGGTCCCACGGGCCGTAGTTGAGGATGACGTAGGCGCGGGTCGCGGAGTCGCGAAGCGTGGCGAGCAGGGAGTCTCTCGCGGGATAGACCTGCTGCCAGAAGATGGTATCCATCTCCTGCGCCGCCTCGATCAGCAGTGGGATCATGCGCCGCTCCCGCGCGCTGAGGCCGCTCAGGTCGGCGGTGAGCCGAACCGGCGTGTACTGGGCCAGCTTCTTCTCGAGGTTCGGCCGGTGCTCCGCTTCTCCGACTGCACCGGCCTTCGCCTCACCTCCGCCGCATGCACCAGTGCTCAACGCCAGTATCGCCGCCCATGACAGTATGTCGTGCCTCATGCGCTCCGACCGCCGTGAGAGTCACCTATGCCAACTCGATCCGCCCCTCGACCGCGATCTCGGTCGGGAGCCCTTCCACCTTCATCTGGATGCGGGCCTGCAGGACCTCGCGTCCCGTCAGCGCGCCGGACTGGGTCGCCGCCTGCACCGCCTTCTCCACCTCGCGCTGCGCCGTCACCCCGAAGTGCTTCAGCAGCTTGCGGAGGGAGATGTTGAAGCGTTCCTCGTCCATCGGATCCTCGTGGCCGTGGTCCCCTATCCTACATGGCCCGAGCCCGCCCCTGCACCCTCAGCGGCCCTCCAGCTCCCGATCGCCGGGGGTGTGCCGGTGGGCGCGGCCCTCGCCCGGGTGGGTCTTGGCCTCGTGATAGCGCTCCCCCTTGAGCCGGACGAAGGTGACGAAGCGCTCATACTCCTCCTCCGACAGCGCGTCCGCGATGCCGGGAATGAGGCCCTTCACCAGGGTGATCCGCTCTTCCAGCGCGAGCGCCGCGGCCCGGTCCACGAGGTCGCGGATCACGGGGTGGTTCATCCAGGCGGTCTCGGGCGAGGTGGTCATGGGAGCTCCGGGCTGGGGGCCGTGTGACACGGGGGGCCGCGTGTGCGCGGCCCCCCGGAAGATGCTGAATTCGGTGCGATCAGTCGTCGCCGAGCCGGATCCGCTCCACACGGCGGTTCTGGGCCCGGGCGTTGTAGATGCGAAGGCTGACGATGCTGCCGGGCTTCTCGGCCAGGAGCGCCTTGCGAAGGTCCGCCTCGGTGCGCACCGGCTTCCCCTCGACCGAGAGGATGATGTCCGGGCCGCCCCGCTGAGGATCGTCGACCAGCACCTCCCAGGACGGGCCGCCGGGCACCACGTCGGTGACGATCAGGCCCCGGGTGTCGGCGGGCAGCTGGAGCTCGACCGCGGCGTCGGGGCTCACCGGCTCGACGCTGATTCCGAGCCGGTTCATCGCGACGCCCTCGTCCGACGCGTCGTCCACCACGCCCGAGTCCTCCCGGGTGGCGACCTGCGGCGAGTCGTTCAGCTCCTGCAGCTTCACATCCATCGTCTTCCGCACGCCGCCCTTCCTCGCCACCTCGACCTTCACGACCTCGCCCGGCTTCCGGAAGCCGATCACCTGCTGGAGCTGGCCGACGTACTCGACTGGCTTCCCATCCACCGCCACGATGATGTCGCCCGCCTCGATCCCGGCCGCCTTGGCCGGCGAGTCGTCGTTGGGGATGTCCTTCACCACGACGCCCCGGATCGCCGGCAGACCGACGTACTCGGCGTCGGCGAGCGACACCTCGCCGATGGAGACGCCGAGCGCCGCGCGATGCACCTTGCCCGACTCGATGAGCTGGTTCATCACCGTCCGGGCCAGGTTGATCGGGATCGCGAATCCGTAGCCGGAGTAGAACCCGGTCTCACTCGCGATCGCGGAGTTGATCCCGATGACCTCGCCCCGGACGCTCACCAGCGGTCCGCCCGAGTTGCCCGGGTTGATGGCGGCGTCGGTCTGGATGAAGTCCTGGATGCTCCCCTGGCCGGCTCGCGGGAGGCCGTTCAGCGCGCGACCCTTGGCGCTCACGATGCCCGAGGTGACGGTGAAGGTGAGCCCTTCGCCCAGCGGGTTGCCGATGGCGAGGACCCATTCCCCCACCCGGGCGTCGTCGCTGTTGCCGAGCGCCATGGGGGGCAGGTTCTTGGCGTCGATCTTGAGCACCGCGACGTCGGTATTGGGATCGGTGCCCACGACCTTGGCCTTGAACTCCCGTCGGTCGAGCAGGCGCACGGTCACCTGCTCGGCGCCTTCCACCACGTGGTTGTTGGTGAGGATGTAGCCGTCGGCGGAGATCAGAAAGCCGGACCCGCTGCCCTGCTCGATCTCGGGCTGCTGGCGGAAGCGGGGAAAGAAGCGCTCCATCCCGGGCGGCACCCGCTGTTGGGATGCGCGCTCGGTGCGCTGGGAGCGGATGTACACCACGCTGGGCTTCACGTGCTCCGCCACCGCCGCGAAGGATTCGCTGAGGTCCTGGAGCGGCCGTGCGGCCGGAATGGTAGGGGCCGGCACCTGGGGCAGGGCCGCGTTGTGCGTCTGCTGGGCCGACGAGCGGCTCGGTAGATCGAGCAGCCCGGCGAACAGGAGCCCAAGGGCGAAGGCGAGGGCCACCAGCCCTCCGAACTTCAGCCAGTTCAGCGATCGTGCGGACATCAGCGGTCCTTCGGTGGGACGTGGGAGTCGGTCGGCAACTCGGGCTTCCTAATAGTACAACGGAAGTCGGCGACTTGTGTCCGATGCCCCGGTCCCGGCCCGCGGGCCGTGGGGGCCTGTCGAATTGGCAGACTGACAGCTATCCGCTATCCGTTATCAGCTATCCGTAAGCACACCGTGGGTGGCGGGTGTATTTAACTGATAGCTGATAACTGATAACTGCTAGTGGCTAGCCGCTAGCCTGACCCGCCTGATATGTTGAGGGCCATGGCCGAGATCCCCCAGCCCGGCTCGATCGCGCCCAGCCCCTCGCGGGCGGAGCCGATGGACGTGCCGGTCACCCCCCGCAACCCCGGGATGCCGCTGAATTTGGAGTGGCTGGAGGAGGTGCGGGTGAACCGGAGCGCGGTCGAGCGCCGGACCGCGACCCTCCGGGCTCGGCGCACGGTGAAGAAGGAATGGCAGGCCGCGTGGCTCCTCCGCGCGGTCACCCTGATGGACCTCACCACCCTCTCCAGTGACGACACTCCCGGCCGGGTGCGGCGCCTCTGCGCCAAGGCCCGGCGGCCGGTGCGGAGCGACCTGCTGGAGGCGATGGGCGCGGAGCAGCTCCCGATCCGGGTGGCGGCCGTTTGCGTCTATCACGCGTTCGTGAAGACCGCCGTGGAGGCGCTGGAGGGCTCCGGCATTCCGGTCGCTGCGGTCTCGACCGGATTCCCGGCCGGCCTTTCCCCGTTCGAGCAGCGCATCGCCGAGATCCGCGCCTCGGTCGCCGCGGGAGCGGACGAGATCGACATCGTCATCACCCGCGCCCACGTGCTGACGGGGAACTGGCGCTCGCTCTACGATGAGGTGCGTGCGATGCGGGAGGCCTGCGGCGACGCGCACATCAAGACCATCCTCGGCACGGGCGAGCTGGGCACCCTACGCAACGTGGCGTGGGCGAGCCGGGTATGCCTCATGGCCGGCGCCGACTTCATCAAGACCTCGACCGGCAAGGAGAGCGTCAACGCGACCCTGCCGGTGGGACTGGTGATGGCGCGCGCGATCCGGGACTACCGGGAGCGCACCGGGCACTCGGTAGGGCTCAAGCCCGCGGGTGGGATCCGGACGGCCAGGGACGCCCTGGACTGGATGATGCTGATGAAGGAGGAGCTGGGCGACCGCTGGCTCCGGCCGGACCTGTTCCGCTTCGGGGCGAGCGCGCTGCTCACCGACGTCGAGCGGCAGCTGGAACACTTCGTCACCGGGCGATACTCGGCGGGGTATCGGCACCCGACGGGCTAGCGCTGTCGTCCCGAGCGCAGCGAGGGATCGTCTGCGGGAATGTCTGGTAGGCCGGCAAGATCCCTCGCTTCGCGAGGGATGACACAGTTTTGGAGCTCTATGGCATCCATTCCCGACATCTTCAGCACAATGGCCTACGGCCCCGCCCCCGAGGCGGTCGCACCGGCGCAGGCCTGGCTGGAGCGGCACGGGCGAAGGTTCGGGCTCTTCATCGGCGGCGAGTGGACCGAGCCCGGCACCGAGACGTTCGAAACGCTGAACCCTGCGACCGGCAAGCCGCTCGCCACGCTGACGCAGGCGAGTGAGGCCGAGGTGGACCGCGCCGTGCGCGCCGCGCGGGCGGCGCAGCCGGGGTGGTGGGAGATCGGCGGGCATGCCAGAGCGCGGCACCTCTATGCCCTGGCGCGCCATGTGCAGAAGCACAGCCGGTTCTTCGCGGTGCTGGAGTCGCTCGACAACGGGAAGCCGATCCGCGAGTCGCGCGACATCGACGTGCCGCTGGTGGCGCGCCACTTCTACCACCACGCGGGCTGGGCGCAGCTCATGGGGCGGGAGCTCCCCGGACGAGTGCCGGTCGGTGTGGTGGGCCAGATCATCCCCTGGAACTTCCCGCTCCTCATGCTGGCGTGGAAGATCGCGCCCGCGATCGCGACCGGAAACACGGTGGTGCTCAAGCCGGCGGAGTTCACCTCGCTCACCGCGCTCCGGTTCGCCGAGCTGTGCGAGGAGGCGGGACTGCCGCCGGGCGTGGTCAACATCATCACCGGCGACGGTCGGACGGGCGCGGCGCTCGTCGGCCACCCCGACGTGGACAAGATCGCCTTCACCGGGTCTACCGAGGTGGGCCGGATCATCCGCACCGCTACCGCCGGGACCGGGAAGAAGCTCTCGCTGGAGCTGGGCGGGAAGTCGCCCTTCGTGGTTTTCCAGGACGCGGACCTCGACAGCGTGGTCGAGGGGGTGGTGGATGCCATCTGGTTCAACCAGGGGCAGGTGTGCTGCGCGGGGTCGCGGATTCTGGCGCAGGAGGGCATTGCCGACCGCCTGGTGTCCAAGCTCAAGGCGCGGATGGAATCGCTGCGCCTGGGCGATCCGTTGGACAAGGCCGTGGACATGGGCGCGATCGTCGCCCCGGTACAGCTGGAGCGGATCGAGGGACTGGTGCGGCGGGGGCAGGAGGAGGGAGCCACCATGTGGCAGCCCTCCTGGAGCTGTCCCCGCGACGGCTGGTTTTTCCCGCCGACGCTGTTCACCGAGGTGTCCCCCGCCGCGACCATCGCGCAGGTGGAGATCTTCGGGCCGGTGGTCGTGCTGATGAGCTTCCGGACCCCGGCCGAAGCGGTCGAGCTGGCGAACAACACCCGCTACGGCCTCGCAGCCAGCCTCTGGACGGAGAACATCAACCTCGCTCTCGACATCGCGCCGCAGCTCAAGGCGGGGACGGTCTGGATCAACTGCACCAACGTATTCGACGCGGCGAGCGGTTTCGGCGGGTATCGGGAGAGCGGGTTCGGGCGGGAAGGGGGGCGGGAGGGACTGCGGGAATACGTGATGTGGGAAGAGGGCGGTCGGGGGGGGGGGGGGGGGGGGGGGGGGGGGGGGGGGGGGGGGGGGGCGGCGGCGGGGGGGGCCCCGCGCCGCCCCCCCCAACGCCGGCGACTGCACGTCCACCTTCTCCGCGCGCCCCTGACCGGTCCACTGGAACGTGACGAT
>JBKPGZ010000099.1:0-4908 GCA_046729675.1 Gemmatimonadota bacterium | reverse complement strand
CCCGGATGGCGTCCCAGGGATCTTCTACGCCTTCCCGTTCGCCATCTGGTTCTACCTGGCGATCGAGGAGCTGCCGCTCGCGGCGGAGGAATCGCACGATCCCAAGCGCGACATTCCGCGTGCGACGATCTACGGCCTGCTCACGCTGATCGTGACCGGCTTCCTGGTCCTGTTCCTCAACTCGGGGATCAGGCCCGGATCCGAGGGGATCGCGGACTCCGGTGAGCCGCTGCTCGATGGGCTGAAGACGATCTTCGGAGGCGGCACCGCCGCGTCGGTGCTGGGCCTCATCGCCGTCACCGGTCTGGTGGCCAGCTTCCACACGATCATCTACGCCTACGGGCGCAATATCTTCTCCCTGTCGCGCGCGGGCTATTACCCGCATACGCTCTCGCTCACCCACGGCAAGCGGAACACGCCGTACGTCGCGCTGATTGGGGGCGCAATCCTCGGCTACGCCCTCGCGTGGATCATCCGCGAAGCTGGCAGTGGATCCGTCGGCGCCGCGCTGCTCTCGATGGCCGTGTTCGGTGCGGTCATCTCCTATTTCATGCAGGGCCTCGCGTTCATCCTGCTGCGCCGCAACCTGCCCGAGATCGAGCGGCCGTACCGGAGCCCGGTCGGGATCTGGGGCGCCGCGGTGGCGGCTGTGATCGCGGTGATCTCGCTGGTGGCTCTCTTCTGGAACGATGACTACCGGCCGGGAGTCGTCGCCGTGGCGATCTTCTACATGATCGCCATCGCGTACTTTGCGGCCGCGGGGCGCCACCGCCTGGTGCTGTCCCCGGAGGAGGAGTTTGCGGTCACGCGCGGGCTTCACGGGCATCCGGAGACCGAGGGCTACGGCGTCACGGAGCGCGAGGAGCCGGGCGTGACCGCCTCGGCGCCCAGCGCCTCCGGCGGGAGCGCGCCACGGGGTGGCCCTCCCACGGGGTCTAGCTAGCCTCGGCGTGACCATCGAGGAGCGAGGAAGCGTCGCCGTCAGCCTCAGAAGGTCACGCCTGGTCGCCCCAACTCCGACAGTGGCGCCCAGCACGATCCGGCCCGCAATGCTCATGCCGGCATCGTGCCGTGTCGGAAACCGGTGCGTGAGCCGCTCCCGCTGAATGGCTGAGTACCGCCCCAAGCACCGCGGTCTCGAGCGCGTGCTCGGGACGAGCGCATTGTTCTCGACCGCCTACGGAAACGTCGGGAGCACGGTCTATTACGCGCTCGGGCTGGTCGCCGTCTTCGCGCTGGGCATGACGCCGCTCGTGTTCGTCGTCGCGGGCGTGATCTTCGTTTGCACTGCCGCGACCTACACCGAGGCCACCACGATGTACCCGGAGGCCGGCGGCTCCTCCTCGTTCGCGCGCCGCGCCTTCAACGAGTTCTGGTCCTTCTTCGCGGCCTGGGGCCAGATGCTCAACTACATCATCACGGTCGCCATCTCGGCGTTCTACCTGCCGCACTACCTCGGCGTCTTCTGGGAGCCGCTGCGCAGCTCGCCGGCGGACATCCTCGCCGGCATGGGCGTAATCGTGCTGCTGTCGGCGCTCAACGTGGTCGGCATCAAGGAGGCCGCTGGCGTGAACATCGTCCTCGCGCTCGTCGACCTCGTCACGCAGCTCGTTCTCGTGGTGGTCGGAGTGGTGCTCGTTCTCTCGCCCGAAACGCTCGTGGAGAACATCGATTTCGGGACCTACCCCACCGTCCCCGACTTCCTGATCGCGATTCCGATCGGCATGATCGCCTTCACCGGCATCGAGACGATCTCGAACATGGCGGAGGAGGCGCGCGACTACGGCAGCACGATCCCGAAGGCCATGCGCTTCGTCGTCCTCGCGGTGATCGCCGTGTACGCCTTCCTGCCCTCAGTGGCGCTGTCTGCGATGCCCGTCGAGAATGGGCGCACGTTGCTCGGGCTGACCGAGGAGGAGGGGGGCTACGCGGGCGATCCCGTCCTAGGCGTGGTCAAGAACATGGACCTCGGGGCCTTGCAGGGAGCCGCCGAGATCTACGTCGGGGTGCTCGCCGCAACGATCCTCTTCATCGCGACGAACGCGGGGATCATCGGCGTCTCCCGCCTGACCTACTCGATGGGGCAGCATCGCCAGCTGCCGGAGCGCGTCCGCGCGCTCCACCCGCGCTTTGGAACGCCGTACATCGCGATCACCGTCTTCGGCCTGGTCGCGTGCGTGACGCTCCTGCCCGGCCAGGAGGAGTTCCTCGGCACCATCTACGCCTTCGGCGCGATGCTCTCCTTCACGATCGCGCACCTGGCCGTGATCGCGCTGCGGCTCAAGGAGCCCGACAAGGAGCGACCCTACAGCGGCCCGGGCTCGCTGCGGCTCGGCGGCCGCGAGCTGCCGCTGTTCGCCGTCGTCGGCGGGATCGGAACCTTCCTGTCATGGGTCGCGGTAACCGCACTCAACATCGAGACGCTCATCGCCGGAACCGTCTGGATGGTGATCGGGCTGATCACCTACGTGCTCTACCGGCGCCACCAGGGGCTCTCGCTGACGGAGACGCACAAGATCGTCACCCCCGAGCCCGTCGTCGAGCACGAGGTCGAGTACGAGTCGATCCTCGTGGCGTTCGAGGACAACCACTACTCGCCGGAGGCCGTCTCGACCGCCGTGCGGCTCGCTGCCCGGCGTCGCCGCGGGATCCACGTGCTGGTGACGATCACCGTGCCCCCGAACTCGCCGATAGACGCGGAGATGCCGGAGCAGGAGGCGAAGGCCTCGTCCGTGATCGACTCCGCGCGCGTGCGCGGCGGCCGGCGCGTGACCGGCCACTGGGAGAAGGTGCGCCCCGGCCAGGCCGGACGCCGCATCGTCGAAGAGGCGAAGGACATCCGCGCCCGCGCCATCGTCATGCCGCTGCCGCCGCGGCGCGCGGGCTCGTCGCTGTTCGGGCGTACGCTTGAGACAGTGCTGAGCGAGCGTCCCGCGCGCGTGATCATCGACTCATCGCGCGGGGTGCAATGAGGGCGCCACGTGCACTGAACATTGTTGCGAGTCGCCCAGTGGGCGCTCGCTCGTCCCCTCCTTCTCGAGCGCCTCCGGCCGCATGGGGGGCACGCCAGCGCGTGCCCCCCATGCGCGGAATCGTCGAGGGGCTCGCACCAGGGGCGCGCGCGGAGCGGCTCCTGAGAGGCACATTGCTCGTCCACAGCCGTGAGTCCTGGTGGCGGCTCACACGGACTATCCCCGCTTCGGGGGCGTCGCCACCGCGTGGGGACTTGGACACCCGGCGGAGACGGCGTACCCTTTCCTCAGGGCGTGCCGGGAAGACTGGTCGGCGTGGAGGATGCATGCCACGAACTTCCCCCGCACGCCTCAGATGTGACCGCACGGGACGATCTGTTCAGCTCGCGCCGATGCGGGTCCTAACCGGGAGCAGCCGGCTCCGCCTTGGCCACTTCGGTCGCCGTAACAGGAGGGATATCCCATGGATGACCGCGCTGAGGAGCCCGAGTATCGCGAGGATGTCGGGCTCAAAGACTTCAGGTTTGGCGTGATCGGCTTGGGGACGTGTGCCGGTCTGGCGATCCTGTTCGCGATCATCTTCTAGCACGCCGGCGAGGGGTCACCGGCGCTGCTCGCCACGTCGTTACAACGCGCGGCGCGCTTCACGAGGCGGGTGTTCGGCGAGGGTGAGCGCGTCGCTTCCAGGGCTTCTCGCGAGCGTGATGCGGTTGCCGCCGGCGGCCTTGGCTGCGTACATGGCTTGGTCCGCGCGGTGGACGAGCTCGTAGCCCTTCTCGTCGCCGTGCCAGGTGGCGATCCCTATCGAGAACGAGTGCCCGGGAGGCGCGGCGGCGAGCATGCGCCGCGCTGTCTGCTCCGCCTGCGCTCCGGGGCAGTCAGGAAGCAATACGAAGAATTCGTCGCCGCCGATGCGTGCGATGAAGTCGGTCTCGCGCAGGGCGTTTGCCCATAGCCGTGCGCAGCGCTCGATGAGTCGATCTCCGTGCTCGTGGCCGAGTGCGTCGTTGACCTGCTTCAGCTTGTCGAGGTCGATCGCCGCGACGCTGAGGGGGCGGCCTGAGCGGCTGGCCAGCGCCAGCTCGTGCTCGAATCGCTCGTCCCAGGCGCGGCGGTTCGGGAGCCCGGTGAGGGGGTCGCTGAGTGCCGTGGCGCGGAGTTCATGCAACAGCCGCTCGCGCTCCTGCTCGAGCTTGCGGCGCTGCTCGGCGTGAAAGCCGACGAGGATGCCTACGCTCGCGAAGGTCGCGGCGCGCGAGCAGTATCCGATCACCCCGAGCGGGACGTGCTGAACGATTGCCCAGACGATCGTCAGCCCGACGGCGCCCGCGGCGCCGTAGAGTCCGCCACGCCAGCCGCGCTCGCTGGCGAGCAGACTGATCGGAATGACGTACAGAAAGCCGACCGCCTCGATCGGATTGCTAACCGCTAGGCGCAGCACGGTGACGACCACGAGTAGCGCGACCGACACCGGCACGATCACCGCGCTCATGGACCGTCCGAGAGGATCGCTGCCGAGCATCCTGAAACCTGTGTCGGCCCCGTTGCCCGCCTACTTGATGCGTCATGAGGGGCGGGGCTACGTGCGATCGAGGACACGATTGACGAGGTGCCGGAAGAACGCCATGCGGGTGACGACGCCGATTGGGCGCCCGCCGCGCTCCACCGGGACAACCAGGACCCGGTGGTGCAGGAAGCTTTCGGCCAGTCCTACGTCCGAGAAGCCCTCCGGGACGGACGCGTGCTCGGAGGGAGCTCGCCGCTCGCTGCGCGTGGCGGAGGGTTTCAAGCGCACGCTCGAGCGCTTCGCGGGCGTCCTGCTCGGACGCGAAGCCGCCCCGCTGCACGCGCTTCGAACCGCGGCCGCCATCGCGATACCGATAGGCCCAGAGTGGACGCCCGTCCGCGCCCGACGCTTTCAGCCTCAAGATCTGAC
>JBKPGZ010000098.1:0-6015 GCA_046729675.1 Gemmatimonadota bacterium | reverse complement strand
GGTGTCGATAGAACGGGACACGCCGTTGGTCCCGTCGGCCATCGCCGAGGGCGCAACGGCGTCCACCTGTACCGTGTTCCCGAAGGCCCGCACCGTCACGTCCTGCAAGGCGAGCGAGCGGTAGAGCCTCGGCCCGCTCTGCAGCATTTCGAGGAACTCGGGCTTCCGGAGCCGATGCCCACCGGCGAGCACGATCACCGCGTCGTCGGCCATGTTCCTGGAGAACCACTGGGCGTCGTTGGTGCGCGCGGCAGCGATGGACTGCTGGTTAAGGGCCTGGACCGCGGCTATGGCCTGCGTGTCCGCTACTGCGACGTCGTCGCGGGTCCGAGGGCCCGGCCCCCGGGGAAACAGACTGGTGATCTGCATGGCAGTCCCCCTATGGCTCGATCGGGGTCGCCACGAAGGCGAACACCTCACCGGTCGTGCCGTCGCGCACCCGGCCGGTGATCTGTCCCGCCTCGTTGATGTCCTGGGCCGACATGAGCACGTCCGGCGCGATGTCCACCAGGTCGTTGAGGTTGATCAGCTCGCCGTTCTCATAGAGGAACGCGCGCGGACCCCGGACGGCGTCGCCGAAGGAGATGCCCACCACCTGACCGGCGGCGTTGATGGCGAAGGCCTCGCTGAGGGGATCGTCGTCGAGGGTGCCGAGATCGACGGCCGTGGCCGAGCCGTTGATCCAGAGGAAGGCGCGGGCGATGAAATCCCCCACCTCGTCACCCGGCTCGTCGGGATTGGAGAACCCGACCACGTCGCCCTGGCGATTGATGTCCATCGGGGTGTGCCAGGTGGTGCCGCCCAGGTTGGGAATCTCGGTCGGCCTGCCGTTCTTGTCCCACAGCACCGCGTGCTGGGCGCTGAAGCGGCCCACCGCCTGGTCGCATCGTCCCGAGATGCCGACCGCCAGTCCATCGTCGTTGATCGCGGTGGCGGCTGAGGTCGCGTCGTCGCCGAGGGGGACCAGCTCGGTGGCCTTGACCCGGCCGCTGATCCCGCTCTTCGGCTCCCAGAGCACGGCGCGGAACTGGAGCACCTGGTTGGAGCTCTCGTCGCAGGTCTCGTCCTCCACCGTCGTCTCCGCCCAGCCGACGATCTGGCCCCGGTTGTTGACGCCCGCGGCGAAGCCGTGGTTCCCGCCGAGGGTGGGCAGCCCGCGCATCACGTCGTTCTGCCAGAAGAACCCGCGGCAGAGGCGGTCGGTATCGTTGGGGAAGAAGCCGCCGAACTCGCAGGACCAGTCCTCGCCCAGCGGGTCGGCGTCGTCGGTCTGGGAGATGCCGACGACCATGCCGGCGTCGTTGAGCCCGGGCCACGGCACGGTGCTGCTGGGCCCGCCCAGTGTGCCGAGCAGGGTGGCCGAGCCGTCGGCTCGCCACAGCGCGGCGCGGCGGGTGCCGTCGGAGCGCTGGGACCAGCCCGCCACCCAGCCCTGGTTGTTGATGGCCATGCCGCGGCTCTGGACGCCCCCCAGCGACGGCAGCCGCTCGACGGTGTAGCGCACCTCAACTTGATTGGCGGACTGCTGGCGAGGCTGGGTGGAGGGGGTATCGTCGCCGCACGCTGCCACCGCGGCGAGCAATGCGGCGCAGGGAATGAGTCGCATATGAATCTCCGGTGTGGGAAGTCCACACCGTAGCGGCAGGTTCGGCGGGGTGCCCGCCGCTTTCGGACCCCGAATCCATTAGGAACGTGGAGTCGCCGGATCCGGACCTCTAATCCGGCAGCGGTGAGAGGATCTGACAAAGGAGAGCGCCACCGGTGCATCAGCGACCTGTGGCGCCCTCGCCGTTCACATCGGGTTGGCTACAGGCACGGGTGCCAGCCGCTGCGTCGTCGTGCCGTCGCCGAGCTCACCGTAATGATTGTCACCCCAGCAGTAGGCTCGGCCCTCCGTGGTCACCCCGCAGGCGTGGCTGTAGCCGGCGCTGAGTTGGGCCAGCGTCAGATTTCCGGCCACGAACCCGGGCGTCAGGGTGCTGGTGGTCGTCCCGTTGCCCAGCTCGCCGCGTGGATTGGACCCCCAGCATTGTCCCTTACCGGCCAGCGTTAGAGCGCAGGAATAGAACTGGCTGGCGCTGGTATTGTGATACCGGCGAGTGCCGGCCACCGGCTTGGGCTGGGAGCGGGTCGTCTGGGTGCCGTCGCCGAGCTCGCCGCTGGCGTTCTCACCCCAACAGTAGGCACGGTCCGCCGTCGTCACGGCACAGGTATGGAAATGGCCCGTCGAGACGTTCCTGAAAGCGAGGCCGCCGCTGACCGAGACCGGGAAACCGATGCTCGAGCGGGTCGTGCCTCCGCCGAGCTCTCCCTCGTTGTTCCGGCCCCAGCAATACGCCTGGGAGTCGGTGGTGACCGCGCAGGTGTGGAACCCGCCGGGGTTGATCCAGCGCCAGGTGTGCTTGCCGCTCACCGCTGCGGGTGTTAGCTGGGTGAGGCGCGAGGAGTTGCCGACCTGGCCGAACTCGCTGTTGCCCCAGCAATAGGCCTTGCCGGCGGTCGTGATCCCGCACGTGTGGTTGAGGCCGGCCCGAACCAGCTGCCAGTGGTGCCCGCCCGCCACGGGGACCGGCTGTCGGCGGATCGTCGCGAACGCGCTCCCGTCCCCGATCGCCCCGTAGCCCCAGCAGTACGCCAGGTCGTCGGTGGTGACGCCGCAGGTGTCGTCCTGCCCCGCGCTCACGGTGCGGAAGCGAAGCCCGCCCGCCACCGGCGTCGGGGAGCGATTGTCCGTGGTGCCGTTGCCGAGCTGCCCGTTGAAGTTGTTGCCCCAGCACCAGGCGCGATTGTCTGTGGTCACCCCGCAGGTGTGGGTGGCACCGGCGCTCACGGCGCGGAACACGAGTGGCGCGGCGGTGGAAGCGGTGGTAGCCACGGGAGAGGTCCCATCCTCCGGACCGGTCGGGGGGCTGGCGTCCTCGGTGCAGCCGGCGAGGCTGAGAGCCAGGGTCGCCGCGACAGCGGTGAGGGCCCGGGGCAGGCGAAGCAGTGATTCGGCGGCGGTGGCCATGGCGTTCTCCGGATGGTGAACCCGTTGACGGCCCTGAAAGGCTAGGCTCGGGGCGTCAAGCCAATCTCAAGCGGCGTCAGGGCGTCACCCCTCACGGGTTCCTGTCCTGGGCCGGACTACGCCCGCCCAGGAGGGGTTCGCCCCCACTCGCGGGCGCTGTGAACACGTCCCGGTTCCCATACTTGAATGATGGAAGGGGATTTCCGTTCCATCCCAGGACCAGGTCGGGGAGAATTCATCCTCCGGAGACGATCACACTGAAGGTGCTCAATCACCGCGGTCCCTCCCCGCCGTCCGGCGGCGCAGCTCCTCGATCCAGTTCACCACCATCACCAGCTGCCGATGCTTCTCCACCGGCCGCAGCATGATGAGGCTCTTCCCATCGGGCGCCACATCGTAGTTCTGATGCCACGCGCTAGTCGAGAACTCGCCGGTGAACAGCGTGTCGCGGCCGGTGATCGCCGGTGTGGGTGAGGCGACCACGGTCGCCACCATCAGCGCCGGCCCCGCGCGGTAGTAGAGCCGCCGCCCGTCGGGCGACCAGAGCGGCTCTCCCCCTCCCCCCGTCGACACCCGCACCCTCGCGGCCCTGCCCGACAGCGCACGGAGATACACCTCCTCCCGCCCGGTCTCGTTCGAGTTGTACGCCAGGAGCTTTCCATCCGGCGAGACCCTGGGATGCTTGTCGTCGTTGATCCCGGTGAGGATCGGCACTGGGACCCGCTCTCCGGTGAGCGGGAGACGGAAGACGTCCCGGTTGCTGTCCGGCGTGTCGCTGCGGAAGACGATGCTGCCGCCGTCCGGCGTAAACACCGCCTCGCGGATCGCGTCCGACCCTTGGTACACCAGCTCCGCGGGCCCGCTGCCGTCGGTCGGCTGCCACCAGAGCGAGTTGGCCTTGGTCCGACTGGAGCTGTAGATGATGCGGGTCCCGTCCGGGGTCCACTCTGGCCGGTCGTTGAACCCCTCGCGGGTGAGCCGCTCGAACGTTCCGGCGACGAGATCGGCGATCCAGATCTCGTTGCCCCGGCCACTCCCGACTTCGATGGCCAGGCGGCGACCATCCGGTGAGAGCCGAGGGTGGGTGTACACCCGGGCGGAGTCCAGCAGCACCTTCGCGACGCCTCGGTGATCCACCCGGACCACCTCGCTCGCGAGCCCGCCGCGCTGGTAGAGCAGCGACCCGCTCGCCGACAACGCGGCAGGCGAGAGCCACACGCCCCGCGCGGCGATGCTGTCGAGCACCTGAATCGGCGCGCCCGCTTCGAGCTTGTCCGGGTCGAATGGCGCCGCCATGAGCGCGCCGTCGTTCCGAACGTAGAGCAGGTATCCGTTCATGAGCCCCAGCGCTCGGCTGCCACCCAGCGCGGTGAACACCTTGGGGATGCCGGTGGCTACCGGCACGACGGCGATCTTGAGGTCGAGGTTGCTGGCCTGGGTGCTGCTGTAGAAGACCAAGCGGCCGCCATCGGCCGCGCGCGGGGACAGCTGGAGACGCTCCCCGGTGGCGCTGTCGAACCGGGTAAACATGACCGGATCTCCGCCGTCAGCCGGCACCCGCCAGAGTCCCCGCTGGGCGAGGTTCACCCGGCCGAAGACGATCTCCCGATCCGAGATCCAGGTCACGCCCAGGACGCCGCCCGCATCCAGGGGAGCGAGCGTGCTGAGGCCGGTCCCGTCGGCGCCGACCTTCTTCAGGCTGCCGTCCGCGCCGCCGAATGCGATCCAGCGCCCGTCGGGCGAGAACTCCGGGTGCGTGCCGCCCTCGGTGCCAGGCAGGGTGCGGGCGTCGAGATGGTCGAGACGGCGAATGTCGAGGGCCCATCCCGGGCCACCGTGGCGCGCGGCATAGACCACCTGCTGCCCGTCAGGCGACAGGGCGAGGTAGGTCGCCGTGTTCCACACTGGGAATGCCAGCTCGCTGCCCGGCCCCGGCTCGAGGACGAAGCGCATGACCGGTGCCGCCGGCCCCACGGCGCCCGCATGAGGCCTTGCCCAGACGGTGATCAGGGCCGCGAGGGCGAGGACCGCGCCGAGAGCGAGACCACCGTAGAGTGCCGTGCGGCGCCCCCCCGGCGCGGCAGGCTCCGCTCGCGTCCTCACCCGTGTGGACCGACGAGCGGGCATTCCCTCGGCCACCAGCGCCGCAGCGAACTCGGCCGCCGTTGCGAACCGGTCGGCCGGGAGCTTGGCCAGGGCGGTGAGCACGGCGTCGTCCACCGCCTCCGGCACCGTGCTCCGATGCCGCGACGGCGGCGCAGGCGTCTCGGTCATCACCTTGGCGACGATCGCCTGGGCGGTCGGGCCGGTGAACGGAGGCTCGCCCAGCAGCATCTCGTAGAGCACGCATCCCAGCGCGTACACGTCCGAGCGCGCCGTGATCTCGCGATCTCCCATCGCCTGTTCGGGACTCATGTAGTGGGGGGTGCCGAGACTCATCCCCGTCTCGGTCATCCGGGTCCCGCCAGCCTCGCTCACCGCGAGCGCGATCCCGAAGTCCGCCACCAGCGCCTGCCCGTCGTGCAGCAGAATGTTCTCCGGCTTGATGTCGCGATGGATGACCCCATGCCGGTGGGCGTAGTCGAGCGCGCTCGCCACCTCGGTGGCGATCCGAACGGCATCGCCGACGGACAGCTGCTTCTCGCGGGTGAGGCGGTCGCGCAGGCTCTCGCCTTCCACAAACGGCATCACGTAGTAGGCGGTGCCCTGGACCTCGCCCGAGTCGATGAGGCCGAGGATGTGGGGGTGCTGCAGGGCCGCGATGGTCCTGATCTCCCGCACGAAGCGCTCGGCGCCGATGACGGCGGCGAGCTCGGGACGGAGGACCTTGATGGCGACCTTGCGCTCGTGGCGGAGGTCGTGGGCGAGGTAGACTGTGGCCATCCCGCCCTGGCCGAGCGGGCCCTCGACGCGGTATCGGTCGGAGAGAGCGGCGCGCAGTCGATCGGCCGGGACGCTGGTCACGGCAGCGGGCAGCTCCATGTCAGGCTCGGGCTGGTGAGGGG
>JBKPGZ010000097.1:0-10980 GCA_046729675.1 Gemmatimonadota bacterium | reverse complement strand
CTCATTCCCGGCATCACGACGTCGGTGATGACGAGATCGACCGTCTCTCCGGCTCTCAGCAGCGTCAGCACTTCCTCGGCGCTTCCTACCGCGAGGCACTGGTAGCCCAGCCCCGCCAGTGTCCGCACGCTCAGGGAGCGGAGCGTGTAATCATCCTCCGCGATGACGATCGTCTCCGTGCCGCCCTTGAGCGTCGAGCCTCCGGGCAACTCGCCCGGCTCCTCCGGTTCGGCCTGGATCTCGGGCCAATAGACCTCGATCACGGTGCCTTTCCCCGGGACGGAGTCCGCCCAGACGAACCCTCCACTCTGCTTGACGGACCCGTACACCATGGAGAGCCCTAGGCCGGTGCCGTGGCCCACGGCCTTGGTCGTGAAGAACGGCTCCCACATCCGCTGCAGTGTGGCGGCGTCCATCCCGTGTCCCGTGTCGCTCACGGACAGCATGACGTAGCAGCCGGCCGGGGGCGTCTCGGTTCCGGTCCATCGGCCCGCCGGCGCGGCCTCCAGCGATATGACGGCCGTATCCACCGTGACCCTGCCGCCCTGCGGCATGGCGTCTCGCGCGTTCAGGACCAGGTTCATCAGGATCTGCTCTACCCGGGCGGGGTCGGCGTAGATCACTCCACCTGCGGGTGCGAGCCGGACAGCCAGCTCGACGTTTTCACCCAGCACCGGCCGGAGTATCCCCTCGGCACTGCGAATGACGGTATTCAGGTCGAGGCGTCGGGGCTGGATGATCTCGCGGCGGGCGAACGCCAGGAGCTGCCGTGTCAGCCCGGCGGCCCGCCCGGCCGCCTGGACGATCTGCTCCACGTCCGTACGGCGCGCATCCCGCGGCTCCAGGCTCTGCACCACCAGGTCACTGAACCCCACGATGGCCGTGAGCATGTTGTTGAGGTCGTGGGCGATGCCGCCGGCTAGCCGGCCGATCGCCTCCAGACGCAGCACTTCCTGCAGGCGTTCCTCGGTCTGCTTCCGCTCGGTGATATCGAGCAGGATACCTCTCATCCACAGCGGTCGCCCGGTGGCGGGATCGATGACACCTCGCCCGACCGCGGCCACCCAGCGAATCGTGCCGTCGCGCCAGACGACCCGATATTCGGCCGAGAACGGCTTGCGCTCGACCAAGGCTCGCTGCTGCAACTCCTCGGTCGGAGCCAGGTCGTCCGGGTGGATGACATCGGCCCAGCGGGCGACAGGGCGATCCTCGTGCGCTGGCAAACCGAACAGCGCCCGCGCGCGGGCGTCCCATCGCAACTCACCGCTCACCAGGTCGTGCTCCCAGGTACCGAGCCCGGCGGCCTCGTGCGCCAGCTCCAGCGCCTCCTGGTTGCGCCTGAGCTCCTCCTCCACCCGCCGCATCTCGCTGAGGTCGCGGAGTCGCTTGGCGAATCCGAGCAGCTCCCCATGGCGACTGTGCACACTGCTCGTGGAGACGGATGCCCAAAACCTCGAGCCGTCCTTCCGAACCAGCTGCTGGTCGCCCATGGATCGGCCGTGGGCGATGGCTTCGGCAAGCTCCTGCTCGGGGAGACCCGCAGCCCGGTCTTCCGGCGCGAACAGGTCGGCGGAAGAGGCGGCCAGAAACTCAGCCTTGCCATAGCCGAGGAGCCGCTCGACACCTTCATTCCAGCTTCGGTGCCGTCCCTGGTCGTCCATGATGTAGATCGCGTAATCCTTGACCTGGTCCGCCGGAGTCCGGTAGCGCTCCTCGGTCCGACGCTGGGCCTGCTCGGCCCGCTGCCGCGCGGCCGCCTCGGTGCGCAGTCGCTCTTCCAGTTGGGCAAGTCTCCGGGCCGATGCGAGGGCTCGCCGACGATAGAGGAGGAGCGCCAGCCCGAGCACGATGACCAGTCCGGCAAGTAAGGCGATCAGGAGAAGGTCGAGCGACATCGTGGGGTCGGCCACCGTAGGATCGAGGAGCTACCGCCAGAGGCGTTCATAGTCCGGCTTCCAGCACTCAGCCTGCCACTGGCCGGCCAGGATCGCTGGCGGGGAACCGGTCAACTCGAGCAATGTCTGGGGGTTCTGTTCAAAGTAAGAGCCCGGCACGTCGGGCACAAACCCGCGCTCAGGTTCGGGCACGATCATCGGAGCCGGGCCGACTCGAACTCCCTGGTGAGCCGGTGCGCCGGCGTCTTCGGCAGGAGCCAGGCCGCCGCGAATGACAGCGCAGCGGCGCCTGCCAGATACCCTGCCGGGGCGAGGGCCCACCCGGTGCTGGCGATGAGCCAGGTTGCGACCAGCGGCGTGCAGCCTCCGAGCAACGCCATGCCGAGGTTGTACGCCACCGACATCACGGTGCAGCGCACGCGCCAGGGCGCCAGCTCGGCCATCGTCGCCGGCATCATGCCTCCGTTCGAGGCCACGACCAGGGCCAGACTCACCTGTCCCACAAGGATTCCCGTCGGCTCTCCCCGCGCCATGAGCGCCATGAGCGGATAGGCCAGCAGGGCGAACGCGCCGGACGCGATCAGGAGCGCCGGGCGGCGCCCCAGGCGATCGCTCGCCATCCCGGCGGCCGGAAGGACGAGCAGCGACAGGGCCATCGCCAGACTGTTGATCTCGAGCGCGGTGCGCGCCGGCACCTGGGCCACCCGTTCCAGCCAGGTGGGGGCGTACACGAACGTGGTGTAGAACCCGACCGCGATCCCCGCGATCAGTGAGACCAGGTGCAGCATGGTCCGCCAATGGTAGCGGAATGCTTCGTCGAGCGGAGACTTGGCCGGCGGCTGATGCGGCACCCGCTCGACGAAGTGACGCCGGATGACGAGCCCGCCGAGTCCGACCCCGAGCCCGAGGATGAACGGAATGCGCCAGCCGTAGGCCATCACGGCCTCGGGCGACATGGTCGCGTTCACGATCGCCCCCGCGGCCGAGCCCAGCAGGGTGCCCGCCGTGGCACGACCGGTCCCCAGCTCCCCATCCATCCTCTCCGGCCGGGATCGGCGCCCTCGACCAGGAACACGGCCGAGGCCATGTATTCCCCACCGACCGCGAGCCCCTGCAGCAGACGGAAGAACAGGAGCAGAATCGGTGCGGCGAGCCCGATGCTCGCGGCATCGGGGAGCACGCCGATGAAGAACGAGGGAAACGCCATCGCCATCACCGACCAGATCAGCGCCTGCTTGCGGCCGAAGCGGTCGCCCACCCAGCCGAACAGCGCTCCCCCGATCGGCCGCATGAGGAACCCGGCGGCGAAGGTGCCGAAGGCGGCGAGGAGGGATGCGGTGGGATCGTCCGCGGGGAAGAAATGCGCGCCGATCTGCTGGGCGAAGAAGCCGAAGAGGGCGAAGTCGTACCACTCGAGGATGTTACCCGCCACGCCCGCCATGACGCCGCGGCGAACACTGACCGGGGAGCGGAACTCCTGGGTGATGACACCGGGTGGGGTGATCGGCGGCAGTGTAACGGTCATGGCTCACCATTGGGCACTGCGCCGGCATCAAGTCGCCGGTACACGCTGGAGCCGCTGTCGCCGCTCGTATGGATGAGCTTCCATTTGTCCGGGAAGGCTCGAACGACAGGGATGGAGTATCGGCGCATCGCCGCGGCATTCTCATCCGCGAGCACGTTATCGGTGATTAGATAGTCCACCGGCACCGACTCGAGCAGCCGATGCGCGGTGCTCGGGTCGGGCTCCCAAGGCGGCTGGACCGTCTTGAGCCCGGTCTTCAGATAGGCCCAGTACGGAGTGCTGGTCGCGATGATCTCGTCCGGCTGGGCGTTCCGGCGCAGCCAGGCCAGCGCTTCGTCGTGCAGCCGCCATGGCCGGTTGTAGGCCAACAGCGGATACGTGCCCGGCTGGCCCTTGTCGTCCGTCCAGGGAGCGGGATAGTAGAGCATGCGAAAGCTCTTGCGAAGCGTGTGGACCTCCTGTGCGAGGATCATCACGACAACCGCGGCTGCGGCGAGGCGCATGATCCGCCGTGGCATCACCCTCAGGTGACCCGCTCGTCCCCACATCCACTCGATGACGGCCAGGAGAGCCACGGCGGAGAACAGCGCCAGGGACCCGGCGTATCGCTTGAGACTGCCGGCCCCTGGCCAGTTGACGAACATGGCGATCGACATCGCCATGTAGATCGGGATCAACCACAGTCGTCGCCATGCCAACACGGCAAGTCCACCCAGGATGAGCATCGTCAACGCCGCCAGGGCAGCATCACCAGTCCAGAGCGGAAGCAGCCGCCGGCCCAGCAGTCGATTCGCCTTCAGGACCTCACCCTTCCACCATCCTCTGGCGATACTGATCGACTCTCCCATGGCGATGCCGAATTCCTGGAGGTTCGAGATCACCCGGCCGGCCAGGTCTAGAGCCGAGAGTCGACCGGCTTCGGGCCGACGGGGCTCGACCAACCAGAAGTTCTCCCCGTAGGAGACGTTGTACATCATGTACGGGGCGCGCTGGTAAGCGTACGCAGGCTTCGCGTACTCCGGCCCTCGCCTCACGGCCGAGACGTAACCATGCCAGGCGAGCATGCAGAGCATCGCGATCGCCGCCCGAATCGCGGCCTGGCGGAACCGGCGGCGAATGAGGCTGTCGGCGACCCAGGTCCCCAGGAGGGCGATGCCGACCGTCCGCAGGTAGAAGCCGACGACGGCCAGCAGTCCAGCGAGGGCCCGGCCTCCAGGGGCCTGGTTGCCGGCATGGGACTGGCCGACCTCCTCCCGGCCGACGATGCCGAAGAACAGCGCTGCCACCAGAGCGAATGGCAGCTCGGCGATGAGGTACTCGGAGTAGAAGTGGGTCCAGAAGTGCAGGGCGACAATCAGCGCGGCGACGAACGCCAGGCCGGTCGTGAGGTAGGCCGCCGCCATCCAGAACACGGCGAGCACGTACGCGACGAACACCAGGAAATAGGTGAGCCGCAGGGCGTGTCCCACGGTGTCGGGATCGGCCGTTCCGAGCACCAGCTGGTGGACAGCGATGATGGCGGGGAGGAGAGGCGGATACTGGACGCTCTGGATCTCGCCCGGCTCGCTCAGGAGCCGATAGCCCTTTCCTTCGGCGATGGACGTCCCGAGCACGTAGTACACCCCGGCATCGAAGCGAAGGTCCACCGGACCCTCCAGCCGGGGCAACCGAAGCAGGAGGCTCACGACGGTCAGCGCGGCGAAGCCGCAGAGGGTCCACGCACGGCGAGAGACGGGGTAAATGCTCCTCACGGGGCTCCCTGAGGTTCCAGCTCCTACTATCGCCGACTCCGGTCATTCCGCAATGGAGGCCCCGGGTTGTAACATCCTTGGCGTCAGGACTGGCGAGGTCTCCCGAGCACCCACAGCTTCGCTGCAGGTACTCGTCAACCGGGAGGTGGGATGTCTGAAGAGCGGCGGCGTTGGCCCAGGCCAACGGGCTCGGTTGCCGTAGCGATCGGTCAGGCTCGCCTGCTCCCGCGCGTGTCATACCACTACCCGTCCCTCAGACCCAACGGCTGGTACAAGGTCATCGGACAGAATCCCGCGGCCCTCGAGCCCCGCGCCCGGGCGGGCTTCCTCTGGATCGAGGTGGACGGGCGGCCACGGGAGGTGTGGGCGGGGCACTTCGAGCTCGATCTGCAAGGACCTCCGTGACATAGTCGTGACGTAGGCAGGACAGACTGTCCTTCCCGTCTATCCGGAAGACAGCCATGGTGCGTCCTGTCTCGATGCTGCTCGCGTGCGTTGGGCTCGTCTCGATGTCCGGTGCGTGTACCGGGCTCATCGCCGGGCCCGAGGTCGCGGCCTCCACGTCCATTCCCGTCTCCCGCGATTCCGCCTACGTGAGGGCCCGGCGGGGGCTTTCCTCCGAGACCTTCACGATGGACGTGGTCGACTCGGCTCGCGGCCACCTGACGGGCACCCGGTACCCCAGCCGCACCGCACAGCTGGGCACGGCGGCGAGCTGCCGGGTGGTCCTCGCCATGGACCTGGCGGGCGACACCCGCGAGTCCACGATCAGCACGACCACCCGGTGGGTGGCGCCAGACGCGATGTCCAACAAGGCCCCGCAGGTCTGCGAGCAGGAACGGCAGCAGGTCCTCGCGCGGTTGAGCGAGACCCTCGCGCCACCGGCGTCGCCCTAGCCCAGCCTCGGTCACGATTCGGTCACGAAGCGCTCGAGATCTTCTTCTCCAGCACCTGCGCCATCTGCATGTGCGCCTGGAACGCGGGCGCGACCTTCTCGACCAACGCCTTCAGCTCCGGGTTGTCGATCGCCGGAAGCAGCGTGCTCTGAACCGCATCGATGACCGCCTGATGAAACGCAGCCTCGTGCTGCAGAAAGGCGCGGTCGAACTCCGCCCCCTTCAGTCCGCGGAGTCGGGCCATCGCGGCGGCGTGGTCCTTGGCACTCTGATCGTCCTTCGGCGGCGTCGGGGTGACGCCGAGCTTCTCCGCCAGGTCCCTGCCCTGCTGCCGCACGGCGCGATGGTCGCGCACCAGCATGGCGCCGAAGTCCCGTACCTCCCGGCTGGCCCCCTGCTGCTGGGCGAGAGCACCGGTCTCCATGTCGGCGGTGTTGGCGGCGTCGAAGATGGCCACGATGGTGGGGTCGTCGGGCTCCTCGGCCTGGGCGTGGAGGGCGGCGTTGGGAGGGGCCGCGGTGGCGGTCATGAGGGTGAGGGCGGTGGCGATGGTCGAGCGCATCGGATCCTCCGGAAGCGGGGTTTGGACCGGCTCTGAAGCCTCTCTACTCCCCTACACTGAAGAGGATTGGCTAATTTGTCAAGATATTCATTGACTTATTTGACACTGAACGGATCCCCTGTAAGGTTGGGGGTACCTCCAGCGGAGCAGGATCGTGAGCCCAGACCCGACCGGGCGCTTCTTCGAGACCAGCCGAGGGCGGGTTCTCGCCCGCCTCCGGCGGGGGCCTGCCACCGTCGAGGAGCTGGCCCAAGCCCTCGACCTCACGGACAACGCCATTCGAGCCCACCTGACAGCCCTGGAGCGGGACGGACTGATTCGACAGACCGGAGTGCGCCGCGGACCGGGGGCCGGGAAGCCCGCGGCGGTCTACGACCTCACGGCCGAGGCCGAGACCCGCCTCTCCCGGGCCTATGCCCCTGTGCTCACCGCGCTGCTGGAGGAGCTGAGTAGCAGGCTTCCGGCCCCCGACGCCGAGGCCCTAATGCGGAAGGCCGGCAGCCGTCTCGCCGCGACCCTGCCGGCCCGCTCGGCCGCCCTGGAGGACCGGGTACGGGAGGCCGCGGCGCTGCTCAACGAGCTCGGCGGCGACATCGCGATCGAGCGGGAGCCCGAAGGGATCCGGATCCGCGGCAGCGGCTGCCCTCTCTCGGCGACCGTGGCCAGGCGGCCGGAGGCCTGTCGCGCCGTGCAGGGCTTGCTCGCCGAAGTCATCGGCACCCCCGTGACGCTCTGCTGCGAGCGGGAGCCAAGACCGCGCTGCTGCTTCACCGTCTCGAGCGCTGCCTGACCTGCGCCGTCGGCGCTAGGGCGGCGAGGCCGAGGTGCGGACCCTCCGGACCGCCTCGACGATCGCGTCGGGACGCTCCTCATACACGTGAAGTCCGGCCCCCGGGACGCTGTCCACCGCAAAGTCGGGCAGCCCCTGCAGCAGCGCCTCGAGCTGGCGGTCGGGAATCCCGCCCTCGTGCGGCGCGGTCCCTATCACCAGGCGAACGGGGCAGCGCACGGCTCCGAGGTTCGGCACCAGACGCTCGGACTCCTTCGACTCCGCCATGCGAAGGTACGCCTTCAGCGTGCCGTCGAGGTCCTGCCTGGCACCCGCCGTGTAGCCGTCCACCACCTCCTCCGTGACCCAGGTCGTGTCCCCCGAGGTCTCGATGAGGCTCTGCTTGATCTTGGCCCGCACCCGCTTCACACCGCCCATCCACTTGATCCAGGGGACGTACTGCATCGCCCGTCGGAACCCTCGGCTCGTCGCTCGCTCCGCCGGGCCGCCGTCGATCGACACGATCGCGGACACGAGCGCGGGTTGGCGGTAGGCGAGCCTGAGCGCGATGGACCCTCCGGCGGAATGCGCCACCAGGGTGGCCGGGCGGGTGCGGAGCTCCTGCAGCACCGTCGCGATGCGGTCGGCCTGGCGGGTGAGGGAATAGTCGCCCTTCTCCGGTCGGGCCGAGGTCCCGATGCCGAGCGGCTCGATGACGATGGCGCGGTAGCCGGCGGCGGGGAGCAGCTCCAGCAGGTGCCGGTAGGCGTAAGCCGAGCCGAAGAGACCGGGGATCAGGACCACGGGCTCGCCCTCGCCGGCTGTCGTGACCTGGAGTGACTCGGCTGCTTCGAGGCGCACGAAGAACCGGCGTGGGGAGGCCGGCCGCGCTCCCTCCCGCACGGCAAACGGGACCGCGGCGATCAGAGCGAATAAGAGCAGCCTGGCGGCAGCGGTCATGGGGTCGGGCGAAGCCGCTCAACCTGCCAGCGCAGCGTAGTACTTGGGGTCACCGGTCTTGAACAGTCCGTACCAGGCCTCGAGCACTTTCTCCTCGTAGACATCCAGCCGAGCGAAGATCTCCCGGGCGAACTCCAGCGACTTCATGGCACTGGCGGTAGTGACGTCCCCGTCGGTCACGACGTCCGCCTCCTGGTACAGGTGAGCCCCGCGATAACCGGTCGCGGCGAGATATTCGGCCGCATTGCTGGTGTGCCTTCGGGTGTCGAGGACTCCGCCTCGCGCGAGCCCGGCGGTCGCGCCGCAGATTGCCGCCACCGGCCTCCCTGCCGCGAGAAATGCCTTGGCCTTCTCCACAGCCACGACGTTCCCGCCCTGGTCCCAGGACTCGCCACCCGGGAGGATGAGCATGGCGCTCGCATCCGGCTTGAGCTGGTCCAGAGAAGAGTCAGGCTGGATCCGGACTCCGCCGATGGTCGTGATCGGCTCGCGGGTGGCCGCGACCGTACGAACCCGGAAACGGCCGGGGACCTTCTGTCCCTCGGGATTATTGAGACCAGCCACGACGAAGCCGGGCTCCCAGTCGGCCAGGGTGTCGAAGACGAAGAGATGGACGATCTGGGACATGGGGGCCTCCATGGGACAGGGCCCGTCGTCAGGGCCCGCAGAGACGAGTGCTCGGGTTGCCGGACTCTTCATACTAGCGTCTCCCCGCTCGGCGTCGTGAGGGCCTGGCCCAGCTACCTCGGCACACCGGTCATTTGTACCCCCGCGGAGCCCCGGCTAGATTCCCCAGCAAATGAGCCAGATCACGATCGAGAAAACCGCCGAGGATTCCGCCTCCAAGTCGCTCCGGGTAACTGTCCCGGTGGACCGGGTGCGCGAGGCCGAGGCGAAGGCGGTGAAGTACTACGCCAAGCGCGCCCGGCTCCCCGGCTTCCGGCCCGGCAAGGCGCCCGAGGCCGTGGTCCGCAAGCGGTTCAACGACGCCATCCGGCAGACGATGCTGGAGGAGCTGCTCCGCGAGAGCTGGGAAACCGCCAAGACCTCGGAGTCGCTCAAGCCGGTCGCCGATCCCTCCGTCCGCAATCTCAAGTTCGAAGAAGGCAGCCCCATCGAGTTCGACCTCTTGGTCGAGGTCCGGCCCGAGATCAAGCTGGAGCGCACCGGGGGATTCCGGGTGGAGCGGCGGCTCGCCCCGGTGGCCGACGGCGCCGTGACCGAACGGCTCGCCTCCTTCCAGGAGGCCAAGGCGGCCTGGATCCCGCTCACCGGAGAGAAACCGGCCCCGGGCCACATGGTGCGGGTCGAGGTGGCACCGATCGAGGACGGCACCGCCGGCGCCGCGCAGCCCTACGACCTGGTGCTGGGCCAGAACCAGGCGATCCCGGAGGTCGAGGAGCGCATCATGGAGATGCTCCCCGACGAGACCCGGGAGACCGAGGTGCGCTTCCCCGAGGATCACCCCGACGAGAGCCGCCGGGGCCAGAGCCGCCGGGTGCGGATCGCGCTCCACGAGGTGAAGCGGCAGGAGCTGCCCCCGCTCGACGACGCCTTCGCCCGCGAGATGGGCGACTTCGAGCACCTCGCCGGGCGGCGCGCGGCCGCCCGCCGCGCCCGCGCGCGCGCGGCCGCGCGCGACGCCGACGCCCGGGTGCGCCAGGCGCTCCTGGCACAGGTGGTCGAGGCCAACAACATCACCGCTCCCGAGTCGCTGGTGCACCGGCTGATGCACGGATACGCCGAGGTCTACCGGATCCCGCCGGAGCAGCTCCCGACCTTCGAGCAGCAGTTTCACCAGGTCGCCGAGACGCAGGTGAAGCGGGATCTGATCCTCGACGCCCTGGTCGAGCAGCAGGGGCTCCGCGCCACCGAGGCGGAGATCGACGCCCGCATCGCGGCCATGGCCGAGATCCGCGGCGTCTCGGCGGGCGAGCTGTACGGCTCCCTCCAGAAGGCCAACCGCCTAGCCGAGCTGGAGCGCGGCATCACCGAAGAGAAGGCGTTCGAGTTCCTGCTGCAGCAATCCACAGTCGAAAAGGCGACACCGTGACGAAGGCCACGCTCTATCCACCGTACATCATCGAGCGCTCCAGCCGGGGCGAGCGGACGTACGACATCTTCTCGCGGCTCCTGATGGACCGGATCGTCTTCCTCGGGGCCCCGATCAACGACGACGTCTCCAACATCATCATCGCCCAGCTGCTGTTCCTCGAGGCGGATAATCCCGACAAGGACATCTACCTCTACCTCAACTCGCCGGGCGGCGTGGTGTCGGCGGGGATGGCGATCTACGACACGATGCAGCACCTGCGGGCGCCGGTGAACACGATCTGCATGGGCATGGCGGCGTCGATGGGCTCGTTCCTGCTGGCCGCCGGCACCAAGGGGAAGCGGAGCGCGCTGCCCCACTCGCGGATCATGATCCACCAGCCTTCTGGCGGCGCGCAGGGCACGGCGGCGGACATCGAGATCCAGGCCCGCGAGATCCTCTATCTCCGCAGCAAGATGAACGCGCTGTATGCCCAGCACACTGGTCAGCCGATCGAGACGATCGAGCGGGACATGGACCGCGACCGGTTCATGAGCGCCGAGGAGGCCAAGGTGTACGGGCTCATCGAC
>JBKPGZ010000096.1:0-18538 GCA_046729675.1 Gemmatimonadota bacterium | reverse complement strand
GCCCCCCGTTCCAGGCGCACCCCGCGGGGGGGTGGGGGGCGGTGGGGGGCGCCCACCCCCCCGCCCCCCCCCCCCCCCCCCCCCGCCCGACCGCCCTTGCGACCATCACCCCTCGCCCAGGAAGCTGATATCGTGCCGCTTCGCCTTCAGGGCCGCCGCGAAGCCGGCCTTCTCGACCGCCTTCATGTAGGCCTCCTTCGGCTCCACTAGGCGGTTGTCCACCAGCTCCATCAGCGCGTCGTTCAGGGTGACCATGCCGGCCTTGCGGTTGGTCTGCATGATCGAGGGGATCTGGAAGGTCTTGCCCTCGCGGATCAGGTTGCTTACGGCGGGAATGGACAGCAGGACCTCGCGCGCCGCGATCCGCCCGCCGCTGATCTTGCGGCAGAGCGTCTGGGCGATGACGCCGCGCAGGGATTCCGACAGCATCACCCGCACCTGGGACTGCCGGTCGGCCGGGAACTGGTCGATGATCCGGTCCACGGTGGAAGCGGCCGTCGTCGTGTGCAGGGTCCCGAACACCAGGTGCCCGGTCTCCGCGGTCTCGATGGCGATGGACACGGTCTCCAGGTCGCGCATCTCGCCCACCAGGATGATGTCGGGATCTTCCCGGAGCGCCGCCCGCAGCGCCTGCTTGAACGAGCGGGTATGTACCCCCACCTGCCGCTGGGTCACCAGGCACTTCTTGCTCTGGTGGACGAACTCGATCGGATCCTCGATCGTGATGATGTGGTCGCTTCGAGTGCGGTTGATCAGATCCACGAGCGCCGCGAGGGTGGTGCTCTTGCCCGAGCCCGTGGGTCCCGTGACCACCACCAGTCCCTTGGTGAGATAGCAGAGGTTCTGCACCTCGCGGCTGAGCCCCATGTCGTCCGCGCTCGGCACCGCGGTCGGGATGATCCGGAACACCGCGATCGGACCGTGGCGGTCCCGGCCCGCGTTGCACCGGAAGCGCGCCAGGCCGGCGATCTCGTACGCCCAGTCGGTGTCGCCGCCCTCGCGGTACTCGCCGATCTCCCGGGGCGTCATGATGCTGGCGAGGAGCGTCTCCAGCCGCTCGGCCGGGATCGGCTCGCTCTGCTCCCGGCTCAGGTCGCCCTGCCGTCGCAGCAGCGGCGGCTGGCCGGAGCGGAGATGCAGGTCGGAGGCCCCGGATTCCACCAGGAGCCGAAGCAGTCCTTCCATCTGCCCGCGGGCCTCAGCCGGGTCCGGGCCCTTCACGGCGCCCGGCCCATTGGCGCCGCGGGCCGGACGCACCACCGCGCGCGAGCCCTCGGCGCCGGGCGTGACCTCCACCTGCACCTCACCGCTGGGCGAGTGATAGCCGAATGCCACGGGCGCGCCTGCGCCCAGACGGGAGGCAGCCTCGCCCGCAATCTCCCGGACCAGGCCGACGATCTGGCCATCGGTCAGCGGGTCCTTGGTGATCGCACGCGCGGCGCCGCTGGTCACCAGTGCGGCGGGCTGGCCCACGGCGAGCTGCAACGCGTCGGCGCGCTGTTCGTGCAGGACTTGAATGAAGCGGTCGAGTCGGGCCACGGCGGGTCTCAGTCGTGAGGACGGATGAAGCGAACGTGCATCTTGTTGATGTAGCGGGTGCGCCCCTCGGACCAAAGCGCGAAGAACTCGCCCTTGCCGTTCAGGAAGTCCAGGGTGCGGCGCCGGCCGGGAGGCAGCTCCAGCGTCACGACGCCGCGGTGTCGGGTGCCCTCGGGCAGCACGACCTCCAGCTCCACGACCTTCGCCGCCGTGACCCGGTCCGGGTCGGGTGGCGGCACGTCCTCCTGACAGGTGATCTCGAGCACGCGGGCCTTGGGCACCAGCGCCACGTCGCCGTCCGCCAGCGTCAGCGCGAAGAAGGGGTCCGGCCGGTTCAGCATCTCGAGTGGCGTCTCTGAGCCGCCGGGAGGGTACGCCGGACGGGTCAGGAGGTGCAGGTCACCATCGAGCATGACGCCCTCGACCAGGGCCACGTGCGCGGGGAGCCGGTACGTCGAACCCCAATCGCTCATAGGAGATGGCGGGGCATAGGAGCGGAAAGTGACCGAGCGGGGGAAGTGCGGCAAGTGGGGCGATCAGCCCCGGATCTCGACGCCCGCCTGTGCTTCGACCGCCTCGCGCGGCGTGGCGGCGGTCCGCACGCCGTGGGCTCTGGCGAGCTCTTCGGCCCGGTCCCGGGTTCGGTTCCACACGGTGAGGCGGGCGCCACGCGCGAGCCGCGCCGCCATCGGCGCGCCGATCGCGCCGAGCCCGAAGAAGGCGGCGGGCGCGACGCTCACGTCGGACCCGCGGCCGGCTCCGCTGCCCCGCTCTTCCGCTGGCCCAGCTCGCGATCGAACATGAGGAGGCCCGGGCGGTCGTCGCCCACCATGCGGAGCTGCTCCGCGAGCAGGCCGCTTGTCTTCTCCTCCTCCACCTGCTCCTGGACGAACCAGTCGAGGAACACCCGGCTGGCGAAGTCGCGCTCGTCCATCGCCATCCCATACACCTTGTTGATGCTCGCGGTGACCTGCTGCTCGTGCTTGTGCGCCTGCTCGAAGACATCACGGGGGGAGGCGAAGTCCGACGGCGGGCGGTCGAGCTGGTGCATCTCCACCTTGCCGCCCCGATCGAGCAGGTGATCGAAGATCTTCATCGCGTGCTTGTTCTCCTCCTGCGCCTGCACCCGCATCCAGCGCGCGAGGCCGGGGAGATTCGCCCGATCGCAGTACGCCGACATTGAGAGGTAGAGGTGCGAGGAGTAGAATTCGTCCTTCATCTGCTCGTTCAGTGCGTCCTGCATCGTCTTGCTCATCATCGGCTGAAGCTCCGTCCGTGGGTGCGGAGAAGATAGCATGAGCGCCCGCATTCTCCACGTGGATCTCGATGCCTTCTTCGTCGAGGTGTGCCGCCAGCGACACCCCGAGCTGCGCGGGGTCGAGCTGCTGGTGGTCGGCGGCCGGCGGGATCAGCGCGGCGTGGTGCAGTCGGCCTCGTACGGCGCCCGCAAATTCGGCATCCACGCCGGGATGCCCATCGCGCAGGCGGTGCGGCTCTGCCCCGCCGCCACCTTCTTCCAGGGCTCCTTCATCCACTACCGGGACGCCTCCCGGGCGGTGCGCGCGGTGCTCCAGCGCTTCTCGCCCACGGTGGTGATGGGCTCCCTGGACGAGGCGTACCTCGACTTCGCCGGCACCGACCGGCTCTACCCCGTCTCCCTCCTTCCGGTGGCCGAGCGCATCCGCGACACGGTGCGCGACGAGACCGGCCTGGACTGCAGCATCGGCATCGGGCCCAACCGCATGATCGCCAAGCTGGCCTCCGACTGCGCCAAGCCCCGAGGCTTGATGGAGGTGCGCGCCGGATGGGAGGAGGGCTTTCTCGCGGGCCTTCCACTCTCCGCGTTACCCGGCATCGGGCCCAAGACGGCGGCCCGCTGGGCCGAACTTGGGCTGAGGGACGTGTACCAGGTGCAGCAGATGGACGAGCCCGCGCTGACCCAATTGCTGGGCGGTGACGCCCGGGGTCTCAAGCGCAGGGCACACGGACACGCAGGCTCCACCCTCCGCGGAGAGCGGCTGCCCAAGTCGGTGAGCCGGGAGACCACGCTCTCACGCGACCTGCGCGATCCCGAGGAGCTGGAGGCGATCCTCTCGCTCCTGACTGCCCGGGTGGCGGGGCAGCTGCGAGAGGAGCAGCTCGTCGGTCGCACGGTGACGCTCAAGCTGAGGCACGACGACTTCCGCACCGTCACCAGGAGGCGAACGCTGGAGACCGGGACCGACCTCGACGCCGAGCTCTACGACGCGGCGCGGTCGCTGTTCCGGGAGGCGTTCGAGGAGGTGCGACGCCGCAATCGGGGCGTGCGTCTGATCGGGGTCGCGGCGACGAACCTCGGCGTGTCGGCCGAGGCGGACCTCTTCGAGCCCCCGGAACGGCAGCGGCTGCGCGAGCTCTCGGCGGCGGTCGACAAGGTGCGGGGGAAGTACGGATTCGGTGCCGTGACGCCGGGGTCGGTGCTGCGGGCGAGGAGGAAGCGGGGGCGGGATCGGGAATGATGTCACCCTGAACGAAGTGAAGGGGATCATACCGAGCATGGCCCCCTTCGCGGAGTTTACCCTGAGCGCAGCGAAGGGCTCAGGGTGACATCCGGGGTCGCACCAAGCGCAGGTCCGTCTCCTCGAATCTGAGCCCGACCGTGCCGTCCCGCCGCGTGACCTGAGGACCGAGATCGAGGAAGGTCGCCTCCGCTCCCCACGGCGCGCGGGCGCGCACCGTGGTGTTCTCATAGAGGCGGTAGTAGCCGATGAAGACCCGTGTCGCGCCGGGGCGCACGGCGCAGCCGCAGTCGAGCGCTCCCTGAAGCCCCGCGTTCACGGTGACCCGGAGCAGATCCTTGCTGGCGTTGGTGATGAGCGGCGCGAAGTAGTCCGCGTCTCCTTGCCGCACCCAGGCGCTGTCGGCCAACGTCCCTCGGCCGCGGAGTAGTACCGCGCCGCGGATCTCCTCGCCCATCGGCCGGTTATCCGCCGACAGCGGACGGATGAGCTCCCACTCCGCGACCGCGGTGGCGCCCCGCGGCACGTCCAGCTCGACCGTCAGTCCGCGCGGCACCGTGTCCACGCGCTCGCCGATCGTCAGGCGCACCGGGGCGGCCAGGCGATTGGTGAAGCGAAGCCGGGTTGGCCCGATGAGCAGATAGACCGCCGCGGTGGCGGCCAGGGCGAGCAGCAGCGCGATCACCAGGGGGCGACGCACCGCCTATCGCACCGGAAGGAATGAGCCCAACGGGTTGTGCCGCTCGGGGGCAGGCTGACGGGTGGACTTGCCGCGGCGCGTCGCGCCGGGTGGGTGAAGGTCGGCGCGGCCCACCCGGACGACCACCATCCCACTCGAGGGATCCCGCCGGTCACCCAGACCGGCGAGACGCGTGGTCCAGCCCCGGCTGTCGGTCACCCGCAGCGCGGTGCCGTCGGTGTACCGGTAGTAGCCCAGGCGCAGGGAGTCGCCGCTGGAGATGCGGCAGTCGCAGTCCACGCTGTCCCTCGGGCCCACGACGGCGACCCGGAGCGGTCGACCCGCCTGGTTCACCACCAGCGGCGCGAATCGCACCTGGCCCCCCGACTCGGCATCCACCACCCGGTGGATCTCGCCTTCCACCCGCTCCGCAACGATCGCGCCCTCCACTTCCTCGCCGAGCAGCCGATCGGCCGTGCTCGGCTGCACCATGGCCCAGCTCGCTTCGAGCCGCCCCCGATCGGGCAGCGGGAGGCGGCCCTCATTCCCCGGTGGAATGGTGAGCGAGGTGTCGTCCACGCTGAGCGCGATCGGCTCGGCGAGGCGGTTCTCCACCACCAGCTCGGCCTCCGGGACCGCCGAGCTGGCCGCGGCGGTTTCCACGATGCCACGCGTGGCCGGTCCGACCGAGCCGCCGACGGAGGAGTTCCGCTCATCGCGACTGCCGGAGAAGACCACCAGCGCTCCGGCGAGGACGGCGGCCCCCGCGCCGGCCATCCATCGCCGTGGCGCAGCCCGGCCCGCTGCGGCGGGCATCGTCTCGGTGGGCGACTCGTCCGCCCGCGGCAGGAGCGTGACCGGATCCACCCCCGCGCTCGCCCCCGCACGCCCGGTCCGGATTGCCTCCAGCACGGCGCGAGCGGTGGGAAAGCGGTCGTCCGGGTGCTTGGCCATGCAGCGGAGCACGATGGCCGAGATCCAGGGCGGCACGCTGTCGCGCGACAGACTGGGCGAGGGAACCGGCTCGCGGATGTGGCGGCCGACGATCTCCTGGGAGTCGGTGCCCTCGAACGGGGGCGCTCCGGTGAGCAGCTGGAACAGCACCGCCCCCATGCCGTACACGTCGCTCCGGGCATCCACGCTCTGGCTCCCTAGCGCCTGCTCCGGACTCATGTACAGCGGCGTGCCCACGATGAACCCGGCCTCGGTCAGATGGGCTGGGCCGTCGAGGTACTTCACGATGCCGAAATCCACCAGCACGGGCCGTCCGGTGGACGACTCGAGCAGGATGTTGTCGGGCTTCACGTCCCGATGCACCAGGCCATGGTCGTGCGCGTGCTGCAGCGCATCGAGGATCGGCTCGACGATCCGCAGCGCGTGGTCGGCGGACAGCGGCCCCTCGGCCCGGAGCAGCTCGGCCACGGTGCGCCCCTCCAGGTAGGGCATGGCGTAGTACACCAGACCCTCGCCTTCGCCCACGAAGTGGATCGGCACCGTGTTGGGGTGATTGAGGCGGGCGATGGCCCGGGCCTCATGCTTGAACCGGGTGATGGTGGCGGCGCTCCAGGGGAGGTCGGAGCGCAGGACTTTCACCGCCAGACGGCGCTGGAGGTCGGTGTCCACCACCTCGAAGACTTCGGCGAAGCCCCCCCGGCCGATGAGGCGGACTACGCGGAACTGGCGGCCGAGCGCGAGGGCGAGGCGGTCGAGGTCGCGGGTATCGCCGGGACGGGGATCGATGCCGGAGACCTCGGAGCCGAAGAGCGCCAGACTCCCCGGTCCGCACCGCGGACAATGCGACGTGCCCTCACGCAGCAGGGCGTGGCAGGACGAGCAGACCAGTACCGTCAGAGCGCCTCCGGAGGAACAACACCCGCGGCCCGTCTGAACTTAACGCCGAATGGCGCGGGCCGGAGCGATCGCCGCCGCTCCGGGCGGTCGGGAGCCGGGTCTCGGTGGGGTGTCCCGCGTGAGCACTAAGGCGTGCAGATCAGGCGTATATCCGGCAACACCCTATCGAATCTGGCCATTTCTGTGCCCCTCCGCACGCCATACATTGCAGAATCTGCATGATTCGCTTGACACCGGGCGTACCGGGGGATATCCTCAGGACCGTGGCACCAACCCAAGACGGATGAGCCCGATGCTGCCGAAGCTCCGCCCCCAACCGATCGCCCAGGTCCACCGAAACCGCCGGCCGTCTCGCTGGCGAGCGCGCGGGCTATTGGCGTGAGCGGACTTCGCTCGACCGGACGCCCCTGAGCTCGCCACCGGCGATTCAGGGGCGTCTCTCGTTTCCATCAACCCGCACGAGGAGTCCATGGCCACCACCGCCAAGCCCACCACGTTCACCCGGACCTCGAAGTCCGGGGAGGTCCAGAAGGTCCTGGACCTCGTTCGCGACCGGAAGCTCCAGGTCGTGGACGTCAAGTTCTGCGACTTGCCCGGCACATGGCAGCACTTCTCCATCCCGGCGAGCGCCCTGGATGAGGACGTGTTCCGCGAAGGGCTCGGCTTCGACGGATCCTCCATCCGCGGGTTCCAGGCGATCAACGAGAGCGACATGCTGCTCCTGCCCGACCCCGCGAGCGCCTTCGTGGATCCGGTGCTCGAGGTGCCGACGCTCTCCCTGACCTGCGACATCTACGACCCGGTCACGCTGGAGCCGTACACGCGCGATCCGCGGTTCATCGCGTTCAAGGCGGAGGAGTACCTGAAGACCACCGGCATCGCGACGACCTCCTACTGGGGGCCGGAAGCCGAGTTCTTCATCTTCAACTCGGTGCGCTTCGACCAGAACGCTTTCGAGGGGTACTACCACATCGACAGCGAAGAGGGGATCTGGAACAGCGGCCGCAACGGCACCCCGAACCTGGGGCATCGTCCCCGCCATAAGGAGGGCTACTTCCCGGTGCCGCCGGTCGACCGCCTCCAGGACGTGCGGTCGAAGATCATGCTGGCGCTCACCGAGGCGGGTGTGCCGGTCGAGGTCCAACATCATGAGGTAGGCACCGCCGGCCAGGCGGAGATCGATATCCGGTTCGGCACCCTGGTGCAGACGGCCGATCGGATGATGATCTACAAGTACCTCGTGAAGAACGTCTGCCATCGGCTAGGGTTCACGGCGACGTTCATGCCCAAGCCGTTGTTCGGTGACAACGGGTCGGGGATGCATTGCCACCAGTCGCTCTGGAACGGCAACAGCCCGCTCTTCTTCGACGAGGGCGGCTATGCCCTGATCTCCGAGCTGGCCCGGTACTACATCGGCGGGCTCATCGCCCACGCCCCGGCCCTGCTCGCGCTGTGCGCCCCGACCACGAACAGCTATCGCCGGCTGGTTCCCGGCTTCGAGGCGCCGGTCAACCTGATGTACTCCGCCCGGAACCGGTCGGCGATCTGCCGGATCCCGATGTACTCGAGCTCGCCCAAGACCAAGCGGGTCGAGTTTCGCGCCCCGGATCCCTCGGCGAACCCTTACCTGGCGTTCGCCGCTATGCTGATGGCGGGCCTCGACGGCATCCAGAAGAAGCTCGAGCCGCCTGCGCCGATCGACGAGGATCTCTACGAGCTGCACGACGAGCGCAAGGCGAGCATCAAGATGGTGCCCGGCTCGCTGCCCGAGTCGCTCGATGCGCTGGAGAAGGATCACGAATTCCTGCTCAAGGGCGACGTCTTCACGCGGGACGTGATCGACACCTGGCTCTCGATGAAGCGGAGCAAGGACGTGGCCGCGGTCAACCTGCGGCCGCATCCGTACGAGTTCTTCCTCTATTACGACGCGTAGGCGGTCAGGCGGTCGGACGGTCGGGCGGTCAGGGGGTGGGTTCGCACCTACCGCCTGACCGCCTGACCTACTGACCGCCTAAATTCCCCCGATGACCTCCCATCTCCGCAGCTCCGCCATCACGGAGGGCGTCCAGCGCGCCCCTAACCGCGCCATGCTCCGCGCCGTCGGCTTCGGGGACGGCGACTTCGGCAAGCCGATCGTGGGCATCGCCAGCGGCTGGAGCACCACCACGCCGTGCAACGCGGGCCTCGACGTCCTGGCCCGCCGGGCGGAGAGCGCCGCGCGGGCGAGCGGAGCCATGCCCCAGGTGTTCGGCACCATCACGGTGAGCGACGGGATCTCGATGGGGACCGAGGGCATGAAGTACTCCCTGGTCTCCCGCGAGGTGATCGCCGACTCGATCGAGACGGCGTGCGGCGCACAGAGCATGGACGGCGTGCTGGCGATCGGCGGCTGCGACAAGAACATGCCGGGGGCGATGATCGCCATCGCCCGGATGAACATCCCCGCGGTCTTCGTGTACGGCGGCACCATCAAGCCGGGCCACTACGCCGGGCGCGACCTCACGGTGGTGAGCGCCTTCGAGGCCGTGGGACAGCACAGCGCCGGCAGGATCGACGACCGCGAGCTGTTGGAGGTCGAGCGCCGCGCCTGTCCGGGGAAGGGTTCCTGCGGCGGGATGTTCACCGCCAACACCATGTCGTCGGTGTTCGAGGCGATGGGGATGAGTCTCCCCTGTTCCTCCACCATGGCCGCCGAGGACGACGAGAAGGCGGAGAGCGCGGCGGCGTCCGCGGAAGCGCTGGTACGCGCGGTGCGCGAGGGGCTCACGTCCCGCCGCATTCTCACCCGGAAGGCCTTCGAGAACGGCATCGCGGTGACGATGGCGCTGGGCGGCTCGACCAACGCCGTGCTCCATCTCCTCGCCATTGCCCGGGCCGCCCGGGTGCCGCTCGAGCTCGACGACTTCGAGACGATCCGCGCCCGCGTGCCCGTGCTCTGCGACCTCAAGCCGTCGGGCCGTTTTGTCGCCACCGACCTGCACCGGGCCGGCGGCGTGCCCCAGGTGATGAAGCTGCTGCTGGAGCACGGGCTCCTCCACGGCGACGCGCTCACCGTCACCGGGCGCACCGTGGGCGAGACGCTGCGCGGGGTACCGGCGGAGCCGCGGGCCGACCAGGAGGTCATCCGCCCCTGGAGTCGGCCGGTCTACCGCCAGGGGCATCTCGCCATCCTGCGCGGTAACCTGGCGCCGGAGGGAGCGGTCGCGAAGATCACCGGCGTGAAATCGCCGCGCATCACCGGACCGGCCCGGGTGTTCGAGGCGGAGGAGTCGTGCCTGGGGGCGATCCTCGAGGGGCGGATCAAGCCCGGCGACGTGGTGGTGATCCGCTACGAGGGGCCGAAGGGCGGGCCAGGGATGCGGGAGATGCTCGCGCCGACCTCGGCGCTGATCGGCGCCGGCCTGGGCGACTCGGTGGGGCTCATCACCGACGGACGATTCTCCGGAGGCACCTACGGACTGGTGGTGGGCCATGTGGCGCCCGAGGCCGCGGTCGGCGGACCGATCGCGCTGGTGCGCGAGGGCGACGCCATCACCATCGACGCGGACCGGCGCCTGCTCTCGCTCGACATTCCGACCCCTGAGCTGGAGCGCCGTCGGTCGGAGTGGCAGGCCCCTGCTCCACGCTACACGGCCGGTGTGCTGTTCAAATACGCGCGACAGGTCTCCAGCGCGAGCCTTGGAGCGGTGACCGATCTCTGACTCTCAGGGCCCCAGCACCGGCTCCACCGACTTGCCCCACAGCACCAGGCGCGCGATCTCGTCGCCGATCTCGCGGGTCGCGGCCGCGCGCTCGCCGGGTCTCGCGATGTCCGCGGTGCGCGCGCCGGCGGCCAGCACAGCGGCGACGGCCTGGTCCACCGCGGCGGCCGCCTCGACCAGTCCGAACCCATAGCGGAGAAGCATCGCCGCGCTGGCGATGGCCCCGATCGGGTTGGCGACCCCGCGGCCGGCGATGTCGGGCGCGGAGCCATGCACCGGCTCGAACAGTCCCGGACCGTCACCCAGCGAGGCCGAGGGCAGCAGGCCCAACGAGCCTGTGAGCACCGCCGCCTCGTCGCTCAGGATGTCGCCGAACAGATTCTCGGTCAGCAGTACGTCCACCCGGGCGGGCTCCGCCACCAGCCGCATGGCGGCGAAATCCACGTACAGGTGCTCAAGCCTGACCGCCGGAAACTCCTCCGCGCCCACCCGGCTGACCGTCTCCCGCCAGAGCTCCGACACCTCCAGCACGTTCGCCTTGTCCACCGAGGTCAGCTGCCCGCGCCGTTCGGTCGCGGCACGGAAGGCGACCCGCGCCACCCGTTCGATCTCTCCCGCGGTATAGCGCATGGTGTTCACGGCGCTCTCCCGCTCCAACGACCGCGGCTCGCCGTAGTAGAGGCCGCCGGTGAGCTCCCGCACGATGAGGAGATCCACGCCCGCGAGCCGCTCCGGCCTGAGCGGTGAGGTGTGCACCAGCGACGGGTGAACCATGACCGGCCGCAGGTTGGCGAACACCCCCAGCAGCTTTCGTAACGCGAGGAGGCCGGCCTCGGGACGGCGCTTCCCTTCCGCGCTCGCGAGATCCGGGTGACCCACGGCCCCGAGCAGCACGGCGTCGGCAGCGACGACCGCCGCCCGGGTCCGCTCCGGCAGCGAATCGCCGGACTCCGCCACGCCCGCCGCGCCGACCGCGTACTCGCTGGTGTCGATCCGATAGCCGAACACGTCCGCGGCGGCACGCAGCACCTTCACCGCCTCCCCGGTGACCTCGGGGCCGATCCCGTCGCCCGGAAGCACGGCGAGCGAGAAGCGCTTCACGGGCGGCCCCGCTCGAACGCCGAGATCGCCGCTTCGTACTGCAGCGTGCGGCCGATCTCGTCCAGGCCGTGGAGCAGCATCTCTCGACGGTAGGCGGGAATCTCGAACGCGGACTCGAAGCCGCGAGCGTCGCGCAGGGTCGTGGTCAGCAAGTCCACCGTGAGCTCGTAGCCGTCGGGTGCTGCCTGGTATCGGCGAAACAGGTCCTGCACCGTCCGCTCTGAGAGCGTCACGGGGAGGAGTCCGTTCTGGCAGCAGTTGCCGTGGAAGATGTCGGCGAACGAGGGCGCGATGACCGCGCGGAAGCCGTACTGGGCGAGCGCCCAGGGCGCGTGCTCCCGCGAAGAGCCGCAGCCGAAGTTTTCGCCCGTGAGAAGCAGCGTCGCGCCCGCCGCCTTCGGCGCGTTCAGCTCGAAGCCGGGATCGGGCGAGCCGTCGGGCAGATAGCGCCAGTCGAAGAACAGCGCCGGGCCGAAGCCCGTGCGCTCGACGCGCTTGAGGAACTGCTTCGGAATGATCTGATCCGTGTCCACGTTGGCGCGCGGGAGCGCCGCGACGCGGCCGGTGTGGACGATGAATGGTTCCACGCACACCTCGCGCTGTCATCCCGAGCGGAGCGAGGGATCTTGCCGGCATCGTTCCGCAAGCCAGCGGCCAAGATCCCTCGCTCCCCTCGGGATGACATTAGGTCAACAATGGAACATCAATAGAATTAACTAGTTACGCCTCACCACCTCACGCACATCCACAAGACACCCCTCGATCGCCGCCGCCGCGGCCATCGCCGGACTCATGAGGTGCGTGCGCCCACCCCTTCCCTGCCGGCCCTCGAAGTTCCGATTCGACGTGGACGCGCAGCGCTCGCCCGGAGCCAGGAGGTCTTCGTTCATGCCGAGGCACATCGAGCAGCCCGGATTGCGCCATTCGAATCCCGCCTCGCTGAAGACGCGATCCAGCCCCTCCGCCTCCGCCGCCGCCTTCACGCGCTGCGACCCGGGCACGACCATCGCCCGCACGCGCTTGGCCACCCGACGCCCCCGGACGATGCCCGCCGCCTCGCGCAGATCGGCGATGCGACCGTTGGTGCAGGAACCTAGGAACACCCGGTCCACGGGCAGGCCCTCGAGCGGCGTGCCGGGGGTGAGGTCCATGTACTCGAGCGCGCGGCGGTATGACTGCCGCTCCGCGTCCGAGGGCGCGTCCGCCGGATCGGGCACCCGCTCGGTGATCTCCGCGGTCATCCCCGGACTGGTGCCCCAGGTGACCTGGGGTCCGAGCGACGCCGCGTCGACCACCACCGTGCGATCGTAGAGCGCGCCCGGATCGCTGCGGAGCCGGCTCCACGCGCCCACCGCCCTCGTCCACGCCTCGCCTTTGGGCGCGCGCGGCCGCGACTCGAGAAACGCGAACGTGGTCTCGTCCGGCCCGATCATACCCGCGCGCGCGCCGGCCTCGATGGACATGTTGCAGATCGTCATCCGCCCCTCCATCGAGAGGGAACGGATCGCCTCACCGGTGTACTCCAGCACGTAGCCGGTGCCGCCGGCGGTGCCGATCCGGCGGATGAGCGCGAGGATGAGATCCTTCGCGCCGACGCCGGGTCGGGGCCGGCCGAGGAACCGTACCTCCATCGTGCGCGGCCGCGACTGCACGATGCACTGGGTCGCCAGCACGTGCTCCACCTCGCTGGTCCCGATCCCGAACGCGAGCGCGCCGAACGCGCCGTGGGTGGAGGTGTGCGAGTCGCCGCAGACGATGACCGCGCCCGGCTGGGTGAGCCCGAGCTCGGGGCCGATGACGTGCACGATCCCTTGATCGGGCGAGTCGAGATCGTGCAGCTCGATGCCCGCCTCGCGCGCGTTGTGCACCAGCGTGGAAAGCTGTTTCGCGGCGATCACGTCGACGATCGGCAGACGCCGGTCGCCCGTGGGGACGTTGTGGTCCACCGTCGCGAGCGTCAGGTCGGGACGTCGGACCCGACGCCCGGCCAGCCGGAGCCCCTCGAAGGCCTGGGGCGACGTGACCTCGTGGATCAGGTGCAGGTCCACGTAGAGCAGCGCCGGCCCGCCGTCATCCCGGGAACCCGCGGAGCGGGTGGTGACGACGTGGGCGTCCCAGACCTTGTCGAAGAGCGTCCGCATCAGCGCGTCGCGCTCGCGGGCGCCGCGGGACGGCGCATGGACGGCTCCTTCGGCGCGGCGCTCTGACCCGCCGCAGCCTTTCCTTCCTCGGCCCAGGGCATCATGGCCCGGAGCCGCTGGCCCACCTGCTCGATCAGGTGCTCGCGGTCCTGCTGCCGCAGCCTGTCGAAGTTGGGCCGGCCGGCCCGGTTCTCGTCCAGCCACTCGCGCGCGAACGACCCGTTCTGGATCTCGTCCAGTATCCGCCGCATCTCCGCGCGGGTCTCCTCGGTGACGACACGCGGCCCCCGGGTGTAGTCGCCGTACTCGGCAGTGTCGCTGATGGAGTAGCGCATGAACTGCATCCCGCCCCGGTACATCAGGTCCACGATCAGCTTGAGCTCGTGGAGGCACTCGAAGTAGGCCATCTCGGGTCGGTACCCGGCCGCGGTGAGCGTCTCGAAGCCGGCCTTGACCAGCGCCGTCACCCCGCCGCAGAGCACCGCCTGCTCGCCGAAGAGGTCGGTTTCGGTCTCCTCGCGGAACGACGTCTCGATCACGCCTGCCCGGGTGCAGCCGATGCCCGCCGCGTAGGCCAGCGCATTCGCCAGCGCCTCGCCGGACGCGTCCTGGTGTAGGGCCACGAGCCCAGGCACGCCCCGGCCGGCTTCGTACTCGCTCCGCACCAGGTGGCCGGGCGACTTGGGCGCGACCATGGAGACGTCCACGCCCGCCGGCGGTGTGAGCTCGCCGTAGTGGATGTTGAACCCGTGGGCGAACATCAGCGTTTTGCCGGCGGCGAGTCCACCGGCGACGTCGCGCTCGTAGACCCCGCGGGCGTCCTGGTCGGGCACCAGCATCATGATCGTGTCCGCCGCGGCGGCCGCGGCCGAGACCGGCCGCACGTCGAGCCCCGCCGCCTTGGCCCGCTCGGCGGAGGCGCTGCCGGCGCGCAGGCCGACGATCACCCGCGCCCCGCTGTCGCGGAGGTTCAGCGCGTGGGCATGCCCCTGGCTGCCGTAGCCGACGACGGCGAAGGTGCGCCCGCTCAGCCGGCCCTTGTCGGTATCGGCGTCGTAGTAGACCCGTACGGACTCGCTCATCGTGCTCCCGCTTCCAGTTGAGGTTGGACCCCGAAGCGCAGCTCGGCCGTGCCGGACTCCATGGCGACGGCGCCGCTTCGGGCGACTTCGAGGATCTCGAACCGCTCGAGCGCCCGCAGGCAGGAGAGCACGAAGGCCTCCGAGCCGGTGAGCTCGAGCACGACCCCGTCGAGCGACTCGTCCACCAGCGTGGCGTGGTAGAGCTGCACCACATCGAGCAGCTCGGCGTACTGCTCCGCGGTGGGCCGGAGCTTGACCAGCGCCAGTTCCCGGGTGACCGCGTCGTCCTGGGGAATGACGGCGGCGTCGTGCACGCCGACGATCTTCTGGAGGTACTGCACGGCCCGCCCGGCCGCGCTCTCGTCCGACTGCATCATGATCGTGAGCCTCGAGATACCGGCCGTGCCGGTCGGCCCGACCGACAGACTCCGCACGGGAAAGTTCCGCCGCCGGATGAGTCCGACGACGCGATTCAAGGTGACGAAGTGGTCCTCCAGGAGGACCACCACGGCCTGCGTGACACTCATGCCGTGACCAGCCGCGGGGCCGCGGGCTCTCCCTCGATCGGCTCGGAGAGCGAGGCTCCCGGCGGGATCATCGGGAAGACGTTGGCCTCCTGTTCGATCAGTAACTCGACCAGCGCGGGGCCCGGCTGGGCGATCGCCTCGCGCACCGCCTCCTCCACCTGATCGCCCCACTCCACCCGGCGGCCGAAGATGCCGTAGGCCTCCGCCAGCTTGACGTAGTCCGGGCTCCAGATCGGCGTGGCGGAGTAGCGGCGGCCGTGGAAGAACTGCTGCCACTGCCGCACCATCCCGAGATAGCCGTTGTTGAACACGGCCATTTTCACCGGGATGCCCTCCTGCACCATGGTAGCGATCTCCTGCATGTTCATCTGGAACCCGCCGTCGCCGGAGATCGCCCACACCGGCTCGTCCGGCCGCGCGAGCGCCGCGCCCATCGCCGCCGGCACCGCGAACCCCATGGTGCCGAGGCCGCCGGAGGTGAGGTGGCTGTTGTGCCGATTGTAGGGGTAGAGCTTGGCCACCCACATCTGGTGCTGACCCACATCCGAGACGATGGTGCAGCGACCGCCGGCCGCCTGGTCGATGGCAGCCAGGATACCGGCAGGCGAGAGGTCGCCCCGGAAGCTCTCCTGCCGCTCCCGCCGAAAGCCGTCGATCTCGGCCCGCCACGCCTCGCAGCCGCGAGGCGCCACCCGCTCCAAAAGCTGGCGCAGGATCTCCCTCGCGTCGCCCACCAATCCGACCTCGGTGGCCACGTTCTTCCCGATTTCGGAGGGATCCAGCTCGATGTGGATCACCTTGGCCCCGCGGGCGAAGGCCGCGAGGTTGCCGGTGACCCGGTCGTCGAAGCGGAGCCCCACGCCGAGGATCAGATCGGCCTGCTGGATGGCGCGGTTGACGTGGACCTCGCCGTGCATGCCGGGCATGCCGAGGTGGAGCGGGTGTGACTCCGGAAAGCCGCTGATCCCGAGCAGTGTGGTGATCACAGGAGTCCCGGTCCGCTCGGCGAGCTGCCGCAGCTCGTCGTAGGCGCCGGAGAGGATGATGCCGTGGCCGGCCATGATCAGCGGGCGCTGGGCCTCGGCGAGGAGGCGCACTGCGGCGGACAGGCGGTCGGGCGGTCGGGCGGTCAGGCGGTCGAGTGGAGCGGCCAGACGTGATCGTCGCTCGGTCTCCGACCGGTCGACCGCCCGACCGGCCGACCGGCCGACCGCCGCCTTCCCCTGCTGCACGTCCTTCGGAATGTCCACCAGCACCGGGCCCGGACGGCCTTCGGTCGCCACCGCGAGCGCCTCGCGCACGGCGTCGGCCAGGTCATCCACCTGCTCCACCAGGATCGAGTGCTTGGTGATCGGCTGGGTGATGCCGATGATGTCGGTCTCCTGAAACGCGTCCCGGCCGATCATTGCGCGGGGGACCTGACCCGTGATCGCGACGACGGGAGTGCTGTCCATGTGCGCCGTGGCGAGACCGGTCACCAGGTTGGTCGCGCCCGGACCGGAAGTCGCCACGCAGACGCCGGGGCGGCCGGTGGCTCGGGCATACCCGTCTGCCGCGTGCGCGGCGGCCTGCTCGTGCCGCACCAGCACATGCCTGAGCTCGGGGTATTCCGGGAGCGCGTGGTAGAACGGCATGATCGCGCCGCCGGGATACCCGAACAGCAGGCTCACGCCCTCCTCGACGAGCGTGCGGCAGAGGATCTGGGAGCCGGATAGGACGTCAGACACTCAAAATCTCTCCCATGACAACGAGAACAGTGAAAGGTGATAAGTCACGCCTTTTCAGCCTCACACTCCCCACAAGTACACCGAGTTCAGACTCGTCGACTCGAGCCGGTCGGCGTGCCGCGCCTTGTTGAGCGCGTTGACCAGGGCCCGGGCGCTGGCCTCGACGATATCGGTGGACGCCCCGTGCCCGGAGAGCGATTTGCCGTCCACCTTCACCTGGAGAAAGACCTGCCCTACGCTGTCCCTCCCGGGCGTGAGGGAGCGAAGCTGGAGACTCGTCACCTCGAGCTGGCGGCCGGTGATCTCGCTGATCGCGGTGAAGGCGGCCGCGATCGGGCCATCCCCCGTGCCCCGCGCGGCGCGCTCTCCGGTCCACGCGCCCGTCATCCGCACTTCGGCGGTAGGGCTCACGCTGCCGCACACGACCCGCAGGTGGGTCATCTGGAACTCCTCGGGCGCGTCGTGGAAGCTGTCGTGCAGCAGGGCGAGCAGGTCCTCGTCCAGGATCTCGCGCTTGCGGTCCGCAAGGGCGATGAACTCGCGGTAGACCTCGTTGAGCTGCTCCTCGCCCAGGTCGTATCCCAGGTCACGGAAGCGCCGCTCCAGGCCGTGCCGGCCCGAATGCTTGCCCAGGACCAGGGTCGAGCGCGGGATGCCCACCATCTCGGGGCGGATGATCTCGTAGGTGAGCCCGTTCTGGAGCATGCCGTGCTGGTGGATGCCCGCCTCGTGGGCGAACGCGTTCCGGCCGACGATGGCCTTGTTGGGCTGAGGGAAGACGCCGGTGAGGTAGCTGAGCAGCTGGCTGGTGCGGTAGATCTCCCGCGGCTCCACGTTGCAGCGGAACTGGAGCGCGGCGCCGCGCACCTGCGAGGCGATCACGATCTCCTCCAGCGCCGCGTTTCCCGCCCGCTCGCCGATGCCGTTCACCGTGCACTCCACCTGCCGCGCGCCCGCGGCAATCGCCGCCAGGGAGTTGGCGACGGCGAGCCCCAGGTCGTCATGGCAGTGGGCGCTCAACGTCACCCGGTCGGCGCCGGGGACGCGGGCCAGCACGTCGCGGAACATCGCGCCGTACTCCGCCGGCATGGCGTACCCCACGGTGTCGGGCAGGTTGATCGTGGTCGCCCCCTCCTCGATGGCCGCCTGCACGACCCGACAGAGGAAGTCGGGGTCCGAGCGGCTGGCGTCCTCGCAGGAGAACTCGACATCCTCGGTGAACTGCCTCGCGCGGCGCACCGCCGCCCGGGCCCGCTGCACCACGTCGTCCCGCGTGAGCCGGAGCTTCTCCCGCATGTGCAGGTCGGACGTGGAGACGAAGACGTGGATCCGGCCCCGCTCCGCGGCGACCAGCGCCTCGCCGGCCAGGTCGATGTCGCCCTCGGTGCACCGCGCCAGGGCGGCGATGACCGGCCGCCGGACCTCGGCCGCGATATCGCGCACGCTGCGGTAATCCCCCTCCGACGCGGCGGGGAAGCCCGCCTCGATGAGGTCCACGCCGAGCGCGTCGAGCTGCCGGGCGAGTCGGATCTTCTCCTCCGGGGTCAGGCTGTTGCCGGGGGCCTGCTCGCCGTCGCGGAGCGTGGTGTCGAAGATGAGGACGTCGGTGGTGCCCATGGGCGCTTTCGGTTCCGTGAAGGTGAACGAAAAAAAGCCGCGGACCTTTCGGGTCCGCGGCGCCGGTGCATTTCG
>JBKPGZ010000095.1:0-16426 GCA_046729675.1 Gemmatimonadota bacterium | reverse complement strand
TGGCGCTTGTGGCTTCGCCCTTGGCCGCCCAGGTTCGCGTCACCTCTCCCGATGGACGGAACGAGGTGACCGTGGAGATCCGGGAGGGCAGGCTCACCTACGGCCTGACCCGCGACCGCCGGCCCCTGGTCCTGCCCTCCGTCCTCGGCTTCCAGCTCCGTGGGGCACCCGCGCTGCGGGATGGCCTCAGGATCACCGACAGCACCCGGCAGTCGCATGACGAGTGGTGGACGCAGCCCTGGGGCGAGGTCGCCCGTGTGAGGGATCACTACAACGAGCTGGCGGTGGTGGTGGAGGAGACCGGAGCGTCCGGACGGCGGTTCACCCTGCGCGTGCGCGTCTTCGACGACGGCATCGGCTTCCGCTACGAGCTGCCCGAGCAGCCGGGGCTGGGGACCTTCGCCATCGACGACGAGCTGACCGAGTTCAATCTGGCGGACAACTCGCGCGCCTGGTGGATTCCCTCCAACTGGGCCCGGATGGACCGCTCGGAGATGCTCTATTCGTCCGGGCCGGTGAGCGTGATGGACAGCGTGCAGACGCCGCTCACCATGGAACTCCAGGACGGGCGCACCTTCATGGTGATCCACGAGGCCAACCTGGTGGACTACGCCCGGATGTTTCTGAGGAAGGAGCGCACCGAGACCCGGCTCCTCCGGGCCGCGCTGGCCCCCATGGCCGACGGCGTGAAGGTGCGCGGCCGCACCCCCTTCGAGACACCGTGGCGGACTATCCAGGTCGCCGACCGGGTCACCGACCTCTCGCCCTCGCTGCTCGGCCTCAAGCTCAATCCGCCGAGCCGCATCGCGAACACCAGCTGGATCCGGCCGATGAAGTACGTGGGGATCTGGTGGGGAATGCACATCAACACCATGACCTGGGGCTCCGGCCCCAGACACGGCGCCACGACTGAGAATACGAAGCGCTACATCGATTTCGCCGCCGCCAACGGCTTCGGTGGCGTGTTGGTGGAAGGCTGGAACGTCGGCTGGGACGGGGACTGGATTCAGAACCGTAACGCCTTCTCGTTCACCCGATCCTATCCCGACTACGACCTGCCGGCGCTGGCCGAGTACGCCAAGCAGAAGGGCGTCGGGATCATCGTGCACAACGAGACCTCGGGCGGCATCCAGAACTACGAGCGCCAGATCGACAGTGCCTTTGCGCTCTACCGCTCCCTGGGCCTCCATGCCATCAAGTCCGGCTACGTCGCCGACAATACCAGCGAGGGCCACTCCCACTACTCGCAGTTCATGGTGCGGCATTACCGCAAGGTGATCGAGAAGGCGGCCGAGTACGGGATCATGCTGGACGTGCACGAGCCGATGCACGACACCGGGGAGCGTCGAACCTGGCCCAACATGATGAGCCGGGAAGGCTCCCGGGGGCAGGAGTACAACGCCTGGAGCGGCGACGGAGGCAATCCGCCCGAGCATGAGAGCATCCTGTTCTTCACCCGCATGCTCGCCGGCCCGATGGACTTCACTCCCGGGATCTTCGACCTGCTGATCCAGAGCGATACCACCGGGCGGCCGCGCCGGCCCGACCAGCCCCGCGTCCGCACGACGCTCGCCAAGCAGCTCGCGCTCTACGTCGTGCTCTATTCTCCCCTCCAAATGGCCGCCGACCTGCCGGAGAACTACGAGGGCAAGCCCGCCTTCCAGTTCCTCCGCGACGTCGCCGTGGACTGGGATACCACCCGTGTCATCGAGGCGAGGATCGGCGACTACGTCGTGGTCGCCCGGCGGGAGCGGGGCGGGCCGTCCTGGTTCCTGGGTGCCATCACCGACGAGCGGGGCCGCACCTTCGACGTGCCGCTCTCCTTCCTTCCCGCCGGGCGTCGCTATGTGGCCGAGATCTACGCGGACGGGCCGAAGGCCCATTGGCTCGACAATCCGCTGCCGGTGGCGATCTCCCGCCGGCCGGTGACCTCCGCGAGCCGGCTGCGTGTCGTGCTGGCGCCAGGTGGCGGGCAGGCGATCCGCATACGATCCGAGAAGTGATCCGGGGCCCCTCATGACCACGCACGCCGCCGACGCCCCGGTCGCCGTCCGCCAGAAGCCGAAGCTCTCGTTCTGGGAGATCTGGAACATGAGCTTCGGGTTCCTCGGCATTCAGATCGGGTTCGGTCTCCAGAATGCGAACGTGAGCCGGATCTTCGAGACCCTCGGCGCCCGGGTCGAGGACATCCCCATCCTCTGGATCGCCGCACCGGTGACCGGACTCATGGTCCAGCCGATCATCGGCTACCTCAGCGACCGCACCTGGAACCGTCTCGGCCGGCGTCGGCCGTACTTCCTGGGCGGTGCGATCCTCGCCTCCCTGGCGCTGGTGGTGATGCCGAACTCGCCGTCGCTCTGGTTCGCGGCCGGAGTGCTCTGGATCATGGACGCCTCGATCAACATCACGATGGAGCCCTTCCGGGCGTTCGTCGGTGACAACCTCCCCTCCGAGCAGCGCGCCACCGGCTTCGCGATGCAGAGCTTCCTCATCGGCACGGGTGCGGTCGTCGCGTCGATGCTCCCCTGGCTCCTGACCAACCAGTTCGGGGTGAGCAACGGGGCGCCGCCTCACATGATCCCGGATTCGGTCCGCCTGTCGTTCTACTTCGGTGCGGCGGTGTTTCTCCTCGCGGTGATCTGGACGGTAGTGCGGTCGCGCGAGTATCCGCCCGACGATCTGGCGGCCTTTAGCGAAAGCCGGACCCGGGAGAGCCGGGCCCGCGAGCGGCGGACGGCCGAGGAGTTCGCGAGCAATGGCTCGCGGCAGATCCGCCTCGGCTGGATCCTCGTAGTGGTGGGCATGCTCCTGAGCGCCTGGCTGGCGAGCCAGGCCGTCTACCAGGTGATGATCCTCTCCGCCGGCGTGGCCGTGGTCGGCCTGCTCCTGGTCGCCAGCGGCGCGATGCAGCGACGGGGAAGGTACGAAAACGGCTTCGTGACGGTGGTGAACGACTTCCAGGACATGCCCCACACCATGAAACAGCTCGCGTGGGTGCAGTTCTTCTCCTGGTTCAGCCTCTTCGCCATGTGGATTTACACCACCCCCGCTGTCACCAGTCACGTGTACGGCACCACCGACACGACCTCCGCGCTCTACAATGAGGGAGCGAACTGGGTCGGCGTGGGATTCGGGATGTACAATGGGGTCGCCGCGGTGGTGGCCTTCGCGATCCCGCTCCTGGCACGGCGGACCAGCCGCAAGGTGGCGCACGCGATCTGCCTGGCGTGCGGCGCGCTGGGGCTGCTCTCCATTCTCCTGCTGAAGGACCCCCGACTCCTGCTGGGCTCCATGGTCGGCGTCGGCGTCGCCTGGGCGAGCATCCTCTCCATGCCCTACGCCATCCTCACCGGCTCGCTGCCGCCGTCGAAGATGGGGTACTACATGGGCGTGTTCAATTTCTTCATCGTGATCCCCCAGATCGTAGCGGCGGCGCTGCTCGGGTTCCTCGTCGGTCGCTTCTTCAGTGGGCAGCCGATCTACGCGCTCGCGATTGGCGGAGGCTCGCTGCTGCTCGCCGCGGCGCTCACGCTGCGGGTCGAGGACCGGGACGACGTGGATGCCGCCGCATGGCCCGCCGAGCTGCCGTCCTCGGCCTGATCGCGCTCGCCGGGGCGGGGTGCAGGGGTCGGAGCGAGCAGGACTCGCCCCGGCCGGAACCCGTCCCTCAGACCAGCGCGCGCGCAGCGAACTTCTGGAACGGCGCGACGATCTACTTTCTCCTCACTGACCGCTTCTCCAACGGCGATACCACCAACGATCACGCCCTGGGCCGCCGGCACGACGGCGCGCTCCTGCGCAGCTTCGAGGGAGGCGACCTCGCCGGGTTGCTTCAGCGGATCGAGGAGGGATACTTCGACAGCCTCGGCGTGAATGCCATCTGGCTCACTCCCTTCGTCGAGCAGATTCACGGCAGCGTGGACGAGGGGAAGGGGAAGACCTATCCCTTTCATGGCTACTGGACCCGCGACTGGACCGCCGTAGACCCGTCGCTCGGTACGGCGGAGGACCTTCGCGCCGTCCTTGACGCCGCACACGACCGGAACCTCCGGGTGCTGATGGACGCCGTCATCAATCACACGGGCCCGCCGACATCGCGCGACCCCGAGTGGCCGGAGGGCTGGGTTCGACGGGGCCCCGACTGCACCTACCGCAGCTATGCCACCACGGTGGACTGCACGCTCGTGGCCACGCTCCCTGACATCCGCACGGAGTCCGACCAGCCGGTGGAGCTCCCGCCGGAGCTGCTGGAGAAGTGGGAGCGGGAGGGCCGGCGCGACCGCGAGCTCGCGGAGCTGGACGCCTTCTTCCGGCGCACAGGCTACCCGCGGGCCCCGCGCTACTATCTCATCAAGTGGCTCACCGACTGGGTGCGGAAATTCGGGTTCGATGGCTACCGGGTGGACACCGCCAAGCACTTCGGTGAGTCGGTCAGCGCCGAGCTGAGGCGTGAGGCCGACGCGGCGCTGGCCGAGTGGCGGCAGGGGCATCCCCGGCGGATCTCCGGCGATCTGCCATTCTACATGGTAGGTGAGGTGTACGGGTGGGAGCTGGGCGGAGGCCGGCGCTACGACTTCGGTAACCGCAAAGTGGACTTTTTCGCCCACGGCTACGACGCCCTCATCAACTTCGGCTTCAAGCGGGATGCGGCGGCACGGCCGGACAGCCTCTTCACCGCGTACGCGGCCGCGATGCATGGTGGACCGCTGGACGGCGTGGCAGTGCTCAACTACCTCAGCTCTCACGACGACGGCTCACCCTACGACGTGGAGCGCAAGGATCCGCTCGGAGCCGGCACCCGTCTCCTCCTCGCTCCAGGCGGCGCGCAGATCTACTATGGCGACGAGCTCGCCCGCCCGCTGCGAATCGAGGGTGCGGATGGCGACGCCAACTTGCGCTCCTTCATGAACTGGGACGACTTGGAGCGCGGTGGAACCACGAGCGAGGTGCTCCAGCACTGGCGGAAGCTCGGCCGCTTCCGGCGGGATCATCCAGCGGTCGGAGCGGGCGAGCACCGGACCCTTCAGGAGTCGCCTTACATCTTCGGTCGCACGCTTGCGAGGGACGGCACCACGGATCGGGTGCTGGTCGCATTGGACCAGGGCGAGGGGGAGAAGACCATCCCGGTGTTCGGCCTCTTTCCGGACCGGGCCGAGGTGGTGGATGCGTACTCGGGCACGGCCGCGACGGTGGCGAACGGATCCGTCAGGCTCACGACCCCGTACGACCTGGTTCTGCTATCCACACCCTCGCCGAACCCGGCGCCAGCCGGACATTGAGCTCTCCGGCGGCAAGAATCGCTTCACCCTCCCTCGGATACGCTTCCCGATAGGTGCCGGTGGCCTTCACCGCAAACTCCTGCGGCTCATGGGAGACGTTGAAGGCGATCACGGCCCGCTTATCGCCCAGCACCCGCTCGTAGACGAGCACCCCGGCGGCGTCGTCGGTCCGAAGCCAGCTGAGACTCCCGTCCACGAACAGCCGAAGGTGCCGCTTTCGGAGGCTGATCAGGCTCTGGTACACCTGGAAGAGCGCGGTGTCCGGCGCTACCCGGTCCCGGGGGCGATGCCGCCCGAAGGGATGCGTGGTCTCGTCTTCGTACGCGAGGTCGGCCCACACCAGCGGCTTCCGGTCGTCGGGATCGTCCGCTCCCCACATCCCGACCTCGTCGCCGTTCCAGACGTGCGGTGCCCCGACATAGGTGAATTGCTGAACCAGGATCAGCTCCTGGATCCGTGAGGTGCGTTGATCCGGCCGCTCGATCCGGTATGCGGAGTCCTCGCGCGGATTGTTGTGGTATTTGTAGCGGCCGGGGTTGAAGATGGACGTGCTGAATCGTGGCGAGTCGTGGCTCGCGGTCAGGTTCATCATCGCCTTGAGGTGCCGAGGGGGGATGCCGATCGTGAGTGAATCGAGGCTCGCCACGAGGCCCGAAGCATTGAGCCCCGGAGGCGCGCCGGAGAAGAAGCTCCGCGTGGGCATGTACCAGCGGTAGTTCATGACGGCGTCGAAGACATCACCCTGGAGCCAGGGCGCCGGGTCGTAGATCCTGTCCGGCCACGACTCCCACCACACCTCGCCGACCAGGTACGCCTCGGGGTTGATGCTCCGGACGAACCGGCGGTACTCCCGCCAGAATCCGAGCGGCACCATCTCGGCGACGTCCAGCCGGAACCCGTCCACGCCGTCCGAGGGGTCGCCGTCGCCGTTCGGGTCCAGCCAGCGGCGGGTCACGTCGAACACGTGCCTCCGCACGCCGGGCACCAGGGTGCCCTCGATCGCCCCGTGAGTCTTGCCCTCGGGACGCCCGATCTTCTTCCACTCCGGCAGCCACGGCACGCCGACCCACCCGCGATAGCGGAACTCGTTGGTGTCGGGCGTGGCGGGATCGTCAAAGGCCTCCACCGCGTACCAATCCGCGTAGGGCGACGCCCGCTGCCGTTTCACTACATCCTGCCAGGCCCAGAAGGTGATCCCGGTATGGTTCCAGGAGTAGTCCACGATGATCCGCATGCGGCGGCGGTGCACCTCGCGCACCAGCGTCAGGAAGAGACTGTCCGCCGTCGTCCAGCTCCAGGTGGCGGGATCGGTTGGGTCCTCGGCGGCAATCCGCCCCTCGTCGCCGCGGGGATCGGGGCCGAAGTTGCGGTCGATGTGGTGATAGTTGCGGGCGTCGTACTTGTGGAGCGAGGGCGCGTCGTTCACCGGGTTCAGGTACAGCGCGGTGACGCCGAGCTCCTGGAGATAGTCGAGGCGATCCAGCACACCCTGGAGGTCGCCCCCGTAGCGGCGCGAGTACACCGTCCCGTAGAAGTCCTTGCCGGTGGCGGCCGCCCACGGCTCCTGCCGGTACCAGTCCTGGGTCCAGGGCGTCGGTCGCCACCCGTCGGGCGGCACTTCGTCCGTGACGCCGACGATGTCGTGGGCGGTGGGGTCGTTGGCGGGGTCGCCGTTCCGGAAGCGTTCGACGAAGATCTGGTACCAGATCACGTCCTGGGCCCAGGCGGGCACCTCGAGGCGCGCGGCGGCCGGCTCGGCGGTCGGCCTGGTCCCGCATCCGCTGGCGAAGAGGAGAATGGCCAGCGCCGCCGGGAGGAAACCCCTGACCACCATGTTCCGACTCCGTGGCTGATTGGGTTCGAGATGCTCCATGAAACTCCTGCCGCGTCCGGGGGGCAAGTAAGGTGCTTCGGGCTCGGCCGGGGTTCCGCTATACTCCATGCACTCGATCGTTCCAGGGAGCGGATCGGGCCTGGTGGTCTGGCCGGTCTTCAAAACCGCGACGGAGGCGCCTCCGGCGGCTCCGGTGGGTTCGATTCCCACACGCTCCCGCCACTCGCGCGCTCGCCCACACCGACGCCGGAGCTACCCGGGACGTGTTCCCGTCGCGTGCCCTGACGCTTGCGGTCCTCCTCCTCTCCGCGGGAGCGGCGCCGCGTCTCCTCCGGGCCCAGGACTCCACGGCCGTGTCCCCCGCCAGGCCCGACGTGGGGCCCGAGCCGCGGGACACCGCCGCGTTCCGGCCCATCGGCCCGGTCGGCGCCCTGTGGCGCTCGTTCCTTCTTCCCGGGTGGGGGCAGGCCAGGCTGAATCGGAAGCTCACCGGGGGCATCTTCATCGCCTGGGAGGGCGTGACCCTGGGAATGACGCTCAAGACCCGCCATGAGCTGGACTACCTTCGCCGCACCGGCTCGGAGCGCGCCGACAGCAAGCGCCAGGAGCACGAGGACTGGCTGGTCCTGCTCGCGTTCAATCACGTCTTCGCCGCCCTCGAAGCCTACGTCGGGGCGCACCTGGCCGACTTCCCCGGCGACTTGAAGATCCGCGCGATGCCCGGAGGAGTGGGGGCCTCCCTCACCGTACCCGTTCAGGTTCGATGAACCAGTCGCCCATCGGCATCTTCGATTCCGGTATCGGCGGGCTCACCGTCGCCCGCGCGGTCTTCGAGCACCTCCCCCACGAATCCACGGTCTACTTCGGAGATACGGCCCGGGTGCCCTATGGCCCCAAGTCTCCGGAAACGGTGCGGCGCTACAGCCTGGAAATCCTGCGCTGGCTGCTCGACCAGCGGGTCAAGGCCGTGGTGATCGCGTGCAATACCAGCACGGCGCACGCGCTGGAGACGCTGCAGGCCGAATCGCCGGTGCCCGTGATCGGCGTGATCGAGCCGGGGGCTCGTGCCGCCGCTGCGCAGACGAACGGAAAGCCCATCGGTGTGATCGGGACGGCGGGCACGATCGCGAGCAACGCCTACGCCAAGGCGATCCACCGCGCCAGGGGCGAAGCCCGCGTCGAGCAGAAGGCCTGCCCCCTCTTCGTCCCGTTGGTGGAAGAGGGCTGGTTCGAGCACCACGCCGCGGCCCTCATCGCCGAGGAGTACCTCGCGCCGCTCAAGGCTGCCGGGGTCGGGTCGCTGGTGCTCGGCTGCACCCATTACCCGCTGCTGCGCCCGCTGCTTCAGCGCGTGATGGGTCCGGAGGTGCGGCTGATCGACAGTGGAGAGGAGACGGCTCGTGTAGTGGCGTCGGTGCTGCGGGAGCGAGGTCTGGAGGCGCCCGGGGGTGGGGCCGCCGAGCATCGCTTCGTGGTGAGCGACGACGAGGCCCGCTTCCGTCAGGTGGGCGCGCGATTCATCGGGGAGCGGCTGGGGAGGGCCGAGGTTGTGCCCCTGGGTTGAACTGCCGAAGCTCTGCCCCATCCTCGGTCGCCACCGCGTAGCGTAGTCCCTCGAACCAGGCACCCGGATTGAGGTAGGTCGCGCCGCCCGCCATGCGCGAGAGCTCCGGGCGGTGGGTGTGTCCCATGATCACCATCCCCAGGTCCGGCTCCCGTGCGAGCAGCTGTGACGCCCAGGCGCGCTGATGGGCCGCGGCCGCTTCGAGGTGGGCCTCGCCGGCCTCCTGGTCGCCGAGGTGAGGGCTGAGGGCCTCCACCAGGCGGAAGCCGAGCTCGGGGTGCAGGATGCGGTAGACCGCGGACGTGGCCGGATGGTGGATCAGCCGATGGAGGATCCTGGCGCGCCGGCGGCCCTCCGACAGGCCGTCGCCGTGGATCGCGGCTACTCCGATCCGGCCGAGCTGGAAGTTGAGCCGGTAGGGATCGAAGCGGAGTCCCAGGTCCCGGCTCCAGAAGTCGCCGCCCCATCGGTCGTGGTTGCCGCCGACCATGAGCACCGGCATCCGGCGCGCGAGGGTGGCCAGCGCCGCCGCGACCTGGAAGCCCCGGCGGGGGACCACACGCGAATAGGCAAACCAGAAATCGAAGAGGTCCCCGTTGAGCAGCAGGCTGTCGCCGAGGGTGGGCACGGCGTCGAGGAAGGCCACGAGCGCCTCCTCGACGGCAGGTGGTGTCACGCCGAGATGGGCGTCCGAGACGACGACGAGGGTGTGCCCCTGCACGGGGCCAAAGATGGGTCCCGCCTCGGACCGCCGCAACCTGGCCGCCGGATGTCACTTTCGTGCGGTCCCGGGCGTCTACCGGTGAAGTCCACCGCGGTTGCCCCCGACGTATCGGAGACGTTGGTGAGGGTGAACTATTCCGAGACGGACCAGATGGGCGTGGTCTACCACGCCCGCTACCTCGTCTGGCTCGACATCGCTCGCACGGAGCACCTCCGCCTCGCCGGCATGAGCTATCGCGAGCTGGAGGAGGCGGGCCTGCGGCTGGTGGTGAGTGAGGTCACGGTGCGCTACCGTCAGCCCGCCCGCTACGACGATCGGGTCCGGATCCGCTGCTGGGTGCGCGAGCTCGTCTCCCGGCGGATCGACTTCGGCTACGCCGTCGAACATGCCGACGACGGCCGCCTGCTCGCCACGGCCTCCACTTCGCTTTTCGCGCTCGATCGCAGCCTGAATCTCACCCGCATGCCCGACGCCGTGCGGCGCGCCATGCGGGCAATCCCGGACCCCGTGAATCTCCATGGCTGAAACCCGCCGCCTCCACGCCGCCTTCGCCCTCGCCGGATCTCTCGCCTTCGCCGTCGCACCGGCGCCGGCGGCCGCCCAGCAGGAGGCGGTGGTGGAGCAACTGGCCTCGGTGCTCGCCGCGGAGGACGCGAGGAACTTCCAGCCGGCACTCTTCAGCAGCGCGCTGGTCTCGCCCGACTCCGTCGTGCGCCGCCTGGCGGCGCTGGGCGCGGGCCGGATCGGCGATCCGGCCGCCACGTCGCTGGTGGTCCCGCTGCTCACCGACCCGGACTCCACGGTGCGGGTGGCCGCTGCCTTCGGGCTGGGGTTGCTCGGCGCCCCCGCCGCCGCCGGTCCCCTCATGGACCGCATCACCGGGACGCCGGCGCTCGACGGGCCCACGGCGGTCGAGGCGATCACCGCGCTCGCCAAGATCGGCGGTAGCCAGGTCGGCACCTTCTTCGAGGGCATCCTCGCCGGCAGCGTGGTGCCGACGGTGGAGGACCGGCGCCCGCTGGTGACCCAGGCGGTGCTCGAGTCGTGGCGCCTTGGCCCCGATGCACCGGTCGTCTCGCTGCTCCCCTTTCTGGAGGACACCTCGGTCTCGCTGCGCTGGCGCGCGGCCTACACCCTGGGACGGCTTCGGGCGCCCGCCGCCGGCAATCGTCTCACGGTCGCGCTCCGAGATGCGGAGGCCGTCGTGCGCGCGATGGCGGCTCGCGCGCTTACGCGCAGCTATGTGGATACCGCGGGCCTGGCGGCCAAGGCCGTCGCACAGCTGCTGGCCCGGGCCGCCGCCGATGCCAATCCGCAGGTGAAGATCAACGCGCTCCGCTCGCTCGCCGACTTCCAGGACTCGACGCTCGCGACGGAGATCGTGCCGCTGCTCGACGACCCGCTGTCCAACGTCCAGCTGCAGGCCGCGATGACCGCGGGTGAGCTCGGTGGCGCCGAGGCCGCGCGGGCCCTGGCGCGGGTCGCGGCCGCCAACCGACCCTTCGGTGTGCGCCGGGAGGCGCTGATCGGGCTCGCTCGCTCCGATTCGGCCGGCTTCACGGCCGCTGCGGCCCGGTGGCGGAGCAGCGCGGACTGGCGGGAGCGGGCCGCCGCGGCGGAGGGATCCGCGATCGCCGGCGCCGGACCGCGGCCCTGGTTCCTCTCCGATCGCGACCCCAGGGTGATCGCCGCAGGGATGCAGGCGTGGTCGGCGGAGGTCGAGGGTCCCGATAAGGCTCTGGTCGCCGCAGCGAGGCCACTGGTGCAGCACGCCGACGCCGCCGTCCGAAGCGTGGCCGCCGATGTGCTGGCCCGGGCGGCTGCACCCGAGGACTTGACGGCGCTGGTGGCGGCCTACCGCCGTTCCAGCCGCGACTCGTTCCCGGACGCGGCGTTCGCGGCGCTGGGGGCGATCCAGGCCATCGGCGGCTCTTCCACCGAGACGCGGGGGAGAGTGGCGGAGGAGTTCGTGGCCTCGGCGCCACGGCCCGAGGACTATCTGGTGCGCCGCTGGGCGGTGGAGAACTGGCCGGAGCTGGCCGCGCGGTGGGGGCGGGCCACTCCGATCGCGACCGGGAGGAGCGCCCAGGACTACCGCGACCTGGTGCTGCGCTTCATCGTAGCTCCGGATTCACTGGCCCGCCCCAAGGTGATCATCGAGACCGACCAGCGCGGACCGATGGAGATCGAGCTGCTCGGCCCTGAGGCGCCGATGACGGTCGCCAACTTCCTGCGGCTGGTCGACCGGCGTTTCTTCGACGGCAACAGGTGGCACCGGGTGGTGCCCAACTTCGTGGTGCAGGACGGGGACCCTCGCGGAGACGGGTTCGGCGGCCCAGGCGGTGCGATTCGCGACGAGATCAATCGTCACCGGTACGACGGCCCCATGCTGGGCATGGCGCTCTCCGGACCGGATACCGGGTCCAGCCAGTGGTTCATCAATCTCAGCCCCCAGCCCCACCTGGACGGTACGTACACCATCTTCGGGCGGGTGACGGGAGGGCAAGCGAGTCTCGCGCGGATCATGCAGGGCGACGTGATCCGCACGATCAGGATGAAGTGAGGCGGAAATGGCAGGCGTAAGCAGGTGGCCGCTCCTCGTGGCCGCGGCGGTCGCGCTGGGTGTGGCCTTCCCGGCCGAGCTGTCCGCGCAGTTCTTCAGCTTCGGCCAGAACAAGATCCAGTACCGCAAGCTCGACTGGCGGATCCTTAAAGGTCCCCACGTGGACCTCTACTACTACCCCGCGGAGGCCGACCTCGCGCCCGCCGCGCTGGCGTACGCCGAAGCCAGCTACGACACCCTCGCGGTTCAGCTGGGTCACGAGGTGGCCGAGCGGATCCCCCTGGTGGTCTACGCCTCCCACACGGATTTCGAACAGACCAACATCCTTCCCTTCACGCCTCCGGAAGGGCTCCTGGGTGCGACCGATTTCCTCAAGCGTCGTGTCTCCCTGCCGTTCCGGGGCAACTTCGCCGAGTTCCGTCATACCCTGAGGCACGAGCTGGTCCATGTCTTCCAGCTCGATCTGCTGAACGAGGCCTACTACCAGGCGCCGCGCCACAGCCGGCCCAACTTCCCCCTGTGGTGGACGGAAGGCATGGCCGAGCTCTGGTCCGGGGGCCAGGACGCGCGCGACGAGATGGTCATGCGCGACCTCACCCTGAGCGGCCGGCTCCCGCCGTTCAAGGTGCTCACCTACGTCACCAGCGGCATCGTATACCCTCTCGGAGGGGAGATCCACCGCTGGCTGGCGGACACCTACGGCGACTGGCGCGTTGCCACCATGTACAAGGAGCTGAACCGGCACGACAACTTCAACGCCGCGCTCCTCGGCGTGTACGGTCGGACCCTCGACCAGCTGAGCGACGAGTTCCAGCTGGCGATGCGGCGGAAGTACTACCCCTCGGTGGACAGCCTCGCCCCGCTCTCGGTCCTGGGCCGCGAGGTGGCCAAGCTCGCGGTCAAGCCGACGTTCCTGGCGGACACCAACGGCGGGTCTGGCGGCGTGCTGTACATCTCGCCGGCCAGAGGCTACGTCACCATCTACAACCGCGGCCTCGACGGCGGCCACGCTCGCACCGTCGTGAGCGGGGGCCGGAGCGCCGAGATGGAGTCCTTCCATCCCTTCGACTCCAAGATGGACGCCTCCCGCGAGGGGTTGCTCCTCTTCGTGGCGCGGTACGGCGACCGCGATGCGCTCATCATCTGGGACCTCGAGGATCGCAAGGTGCGGGGGCGCTACCAGTTCCCCGAGCTGGTGTCGCTGCTCTCTCCCCACTGGATGCCCGACGGTCGGAGCATCGTGGTCAGCGGCCTCTCGGAGAGCGGTATCTCCGACATCTACCGAGTGCATCTGCCCGACGGGACGCTGGAGCCCCTCACGGCCGACCGCTACCAGGATCTCGATCCCACCCCGGCTCCCGATGGGAGGCGGATCGTCTTCGCTTCCGACCGGGCGGCCGACGGGCTCGACGGGGCCGCCAACCTGTTCCTGCTGAACCTGGACAGCGCCCGCGTCACGCCGCTCACCGCGGGGCCGTGGAAGGACGAGTCACCCGACTGGGCCGAGGACAGCCGGATCTACTTCACCTCCGACCGCGACGGCGTGCTGAACGTCTTCTCGGTGGATACGCTGGGCGAAGGGCGACGGGAGACCTCGGCCTGGAGCGGCGCCTTCGACGGCGTGCCGCTGCCGGACGGCTCCGGCTTACTGGTGGGCGGCTTCCACGACCTGAGCTGGAATCTCTACCGCTATCCGGTGGACACGGTCGCCCGGCAGGAGCGCTTCTCGCTCGCGCCGCCCGATACCGTCGGCAGCTGGAGCTGGCTCACCGAGGGCGACACCGCCGGCAGCCTGATCGCCAGCCGCGAGCCATACAAATCCAAGATGACTCTCGATTTCGCCGCCGGAGATGCGGTCTGGATCCCCGGCTACGGCGGGGCGCAGGGCTTCTATTTCGTCGCGAGCGACCTCCTCGCCGACAACCTGCTGTTCGGGTCCATCGGCTCCTTCCAGGGGCGGGAGCTGGGCAGCCTCGTGGCCAACATCAACGCCAACCTCACCTACGTGAACCGGTCGCGCCGGGTGAACTGGGGTGTCGGCGCCTTCCGCACCAAGGGCCGCAATTTCGAGGGAGACCGTTTCGTCGCCTACGACGAGACCGCCTACGGCGCGCTCGGGCTGCTGCGGTATCCGCTGAGCCGGTTCACCCGGCTCGAAGGCAACTTCGTCATCGAGCATTCGGATCGGGTGGACTTCACCCTGCCGGTGGACGAGCCGCGCCGAGTCGGCTGGATCGCCTCGCAGTACCTGAGCTACGTGCACGACAACGCGCTCTGGGTAAACAGCGGGCCCATCGACGGCGGGCGCTTCAGCCTGACCGGCGGGCTCTCCAGCGATTTCACCAACGCCCGGTTCGACAGCTACCTGGTGAGCGCCGACTGGCGTCGGTATTTCCGACTGGGCCAGCGGACAGCCTGGGCGCTCCGGGGGTTCGGCTTCTTCAGCGGTGGCGACCGCCCGCGGCGCGTCAATATCGGCGGTACCATTGGCATGCGAGGCTACCCCGAGTTCGGCTACATCGTCGGCTCCCGGGCCTGGATGGCCAACCAGGAGCTGCGCTTCCCGGTCCTCACCCATCTCACCCTGGGCACTCCGTTCGGCGACATGGACCTGCCCGAGATCCAGGCGGCGTTCTTCACCGATGTCGGCAAGGCCGACTTCCAGTCCGGCATCGACCGCGACGTAATCGGCGCCTACGGGTTTAGCTTTCGGCTGGCGCTGGGACCGCTGGCCGTGCTCCGGCTCGACGTCGGCTGGCGCTTCACCAGCGACGACTACCGGGGCTACGGACTGGATCGCAGCCAGCGCGACAAGCACTTCGTGAGCTTCTTCTTCGGCCATAACTATTGATGGCGCAACGCCTTCTGATTGACCGGCCAGCGCGGGTCGCATATCTTGGCTTGGCGTTGGCCGGCCTGGCGTGCAGCGGTGCGCCCGGCTCGGTGGTCCCGGCCGGCGCTGCGCCGGTCACGTCGGCTCAGGTGACCGAGTGGGTCCACGGCACGCAACCGTCGTCCCATCGGCTGCATCGCTTCAAGTGGCTCTTCCGTGACGACAAGTCGAGCGCGGGAGGGCGGGGCAGCGCTCGCGTCGCGCCCCCCGACTCGATGCGCTTCGATGTGGCCGGCCCGTTCGGGTCGGGCGCGGCGTCCGCGGTGGTCATCGGCGAGCAGCCGCTCTGGGCGGAGCCCCCGGACGCGGTGACGAAGCTGGTGCCGAACTATCCGCTCATGTGGGGAATGTTCGGTGTGGCGCGACCGCCCTCGGCAGGAGCCGAGCTTCGGGGCCTGGCGGATGCCGGCACGCTCGCATGGCAGTACGTCGACGGCGCCGACACCGTGGAATACGCGCGGACGGCGGGCAGCCCCACGAAGATGGTGACGCTGGTGCGCCGCGCCGGGGAGATCGTCGGACGGGCCGAATGTACGCTCGATTCCACCGGCGCTCCGCTTACGGCGAGACTCACCGTCCCGAGTGTGCCGGCCCGGCTGGATCTCACCTTCCTCTCGACCGCGCAGGCCAACTTTGCGCCTGAGATCTGGGTTTCTCGCAAGCCTTAGCGTCCTCCTTCTTGGCGGCTGCCTCTACGGCTTCGCCGGCGGGGGACTTCCGTCCCACATCAAGACGGTGGCGGTCCTGCCGTTCGACAACCAGACTCCGGAGCCCACGCTCACCCAGGAGGTCAACGCCAAGGTGCGAGAGGCCGTGGAAGGTCGCCTCGGCCTTCGCCAGGCCAGTGAGCGCCAGGCCGACGCGGTCGTGCGAGGGACGATCACCCGCTACGAGCCTGACGTTCCGGTGGCCTTCACCGGGGATGACCAGGGGGACGGCGCGGTGACCGTCACTCGACGGCTGGTGCAGATCAGCGTGTCGGTGGAGATCCTCGATCAGGCCAACAACAAGCCGCTCTGGCAGCGCAGTGGATTGCTGCTCGAGGGCGACTACGATCCCGGCCAGGAGGCCCAGGGCCGGGAGAAGGCGCTCGAAAAGCTCGTGACCAACATCGTCGAAGGTGCGCAGTCGCAATGGTAGCCGGGGCGCCGAGTCGCCGCGGAGGCACCTCGCTCGGGTGCCTTGTCTCGCTGGTGCTCTTTCTCGCCGCGGCATACTATGGCGTGCACATCGGGCAGGTGTACCTTCGGTTCTACCGGCTCCAGGACGCGATGCGCTTCCAGGCCCAGATGGCGCCGACCATCGACAACGGCGTGATCACCCGGCGGCTTGCAGCGACCGCCGATTCCATTCTCGGACGACACCCCGGTTTCCGGATCGATCGCACGGGGAAGCGGATCACCATCCAGGCCGAATACAGCGATAGTGTCGATCTCCCGTTCTTCAAACACACCTTCCTCTTCCGCCCGCGCGCCGAAGCCCCACTCTAGCCGCGCGTCGGGTCGCGCTCTCGTCGCGCTCGCCGTCCTCGCAGCCGTCCTCCCCTTGTCCGCCGCCGCGGAGGGGGTG
>JBKPGZ010000094.1:0-21383 GCA_046729675.1 Gemmatimonadota bacterium | reverse complement strand
GGTATCCACTCCATGCCTATCGCCACGGCCTGAACTGCCCGGATCGGGTCGGCACGCAGGCTCTCCGAGTGGGGCGCGATCTCGGCAACTGACAGATGGCCGATCGTAGTGTAGAGCGCAGCCGCGATGCCGACCAGCATGTGGGTGCGGAAACCGGCGGACTTCCTGGCGCGCTCGCGCTCCCAGCCGAGGAGCCCGGCGAGCGCGGCGGCGACGAGAAGACGGGTGAGAAGCTGGAGGTCGGGATGCACGGGGCCCTCGAGTCGGGACCCCGATAAGCTAGCGGTCGAGGCTCAGCTCTGCTCGCCGGTGGTGAGCAGACGCCGGAGGGGGTGGTCCGCGTAGATCGGCTGGAGGGCGAGGTAGCGGGCGACCGCGGCCGTCCCCGGCACCAGCAGCTCGTACTGCTCCAGCAACGGCGCGCCTTCGGTGGCAGGGGATGCCGCGGTGGCCTGGAGGAAGTGGAGCGCGAACGCCACCGCTTCCGCCTGGTGCTCCGAGGGGTTCCCGTAGCCGTAGCGGCGGGCGTCGCGGATCGCCCGCACGTCCTGCCAGAGCGTGCGGAGCTGGCCAGGGGCACGGGCCTGCCAACGGTGCGCCAGCTCGTGCGCCATGGCATGGCGAAGCTGGTCCTCGCTCGTCATCCGCGCCGGATCCAGCGCGAGGGAGTCGCGGGAGGCGATGTACTCGCCCAGACGGCCCGCCGCGCGGCCCCGCTTGCTCACCAGCCCGACCCGCCGCGCCGGCCGACCGAAGAGCGCGTAGAGGGAATCGGCGTAGCCGCTCCGCTCGAGGCGCCGGTTGACCCGCCGTGCGGCCGCGGTGTCGAACAGGCTTACGAGCGGCCGGTCCGGCCGCCACTCGCGCGAGGCCACACTGTCGAGCCAGTTCGGGCGTCCGGCGAGATCCAGCAGCGGACCGGGCGCCGCGGTCCCGAAGACGCCTCCATCCATCCGAAAGACGTACACCGACCGACCGTCGCTCGAATCGCGGTAGGCCAGCGAGATTACGGGCGCCCGCCAGCGCCGCCCATCGCGGACACGAAGCGGACCGACCAGGGGATAGGTCTGGGCCAGTCGGCCGTCGCTGGAGTTGAAGACCAGTCCGCTATCGGTCACCAGGAACCGCCCGGCCCGGGGCGGCAGCCCGCGTGAAGAGAGAAAGCCCTCGATCTCCGCGCCCACCGGCAGCGCCGTCAGCGCGGCACGCCCGTCACGCTCGGCCGTGCCCAGATAGGGCCGCGCCGTATCCTCGGCGGACATCGCAGCGTAGCCGCTGGTGCCGCCAGGGCGCGGCGAGCCCGCCAGGGCGGCCCCGACTGCGAGCAGGAGACCGAGGGAGGTGCGCACGGGGCTCAGCGCTGCGCGTAGCCCGCGGTCTCGACCGCCGGGACGTCGGCGGAGCTCGCGGGGTCCACCCACGTGGTCTGGACCAGGATCGCCATCAGGACGAGGATCAGCGCGATCATCGAGCCGAGGATGGCGGCGGCGGCGCGCTCGGGGACGGGAGCGCTCGCGGAGGGGCTCGGGGTGGCGCGGGGCTCGGGGGACACGGGTCGGTTCCGTTTCAGGGGTGAGGGTGGATCAGCCGGGGATGCGTAGCCGGGTACCGGCCATCAACGCGTGCTCATTGCGGATCGCGTTGGCTCGCTTCAGCGCCGCGAGCGAGACCCGGTAGCGACGCGCGATGCCGGTGAGGGTCTCGCCTCGCCGGACCTTGTGCGTGCGTGCGCTGTGGTGCGGCCGGCGCTCACCAGCCGCTCGGATCGCGATCGCCGAGGGAATCGCCACGGTCGGGACGACGAGCCGGGTGCCCGCGCGCGGGCGCGAGCCGGCCTTGGGATTGGCGGCCCGCAGGTCGGCGAGCGGGATGCGGTAGTTGGCCGCCACGGTCGTCAGCCGCTCGTTCTTCCGGAGCACATGGGTCAGGTACTGCACCCGCTCCTCCGCGGGGAGCTGCTCGTAGGCCGACGACGTCGCCACGCCGGTCCCGGCGGGGACGCGGATGACGGACTCGGTGCCCGGCGGCGTGGCCAGGCGCAGGTACTGGGGGTTGAGATCGCGGACCTCGCCCAAGCTGACGCCGGCGAGTCGGGCCACCACGTCGAGGCCGGTCGCCTCGGTCACGACCAGCGAGTCGTAGGCGAAGGGCTGCACCGGCGCGGTCGCGATCCCGTAGCGCGAAGGCTGTTTGGCGATGAGTGCGGCGGCGATGAGCTTGGGGACGTAGTCCCGAGTCTCGTGCCTCAGGAGCTTGGACTCGGCGAGGCGGAAGAACGCGGCGTCGCCTGCCTCTTCCGCCTCTTCGAGCTCCTCGGCGGGTTCCAGCTTCCCGAGGCCGCGGGAGACGGTGCCGGCGCCGGCGTTGTAGGCCGCCGCGGCCAGGTAGAGCGACCCGAAGCGCTCGCGGAGGTCGCGCAGGTGGCGGGCGGCCGCGTCCGTCGCCTTCACCGGGTCCCGCCGCTCGTCCACCCAGGTGTCCACCCGGAGCCCATATCCCCGGCCGGTGCCTCGCATGAACTGCCACATCCCGACGGCGTAGGCTCGACTCACGGCCTCGCTAGACCAGCCGCTCTCGATCATGGCGAGGTAGAACAGGTCGCCTGGGAGACCTTCGGCGGCGAGGCGCTCGCGGATCATCGGCTCGTACCGCGCGCCGCGCTCGAGCACCACGGCCAGCCGGCTCGGCGCCATGGCTTGGAAGTGCTTGAGGTAGTACTGGACCCTGGGATGCGAGGCGTAGGTCTGGACGTCGAAGTCCCAGCTGACCGCGTCGGCGTCGAGCGAGGCCACCTCGTCACCGGGCGCAGCTACCACCGCGTCGGCCAGCGGCGCCGCGGCGTCGAGCTCGGAGGCCGCCGGGATGTTGTCGGTGATCCCGCCGGTCAGCGGTGCGACGGTGGGCGCGGGCGGGAGGCCCGGCGCACAAGCACCAAGGAGGAGCACTCCGAGTGTGAGCTTTAGCAGTCGCTGCATGCCGGCCGTAGAGAGAGTTCCGAGGTGGGCCTTCAGGGCCCCTCGAAGGAGCACAAAACGGGCCGTATGTAGCCGAGTGCTAAGTCGTTGTGATGAGGTGTGTTGTAAGGGGAACGACGGCGGTTGCGCGAAGGGCCTCAGGCGAAAGGCGAAAGGGTTCGGCAAATCGCTCTAGAATCCCTCCTCATCCGTGAGCCAGAGTGAGAAGACCTCCGCGCTCTCACCGACCGGCCGCTGGCCCTCGGGAACCACGGTTGTGACGGAGAGGCGCATCCTGCCGTCGCGGGTCACATCCAGCCGCATGAACCCGGCGGCCTCGCGCTTGAAGAGCGAGCCCTCGACATCGCGCACCACGCTCGCGTGGCCCAGGATGCCCGCTCCGCTCACCAGCTGGTAGGCCGCCCAGGTGATCCCCGAGCGACCGCCCCGGATCACCTGCAGGTCGTGATCGTGCCCCGAGGCCACCACCAGGGGCGGATGCTGGTAGAAGGCCCGTTCGAAGGCGCTTCGCAGGAGGCGGTACTTCTGGCCGGAGACGTCCTGGTTGGAGATCCCACTCTGCCGCGCAAAAGGATAGAGCGAACCGACGATCGGCAACGGCAGCCACATCCACCGCTTCCAGTTCCGGAGCGGGAAGATGTGATCGTTCACGGTGAAGTGGCCGCCGTGGGAGCCGCCGGACTGCATCGGGTGATGGGTGAGGATGATGGCGTGCCGATCGCCCTTGTCCCGCAGCGCTCCTGCGAGCGAGTCCTCGACCTCCTCGTAGGTCTTGGTGGGGCAGGGCGAGGTGTCGCCGTAGGGCTTCACGTCGTTGTGGACCCACCACTCCGTGTCGAGGGCGATGAGTCGGACATGGGTGCCGAGGTCCACCACCTCGGGCCCGGGACACCCATCCGAGGGAGCGAGCCGCACGTCTGGCCCGCCGAACTGCCGGACCAGGGAATCCTGCCGGCGAATGGAATTCCAGCCGTCTCGTCCCTGCCGGTCCCAGTCGTGATTGCCGGGGATGAGCAGGCCCTGGGCGCTTCCTTTGCGGATCGCCAGGACCTGGGCGGCGAGGCGGCGCTCGGCGTCCTCCCGGGTCGGGGCCCCCAGCGGCGGCACGCCGCGGGGGTAGACGTTGTCGCCCAGGAAGACGACGAACTGGCGCACCGGCCGGAGCGAGTCCGACTGGATCGCCAGCTCTTGAAGCACCGGCTCGCCGTCGTAGGCCTTGCTGCCGGCGTCGCCGATGAGGAAGATCGCGATCTCGATGCTGTCCTTGGCCGGCATGGGCGCCGGGGCGGGCGTGGCGGGCTCCAGTGCGGAGCCGCAGGCGGTCGCCGCGAAGGCGACCGCGACGACGGCCGCCCTAGCGGCGGCTCGCATAGCCGGTGATCGTCGCCTTCGCGCCTGCCGCTTCGTCGCTGATGAGCAGGGTGAGATCGGGCGCGATCGCGAGGCCCTCCGGCTGCCGATGGCGCTTCGAGTGGAGCCGTCCCCCCGCAAGCACCTTGCCGGCGGTGTCGATTTCGGCGTACGCGTGCGCGGGGCCGGAGACGAGGATCCAGCTGCCGCTGTGCGGATACCGCACCATCGCGGAGCCGACGAATCCTTTGACGCCGGTCGCGCGCTTGAGGTCGGCGTGGGATACCGTGAGCCTTGGCTCCGACTCGAATTCTCCGGTCGCGGGGTTCACGGCCAGGATGACGAGCTGGTCCCTCCAGCGCTTCCCCTGGGCCTGCTTGCAGAGCAGGAGCATGGAGGAGGACGCCTCGTCCCAGCTCAGCCCCTCGACCTCGCAGGCACCGCCGAGCCCTCGAGTACGCCGCACCAGGGGCACCGTCTCCCCGTCGCGGCCTTCCCTCGCCTCCACCAGCATGCCGGCGCTGGTCACGAGAAACACGCGGTCGCCCACCACCTGGATATCCTCGAAGTCGCCCAGCAGGGGGCCGCCCGCGTCGCCGATGGCGAAGCGCTTCACCATCTTTCCACTGGGAAAATCGATCTGGTAGATGACCGCGCGCTCGTCGCCGTGAGCGAGAAGCCGGCCATCATCGGTGAACGCGAGCCCGGAGATTTCGGCCAGCTCGTTCGGCAGCTCGATCCGGGCGGATGGGGGCCCGTCGAGATCGTAGTGACGGAGGCCGCCCGCGGACGCGGACTGGGCCTCGGCGCAGGCGGCGAGGCCCAGGGCGAGCAGAAGCACAGGGAAGAGGTACATTGAGCTACGGATTATAACGCCACTGGAACCGCGGACTCGCAGGTCGCGTTCGCTGCACATGTGAGAGCTCCCGAATGATGGTCCTTTCGCAAGTACGCATCGTCTCGGAGGTATGTCACGCGCACGGGGCGGTCGGCCTCGCTGTTCTCCTCGCCCTGGCCCTGCCGGTCTCGGCCGAGGCGCAGGCGGTCGCCGATCGGGCGGAGCCTGGGCAGACCCTCGCCATCCCGCCGGGACCCCAGTACGAGGCCGGCTGGCTGCAGCGGTGGCTCTTCGGCAGCCACTACCGGGACCTCTGGACCACACCGCTCGAGGCGCCGGTGCTCGACTTGGACAGCTTCGCCGGCGGACTCACCGCCACCCGAAAGGGCGGTGGAGAGCAGACCAAATCGCTTCGCTTGAACGGCGCCGACGGGAGGGAGTACCAGTTCCGCTCGATCGACAAGGATCCGGTGGCGGCACTTCCTCCCGAACTGCGGACGACCGCGGCCGCCGGCATCGTGCGCGACCAGACCAGTGCGGGGCACCCCGTGGGCGCCCTGCTCGTGACGCCGGTCATGGAGGCAGCGGGGATTCCGCATGCCACGCCCCGGGTCTTCATCCTGCCGAAGGATCACCCCCGGCTGGGGGAGTTCGCCACGGCGTACGGCGGCATGCTCGGCACCATCGAGGAACGGCCCAACGACGAGGAGGGAGCGGAGTTCGAGGGGGCGGAGGAGGTCATCAGCACGACCAAGCTGCTCAAGGAAGTGGAGGACAGTCCCAACGACCGGGTGGACGCGCGTCGGTTCCTCACCGCGCGCCTGGCGGATGTGTTCGTCGGCGACTGGGACCGGCACGCGGACCAGTGGCGCTGGGCCCGCTTCGAGGACACCAAGCCCCGCCACTGGGTCCCGATCCCCCGTGACCGCGACCAAGCCTTCGCACTCTACGATGGATTGCTGCTCAAGGTGGCCCGCGCGAACGCGCCGCAGCTGGTGAAGTTCGGCCCCAAGTACGCCGGCCCGCTGGGCCAGAACTGGAACGGACGCTTTCTCGACCGCCGCTTCCTGGTGTCGCTGGAACGCAAGGACTGGGACTCGATCGCGACCGCCCTCCAGTCCCGGCTCACCGACTCGGTGATAGAGGCGGCGGCAGCGAGGCTTCCGGCGAGCTATCTCCCGATCGATTCCACTCGCCTGGCGAACGCGCTCAAGGCGCGCCGCGACGAGCTTCCGGAGGCCGCGGGCAAGTTCTACCGCCTCCTCGCCGGAGAAGTGGACATCCATGGCACCGACCGCGATGAAGTGGCGACGGTGCACCGACTGGACGGCCGCTTCACCGAGGTCTCCATCGCCGCCGTGGGCGAGAACGGCGAGCTGGAAGAGCCGTACTTCACCCGCCGCTTCGACCACGACGAGACGAAGGAGGTCCGCCTCATGCTGCATGGCGGCGCCGACCGGGTGGAGGTGAAGGGCGAGGGTGGCGGCGGCGTTCGAGTCCGGGTCCTCCCGGGAAAGGGCACCGATGTGGTGGTGGACTCTTCCCGCGGCGGCCGGGTGAAGCTCTACGCCGCCGATCCCGCCGATTCGGTGCTCCCGGGTCGCGACGTGGAGGTGGACCGGAAGCCCTACGCGCCGCGCGATACGGCGCAGCGCGACTGGGGCAACCGCTGGCTCTCGGTCACCTGGCTCGCCATCAGTCCGGACCTCGGCCTCTTCCTCGGCACCGGGGCCGTGCATACCCGCTATGGCTTCCATCGCGATCCCTTCGCCGAGCGCTATCGGGTGCGCGTCGGCTGGTCCACGGGCGCCATGTCGGGGAAGGTCGACTTCGCCGGCACCTGGATCCGGGAGAACTCCAGGGTTCGCGGGTTGCTGCTCGCGCGCCTCTCCGGCATCGAGGTGCTGAATTTCCACGGGTTCGGCAACGAAACGACCGCGGAAGGCGACGACGAGTTCTTCGAGGTGGAACAGCTCGACCTGTCGGTGGCACCGGCGATCGGGTTTCCGGTGGGGGAGGCCGAGCTCACCGTCGGACCGCTGTTCCGCTACTTCGACACCGACTTCGATGAAGACCGGTTCCTGACGCGTGACGAATACGGCGCGGGAACGTTCGGCATGTTCGGGGTCGGGAGCCGGCTCAGCTTCGACGGCCTCAACCGGACCGGCACCAATCGGGGCTTCGCCTTTACCGTCGGGGGTGCCTGGTACCCGGCCGCCCTGGACGTGGAGGACGCGTTCGGCGAAGTGCACGGGGACGTGACGACGGCGATGACGGCAGCCTCCGCTCCGCTCGAGCCGACGCTGGCGCTGCACCTCGGCGGCAGGCGGGTGTGGGGCCGCTTCCCGTTCCAGGAAGCCGCCTACATCGGCGATGCCTCCACGGTCAGGCTCGGCCGGGCGAACCGCTACGCGGGCGAGGCGTCGCTTTACGCCCAGAGCGAGCTGCGGCTTCGTCTCGGCGAATTCTACTTCCTCGCGCCGGTGGACTTCGGAGTGTTGGGGCTGGCGGATGTCGGGCGGGTCTTCCTCGACGGGGAGGAGTCCGACGTCTGGCATGCCGCGGGTGGCGGTGGGTTATGGGCGTCGTTCCTCGACCCGGCGTATATGGTGCGGCTCTCGGTGTCGACGAGCAGCGAGCGGACGGCGTTCTATCTGGGGATCGGGAAGGGGTTCTGAAACGCACTGTCATCCCGAGTGAAGCGAGGGATCTTGCCGGGGCGGGCAAGATCCCTCGCTTCACTCGGGATGACATCAGTACCCCGACAGACTCGGCTCGGGCCCCTCGTCCAGCAGCTCGGCGAGCCGGGTCAGCCCCTCGTCCAGCCGGGCCCGAGACGACGTAGCGCCGAGGCAGACGCGGACGGCGTGAGGCGCGCTCTCGCGGCCGACCACGAACTCCTCCGACGGGCTCACCACCACGTTCCGCGCGCGGGCCTGAGTCACGAACTCGTCGGTGCGCCACGGCTCGGGAAGCGGAAGCCAGAGATGGAAGCTTCGCGGCGATTCGGCAGGTAGCCACCGTCCGAGGATTCGGACCGCCGCCGCCTGCCGCGCCGCCGTCTCCTCCCGCTTCCACGCCACCATCGCGTCCGCTTCGCCCCGCTCGATCCAATCGCTCGCCAGTTCCGCCAGCAGCGGCGCGATGAGCCAGGTGCTCGCCCGAATCACCGCCGCCACCCGGTCCACCCGCGATTCCGGCGCCGCGACATATCCCACCCGCAGCCCCGGAGCCATGCTCTTCGAGGTGCTGGGGATGTAATACGCACCGGCCGGCGCGAGGGCGGCGAGCGGGGGGAGCGGCCGGTCGGGCAGAAAGCCGTAGACGTCGTCCTCGATCAACGCCACGTCGTAGCGGGCGGCGATCTCCACGATCGCCTGGCGCCGGGCCAGCGGCATGGTGCGACCGGTCGGATTGTGGAGCGTCGGCATGCAGTAGAGCGCGCGCGGCGATCCGTCCCGACTAGCGGCCTCGAAGGCCTCGGGAATGAGCCCATCGCCATCGAGCGGCAGACCCCGAAGCTGGAGATGCAGCAGGCTCGCGATCGCCTTCATGCCGGTGTAGGTGACGTGCTCCGTGAGGATCACATCACCGGGCCGGGCGAGAGAGGCGAGCACGGTGGCGGCCCCGTGCTGCGCGCCGCTGGTGATGATCACGCGCCCGGCCGGCACCGTGAGACCGGTGCGGCTCATCCAGCGCGCCCCGGCCTCGCGGTGCCGGGCCATTCCGGGTGCCGGCTGATAGAAGTCCAGCAGCCGGTCGAGATCCGGCCGCCGGGCGAGCGACTGGAGCAAGGCGGCGGCCGACCCCACCCGGGGATCCCGTACCAGCCGGCTCTTGCTCAGGTCGATGACCTCGGGGTCCTCCTCCTCCACGGCGCCCGGCTCGACACCCGGCTCGGGGCCCCGCACGAAGGTCCCACGCCCCACTTCTCCGCTCACCACGCCTCGCTGCTCGGCCACCGCATACGCCCGTCCCACCGTGCCGATTGCCACCCCCAGACGCTCGGCGAGCTCACGCTGGGGGGGAAGGCGGGTGCCTGGGGGAAGGGCACCGGATTCGACGTCGCGCAGAAGGGCGTCGAGCAGGGCCTGGTACTTGGGCTCGGCGTCGGCTGGGAGGGCGGGAGACCATATTGTCATAGTAACAATATCCTATTTGACACCATACATGTCAAGTACAATATTGGTCAATCACCGAATTGCACGGAGCTGAGCATGGCCGCCGAAACCCACTCAAGTCCTGTCCTGCACGCGTCGGCGCCACTGCGCCGGGGAGCCGGCGGGACCCGGTTCATGGCGCGGCCGAGGCTGCGGCTGGCCACGAATCCTCCTACCGGGTCTGGGCCGCGACAGAATCACGACGGGGTCAGGGCCGTGGTCGCCTTCGTCGGCCTGTGCCTCATCTGGGGCTCGACCTGGCTGGCGATCAAAGTCGGCCTCCGCGACCTGCCGCCGATCAGCTTCGCCGGGATACGGTTCGCGCTGGCGGCGGTGATCCTGTTTGCGATCGTCGCCGCGCGAGGGCTCCGGCTGCCGTGGGCGGCGCGCGATTGGCGGCTCCTGCTCTGGACCGGGCTGCTCTCGATCACGGTGAACTACGCGCTGGTGTTCTGGGCCGAGCTGCACATCTCGTCGGGGCTGGCGGCGGTACTGAACGCCACCATCCCGCTCTTTGGCCTTCCGCTCGCCCACCGGATGGTGGCGGCGGAGCCGATGACGCCACACAAGGTCGGCGGCGTCGTGCTCGGCGTTCTCGGAATGGCGGTCGTGTTCGGCTCCGAGCTCAGCGGCAACACGCCCATGGCGGCGTGGGCGAGCGCCGGCGTGCTGGTGGCCTCCCTCGCGGGGGCGCAAGCCGGGGTGCTGGTGAAGGCCAGAGGGACGCACCTCGATCCCGCCGTGCTGGCCGGGGTGCAGATGGCGTTCGGCTCGCTGTCGCTGCTGGCTGGGGGTGCGCTGGTGGAGGGCAGTCCCCTGCGGCTCGGGTGGACGCCCGCCGCGGTGGCTTCGCTCGCCTATCTCACGGTGGTCGGGTCGGTCGTCGCGTTTCTCATCTACTACTGGCTCATCCGGCACATCGAGGTGACCAGGGTGCTGCTGATCCCGCTCATCACGCCGCTCGTCGCGGTGGGGCTGGGCTACGCCTTTCTCGACGAGCGGGTGACCTGGGGAACGGCGCTGGGTGGGTCGGCGATTCTTGGCGGGGTAGCGCTGGCCATATGGAATGGGGGGCGCCGCTAGCTCGCGACGCCCCCCATTCCTGCCTGAGTGAAGGCGGCCGGCTCAGGCGGCGGACTCGCCGACTCGGTTGGCGCGCCTGGTTTCCACCTGGCGCTTGAGCCAGTCGATCTGGTCCTTGATGGTCTGCCGCGTGGCCTTGGTGGCCAGCCACTCGAGTGCCCGGCGGCGCTCGTCCTCCGAGAACACGGGTGATTCCGCGAGGCGCTGGTAGAACGCGACCTGCTTCTCGGTGGGCGCATAGGGCCCCACCCGGCTCACCGACTCGGCCCGCTCGACCGCAGGCGCCGGAGTCGAGACCGAAGCGGTCTCCTCCACCACGCGCGCCTGGCCGCTCTGGCGCGCGGACGCGATGACCTGCGCGCGGATGTTGCCGGGGATGAGCCGAAAGCGAGCGTTCCTCGCCGCCTTCATCGCGCCGGCCTCGTACCAGTGCGGGTTGAGCTGGCGACCGCGCCGCGACACCACTTCCTCACCCGCCAGGATGCGCCGCACGAAGTCGCGGATCTCCGACTCGCCGAAGTTTTCCGCCATCCACGCCAGGTAGTCCCGACCCTCCGCGGTGGCCAGCAGCTCGCGATAGGTCTTGCCGCGGTACTTCTTGCTGGGCACGCGCGAGTCGAGGTCGAGTTGCGCCGGCTCGTAGTAGAGCGGCTGCCGCTTCACGCCGATGACCTGGTCGAGCCGGACCTCCTGTCCTGCAGGCGATACTGCAAATCGCGCGGCCCTCACCTTGAACAGCGCCTCCCGATCCTCGCCTTCGCCGATCAGGTCGTACTGGAGGTTTTCCTCCCGGATCACCTGCCCCTGCGACACCAGCGCCATGCAGCACTCGTCCACCCCAGTCTTGCTGAGGCCGACGACCTCCTGTCCGCCTTCTTTCACCACATACACCAGATCGGTCGAGGCGACGCCGTCCAGCTCCCGCCGGAGCGCCTCTTCATCCATCCGATCCATCAGCTGAAACGGGTCCCACTGCGGGGCCGCCGGTACGGCGGGGGCCTCGCTGGGGTTGGGCATTGCTTCCGACATGTCCGACTCCTGCTCTCTGTAAACCGGGCCACGACCCGGGAATCCGGATACCAATCGCCCCCTGTTGAACTCCCCTGGGGTGCGTTACGTAACATCAAATTTAACAATGGGTTAGACGGTGTCAACAGGGTCTAACTTCGCCCTGGGCATGGGGTTAGCTTCGGGATTGTTTCGGGCGGGGCGGCAGGGCCTGAAAAGCGAAGAGGGACCGGCCGATGACCGGTCCCTCTCACCAGTTCGCTCGAGCGGTGCGGCTATTCATCGTCGCTCTGATTCTTATAGAGCCAGTACTCCGGGCCGGCCAGGCTCTCGGGCCAATCGTCCAGGTGGAGATCTCCCCGCCACGCCTCGCTATCGGCAGGCTCCCACTCCGCATCCGGCGTGTCCCAGGGCAGATCTCCCTCTCCTTCCCAGGGACGCCCATCGCTTAAGCTCATACCCGCTCCTCGGTTGGTCTCCGGACCACTGGGGCAATGCTCTGCAAAGCAAATGCCGGGCCGCACCTTCGGGTTCCACCCGGCACGATGATTCGATTCAGTATCGGCGGGGCCAAGGCGAACCCGAGGTGGGAACCGTCACAGCCGGTGTGGCCACGGAATGCGAGACAAGGCCGTCTCGTCGAGCCAGCCTAAGATCTCCCGGAGAGGCCTACCGCGCTCCCGGCGGCTTCACTACAATTCCGTCCCGCACGACGGGACGTGGCGCAGCCCGGTAGCGCACTGCAATGGGGTTGCAGGGGTCGCGGGTTCAAATCCCGCCGTCCCGATGGGCACAGAGCCGACCGCAGCCGGTCGGCTTTGTCGCACCCAGCCACATCCTTCGCATTTCCCCTACCGATCGAGGTACTCCATGCGTGGCTCGACCCTGGCTCTGCTCGCGCTCATCCTTTCAGCTTGCGGTGGCTCCGAACGCGGCGGCAGCGCGGCGGCCGGGGGTGACTTCAAGGTGGATTCCGCCGCGTTGACGAAGACGGCCAGCGGACTCCAGTACCAGGACGTCACCGCGGGGAGCGGGGCAGAGGCGCGCGACGGTCAGGTCGCGGTGGTACACTACACGGGGTGGCTCACCGACGGGACCAAGTTCGACAGCAGCCGAGACCGGGGTGAGCCTTTCTCGTTCCCGATCGGAGCCGGCCAGGTGATCCCCGGGTGGGACGAAGGGGTGGCCGGCATGAAGGTCGGTGGTCGCCGCAAGCTCGTGATCCCGGCCAACCTGGGGTACGGTGACATGGGCGCACCGCCGGTCATTCCCCCCGGCGCCACCCTGGTCTTCGACGTGGAGCTGCTGGATCTCAAGTGAGATGGATCACAGCCCGCGTGCGGCGTCTGATCTATAGTCACGCCGCTTCTCCGTTTCACCAGCCGCGGATGCAGTCCTGGCCGGAGGGTTCCCAGCGAACCCTGGCCCGGTCGCGTATGCGTGTCATCGCGTCTGCGTGTGATCGCGTCTGCGTGTGATCATCAGCAAAAAGGGGGGACCGATGTTTAGTCGTCACGGCCGTCGCACCATGCTGGCCGCCGGTGCGCTTGCCACGGTCGTCGGGCTTGCGGGCTGCGCCGCCAAGGTGAAGCAGGAGGACTTCAGCAACGAGATGGCCAAGCTCCGTCAGGAGATGCAGGCGGGTGACCAGGCGGTCGCTTCCCGGGTGGACTCGACCAATCAGGCCGTGGCCGAGCAGCGCGCCAGGGTCGACGCACTGGAGCAGGAGCTCCAGGCGTTCCGCAGCGAGTACACGGTGAGCATCGAGAAGGTGCGCGGACAGCTCAAGTTCAACGTCCCGGTCCACTTCGATTTCGCGAGCAGCGAGCTGCGCGAGGCCGACCGGCCGGTGCTCGATCGGTTCGCCTCGGTGGTCACCGAGTACTACCCGGGCGCATTGGTTACGGTGGAAGGCTTCGCGGATCCGTCGGGGAGCGCCGCCTACAACATGCAGCTCGGCATGCGCCGGGCGGAGGCGGTGCAGGAGTACCTCGCGACTTCGGGTGGGCTGAGCGCGGACAAGCTGAAGGCGGTGAGCTACGGCGAGGCCCGGAACCGGCAGGTGGTGCCCGGGGCCAAGGGGCCGGGCGATGAGGGTATCGAGAACCGGCGCGTGGCGCTGGTCATCGACCACGCGGCCGTGGCCACCGACGAGGTCGCGCTCGGCGACTGAGCCTCACTCGTCGTCGTCGTGGTCGTGATCGTCTCCTCGTGCGCCCTGGAACTGTCCGGGGCGCACGAGCTCTATGGTCCCCTGGAAGGACTCCAGCGTCACCTGCGCGCTCCCGCCGCCGATGGTGAAGTTGAAGCGCTTGCCCTTCCGGGTCTCGGTGAGGGTCACCGGGAAGGCGGACTCGAACTCCCCGTTGAAGGTCGAGACCGAGACCGAGGCGCTGGTCCCTTCCGCCACTGTCACGGTGACGTCGCCGTTGTGGGTGGAGAGGGCGTAGCGGCCGCTGCTCTTGATCGGCCCGTTGTAGGCGACGTCGCCGTTGAGCGACGTCGCCGTCACGCTGGTGGCGTCCACCGCATCGAGGGTGACGTCCCCATTGACCGTCTCTGCGGTCACCTCGCCCGAGCTCGCGCTCACCTCCACGTCCGCGTTCACCGAGTGCACCTCCAGCCGGCCCTTCGCACCGCTGAGGCTCACGCTCCCCTGCACCGAACGGAGCGATACCAGACCCTCGCCGCCCTTCGCGCTCACATCACCCTGCACCGTCTCCGCCGAGATCCCGGCGCGGGCCCCCGTGATGGTCATCTCGGTGTTCACCCCCGAGAGGTCGAGCGGCATCCAGGCGGGTGCGGTGATCTGGAGGTCCACGTTGGACGGAGGTCCGCGGCGGCCGGAGGTGCGGACCGTCACCGTCGTCGCGTTGCGGTCGATCTCGACCCCGGTGCTCCCCCCGACGTCCGCCTGCACCCGCACGGCGTCACGGTTCCAGGCCGTCACCGTGACCTCGCCGGCGAAGGCGTTCACCTCGAGCCGCTGTCCCCGTCCCACCGGAACGGTCGAGTCGATCTGCTGGAGCAGGGCGAGTAGCAGCAGCACGTCGGGGTCCTTTCAGCTCGTGGCGGCGACCAGGGCGGCGGCCTGACGAAGCAGGTCAACCTTCCGCCGCATGGTCTCGGCCAGATGGGTGTTGAGATACACGTTGGCGGAGTCGGCGGCCACCGCGCGCCGCGCGTCCGCGATCGCCCGGTCGATCAGCGCCAGGTTCTGCTCCAGCACTCGCACCGTGGCGGTATCGAGCCGCCCCCGACCCTGAGCCAGGATCTGCTCGAGGTCACGCACCGCGGCGTCATAGCTCTGGACGGCGCTAGGGGCGCCTACCGGGGTGACGGCCATGTCTCCCGGGGCGCCGGGTGCCGGCTGGATCAAAGCGACGGTCGGCGCGCCGGGGTGCAGCATCCACGCGCCGCTCGCGGAGAGGACGGCGAGGGCGATCCCGGCCGCGAGGAGCTGGGGCAGCGAGAGGGTGAACCGGCGACGCGCCGGCAGCACGACCGTCCGCGCGGGCGCCCCGATCCGCTGGGCCACGCCGGCCCACAGATCGGTCGCCGGCGGGCGGTCTTCGAGTGAGCGGGCCCGCATGACGACCCGACGGAGGCCCGCCAGCGTCTCCTGGCAGTCCTCGCATCGCTCGAGGTGCGCCTCGAGGAAGGCGCGCTCCGACCCCTTCATCTCGCCGTCCAGGTACTCGGACAGCCGATCGGTCCACTGGTCGCTCATGGCTCGCTCCTATCGGTCCAGGTGCTGGCGCAGCGCCATCCGGGCGCGGTGCAGCTGCGACTTCGAGGTGCCGGTCGCCAGCCCCAGCATCTCGGCGATCTCCTCGTGGCGGTAGCCCTCGACGTCGTGCAGCACGAAGATCTGACGGGCGCCATCGGGGAGCTGCGCGATCGCGGTCTCCATATCCATCGAAGTCTCCGGCGCCGCCCGGCGTCCTGCCACCGTCTCCAGCACTCCGTCGTCCTCCAGGTATCGCTGCCGCTGGATCCCGCGCCGCTCGCGGCGTCCCAGGATCACGTTGATGGCCAGCCGGTGCAGCCAGGTGCCGAAGGCCGCTTCGCCCCGGAACGTCCCCAGCTTTTCCCAGGCCCGCACGAACACGTCCTGCGCGGCCTCGTCCGCCTCGTCATCGCTCAGCATCCGCCGCGCCAGGCTGTGAATCCGCGCGATGTGCCCCCGGTAGAGCCGCTCGAAGGCATGCGCGTCCCCGCTCGCGGCCAGGGTCGCATCCACGGCATCCGAGTCGGATCTAGGAGACGGGTCTTGCCGCAGCTTCACCGGTCCTGGTCGGGTTCGGGTCATCGCGAAGTGTTGGATCGGCTTATGGGGGTAAAGGTTGCATTGGGCGGGGGGTTATGGGAGGGCGGGCGGTCAGGCGGTCAGGCGCGGGACGGAGCCACTCCTTCTCCTTCTGATGCACTCCTTGTCCTCCTTCTGACGCACTCCTTGTCATCCTGAGCGCAGCGAGGGATCTTGCCCGGACATGCCACATCACTCCAGCGGCAGGATCCCTCGGTCGCTCCGCTCCCTCGGGATGACACCGGCTCCCCCCGGAAGACACCCATGACGGCTACCTCCACACTCAGCCCCATCCACGCGCCGCACGGCTCCACGCTCTCCTGCAAGGGCTGGCACCAGGAGGCGGCCATGCGGATGCTGATGAACAACCTGGACCCCGCCGTCGCCGAGCGGCCGGACGAGCTGATCGTGTACGGCGGCAGCGGCAAAGCGGCGCGCGACTGGGCGGCATACGAGCGGATCGTGGCCACGCTCCGGCGGCTGGAGAACAACGAGACGCTGCTGGTGCAGAGCGGCAAGCCGGTGGGCGTCTTCCGCACCCACGAGGAGGCCCCCAGGGTCCTGATCGCCAACGCGCACCTGGTGCCGCGATGGGCGACCTGGGACGAGTTCCGCCGGCTCGAGGCCCTCGGCCTCACGATGTACGGCCAGATGACTGCCGGTTCGTGGATCTACATCGGGACCCAGGGCATCCTGCAGGGGACCTACGAGACCTTCGCGGAGTGCGCCCGGCAGCACTTCGGCGGCACCCTCGAGGGACGGCTGGTGGTGACCGGAGGGCTCGGCGGGATGGGTGGTGCCCAGCCGCTCGCGGCGACCATGAACGGGGCGGCGTTCCTCGGGGTGGACGTGGACGAGTCGCGCATCCGCCGGCGGGTGGACACCCGCTATTGCGATCGCCTCGAGACCGATCTCGACCGAGCGCTCCGGCTGGTGGACGAGGCCCGGCGCTCCCGCCGGCCGCTCTCGGTTGGACTGGTCGGCAACATCGCCGAGGTGTTGCCGGAGCTGGTGAGGCGCGGGGTGGTGCCCGATGTGGTCACCGACCAGACCTCGGCGCACGACCTCAGGCTGGGATACATCCCCGCCGGATGCACGCTGGAGCAGGCGGCGGAGCTGCGGAGCCGCGATCCCGCGGGCTACGAGGCGAGGGTGCTCGACTCGATGGGCCTGCACGTCCGCGCCATGCTGGAGATGAAGTCCCGCGGAGCGGTGGCGTTCGACTACGGCAACAACCTTCGCGGCCAAGTGGCCGACCACCGGGGGATGGCCGAGGCGTTCGACATCCCCGGTTTCGTCCCCGCGTACATTCGGCCGCTCTTCTGCAAGGGCGCGGGACCGTTCCGCTGGGTCGCGCTCTCGGGCGACCCCGCCGACATCGTGGCCACCGACCGCGCCGTGCTGGAGACGTTTCCACGGAAGGAGGCGCTGGCGCGCTGGATCCGGCAGGCCAGCGAGCAGGTGGCGTTCCAGGGGCTGCCCGCGCGCATCTGCTGGCTGGAGTACGGCGAGCGGGCGGAGATGGGACAGCGCTTCAACTGGCTGGTCCGCCATGGCAAGGTCTCGGCGCCCATCGTGATCGGGCGCGATCACCTCGACACCGGGTCGGTCGCTTCCCCCAATCGAGAGACGGAGGGGATGCGCGACGGCTCCGACGCGATCGCCGACTGGCCGCTGCTCAACGCGCTCCTCAACACCGCCTGCGGCGCGAGCTGGGTCTCGCTGCATCACGGGGGTGGTGTCGGGATCGGGTACTCCATCCACGCCGGGATGGTGGCCGTCGCCGACGGCACCGACTCGGCGGAGCGACGTTTAGAGCGGGTCCTGACCGCCGACCCCGGCACCGGGGTCATGCGCCATGCCGATGCGGGGTACGAGCTGGCGATCGAGACCGCGAGGAAGCGCGGGTTGGATCTGCCTTCCGTGCAGGATCGCTGACGCGTGGCCGGCCTTGGCTTGCTGCGGGCCGTCCTGGGTTTTACCACAGAGAGACGGAGGCCACAGAGGGGGCACGGAGCCAGCCCCACCGCACCCATTGATTTTTTTGGGGGACAGGTGGTGGGGCTCCGTGTCCCTCTGTGGTCTCCGTGTCTCTGTGGTGAAGGGGATGGGCTGCGGGGTAATGATGCGCTGGAGGGGAAAGTGGGATGAAGCTGATCGAGAACATCTCGCAGCTGGCCACCTGCGCGGAGGATGGTGGGCAGGGAGAGATCCACGCCATTCCCGATGCCGCCATGGTGTGGCAGGGGGCCACGATTCGATGGGTCGGCCCGAAGCGAGAGCTGCCGGTCGAGTATTGGAACGCGGAGCGGATCGACGGCCAGGGCGGGACCGTGGTGCCCGGCCTGGTGGACTGCCACACGCATCTCGGGTTCGGGGGCTGGCGGGCGGATGAGTTCACCCGCCGCATCGAGGGCGCGAGCTACCTCGACATCGCCCGCGCGGGTGGCGGGATCGCGAAGACCGTCCGCCAGACGCGCGAAGCAGGCGCCGACGCGCTCCTGGGCAGGGCGCGCGGGTTCGTCCGGGAGATGATGACGCTCGGTATCACGACGATCGAGGCCAAGAGCGGATACGGGCTCGACCGCGAGCACGAGTTGGAGCTGCTGCGGGCCTACCAGCGGCTCGCCCAGGCGGAGCCGGTCGCGGTCGTGGCTACCTTTCTCGGCGCGCATGTGGTACCGCCGGAGTACCGCGACCGGCGCGACGCATACCTCGCGCTCCTCACCGAGGAGCTGATCCCCGCGGTGGCCGCCGAGCGGCTGGCCACGGCGTGCGACGTATTCGTGGAGGAGTCGGCCTTCAGTGTGGACGAGGCCCGGCGAATCCTGCTGGCCGGCCAGGCAGCGGGGCTTGCGGCCCGACTCCACGCCGACCAGCTCAGCTCATGCGGAGGAGCGGAGCTGGCCGCGGAAGTGGGCGCCCTCTCCGCGGACCACCTCGAGCACGTCTCGGAACGCGGCATCGCGGCCATGGCGGACCGCGGGGTCGTGGCGGTCAGCCTTCCCATCGCCAGTCTCTACCTGAACCAGCCGCCGATGCCGGCCCGGCGACTGATCGCCGCCGGCGTCCCGGTTGCCGTCGCCACCGACTTCAACCCGGGCTCGGCGCCGAGCTATCATCTGCCCCTCGCCATGACCCTGGCCTGTACCCTCCAGCGGATGACACCCGCGGAGGCACTCAAGGGCGCAACCTACTACGCCGCCAAGGCCTTAGGCCTCGAGCGGAGGGTCGGTTCGCTGGAGCGGGGGAAGGCCGCGGATTTCGCGGTGATCGACGCGCCGGACGTGGAGCACTGGCTCTACCACCTCCGTCCGAACGCCTGCCGGCTCACGGTCGCAGGGGGTCGGGTGATCTGGCGAGCACCCGGTCACCCCGCCGGTCGGGAGCTTGCGTGAAAGTGCAGTCGTCTGCAGTGTAATGCCCTGCAGGGTCCCTGCGGTACTGAAGTCCGATCCCACACGACACGGAGGCGTCATGCGACGACACTTGTGGGGAGGGTGCATTCTGCTGGTGCTGGCGAACGCCCCTGGGCTGTCGGCCCAGGTTCGCGAGGTGACCGGCCGGGTGACCAACGGGCAGACCGGCCAGGGGGTGGGCGAGGCGGTCATCTCGGTCGAGGGTACCCGGATCGCCGTCCGGACCGCGGTCGACGGCCGCTTCGCCTTCAACATCCCGGAGGGCGACCAGCTCTTCACGGTGAGGGCGATCGGCTTCAAGCGCGATTCCGTGCTGGTCCCGGCGACGCAGCGAGAGGTGCAGGTCGCCCTGGAGCCCGATCCGTTCAAGCTGGAAGAGGTGGTGGTGACGGGGCAGTCCACCGGGATCGAGCGGCGGAACCTGCCCAACGCGGTCGCCACGGTGAGCGCGAGCGAGCTGACCCGGGCGCCCACCCCCACACTCGAGAGCGCGCTCCAGGGCAAGATCCCGGGGGCCCTGATTCAGGCCAACTCCGGTGCGCCCGGCGGCGGTATCCAGGTGAACCTGCGCGGCGTGTCCACTATCGTCGGCGAGGTGAACAACCTGTTCGTGATCGACGGCGTCGTGGTGAGCAACGACGCGATCCCGAACGGAGCCGACGCGGTGACGGCGGCGCAGGCCGGCGGCAACCCGCGGAACCAGGACAACCCGGTGAACCGCATTGCGGACCTCAACCCCGAGGATATCGAGCGCATCGAGGTGCTCAAGGGGGCGTCGGCGGCGGCGATCTACGGCTCCAAGGCGAACAACGGCGTGGTGATCATCACCACCAAGCGCGGGGTGCAGGGCAAGCCGCAGTTCAATATCAGCCAGCGGCTCGGGACCTTCTGGATGGCAAACTCGCTGGGGCGGCGGACGTTCAACAGTCTGGACGAGGCGTTGTCCGTGTACTCCGATACCGCCACGGTGACCGCGCTCTTCCAGCCGGGCCGGACCTTCGACATCGAGGACCAGCTCTACGGCCGCAACGATCTCTCCTACGAGACATCGGCCAGCGTCAGCGGAGGAACCGAGGCGACGAAGTACTTCATTTCCGGGCTGATCAAGAACGACGAAGGCATCGGCATCAACACCGGCTACGAGAAGCAGGGCCTGCGGGCCAACATCGATCAGGAGCTGGCGGACTGGATCAACATCTCGGTGAACACGAACGTCCTGCACAGCAGCTCCGACCGCGGGCTCTCCAACAACGACAACTCCGGCACCAGCCCGTACCTGGTCTTCCCCTTCACGCCGAACTTCATCGATCTCAGCGCCACGGGTCCCGAGATCACCGACTTCCCGCTCAATCCCTTCGAGCGGAGCAATCCGATCCAGACCTTCAGCTTCCTGAAGAACAACGAGGACACCTGGCGCGTCCTCGGTACCATCACCGCGCGGATGGCCCTGAAGACCTCGCGGCGGCACAATGTCTCCCTCACCACCATCGCCGGCGGGGACTATTTCAACCAGGACAACGACTTCGTCTCGCCGCCGGAGCTGGAGTACGAGCCCAACGACGGACAGCCCGGCACTGTGGTGTTGAGCAAGTCGTCCAACCTGAACCTGAACCTCGCGGTCAACGGGAACTACATCTACTCCCCGTCCGAGAGCTTCCAGGCCACGACCTCCGCGGGTGTGCAGTACGAGGATCGCAATCTCAACGCCACTCGCATCACCGGGCGCACGCTCCTGTCGGGGCAGGAGAATCCCGATCAGACGGCGAGCCTCAGCGTGCTCCAGGACGACCGGCCGGTCAAAGACCTGGGGCTCTACGCCCAGGAGGAGCTGCTGCTGATGGACCGCCGGCTCCTGCTCACCGCCGGCGTACGCGCCGACCGGAGCAGCAACAACGGAGACACGGACAAGTTCTTCTTCTATCCGAAGGCCGCGGCCTCCTACCGGATCCTGCGGCCGTTCGGCGGCGTGGACGAAATCAAGCTGCGGGGGGCGTTCGGCCAGACCGGAAATCAGCCGCTCTTCGGTTACAAGTTCTCGTCCGACACCACCGGCTCGATCGGCGTCATCTTCGGCAAGTTCCCCGGCAACCGGGCGGGCGACCCCTTGATCGAGCCCGAGCGGCAGACCGAGTTCGAGGGAGGATTCGACGCGCAGCTCGCCGGCGGCCGTGCGGAATTCAATGCCACGGTGTACCAGCGCACCATCAGCAATCTGCTGCTGGAGCAGACGCTCCCTCCAAG
>JBKPGZ010000093.1:0-17753 GCA_046729675.1 Gemmatimonadota bacterium | reverse complement strand
GCATGAACGCCACCTGTCTCATGGCGCCGAGGGTCGCGCTGGCCATGAGCCGCGACCGACTGCTCCCCTCGGGCTTCGAGACGGTGAACGCCGGCGGCACGCCGACGGTCGCCCACTGGGTGAGCATCGGGATCGCGGCGGGTTTCATCGTCTCAGGCACGGTCGACACCGTAGTGGCGCTCTGCGCGTTCTTCTTCGTCGCCGCCTACAGCCTGTCGTTCGTGAGTGTGTTCGCCCTCCGGCGAACGGAGCCCGACACGCCCCGTCCCTACCGGGTGCCCGGCTTCCCCTTCACGACCGGACTCGCGCTGCTCGCCTCGGTGGCGTTTCTCGTGGGATCGGTGATCACGGACTGGAGCAACAGCTGGAAGTCGCTGGTCCTGCTGGCGGTGAGCTATCCGGTCTATCGCGCCATTGTGGGGAGGCGGCGCTGATCGGTTCGGTCAGCCGGGGAGTGCCGTCGCCCGTTCCGGAATCGAAGGAGCGGGCCCGCGACGAGGATGCGGAGTCACATGGGCCGTGGTCCGCAGCCGGTCGGCCTCGTGGTACTCGAAATCGGAGTTGACCGCCCACACGTCGTGCGTGTCGCCGTGGAGATTGGCGACGGTCAGCATCGCGGCATACATCGAGTGATCCTGATTGTTGTACTTGTGCATGCCGTTGCGGCCGACCGTGTGCAGGTTGGCGATCGGATCCAGGTACCGGCGCACAACCTCCAGATGTCCCCTGTAGGTCGAGTCGTAGACCGGGTACGCATCCGGCACACGCACGACCACCGCGTCCACCACGGACGCCCCTTGCGCAAGCCCGAGCACCGCCAGCTCCTGCCTGGCCATTGCCGCCAGTGAGGCGTCATCCATCGCCCAGAGATCGTCCTCCCGGGAACAGAAGTACTCCAGGCCGAGGCAGGTGCCGCCCTGGTCGGGCACCAGCGCCGCGCTCCAGTTGTTGAAGTTCTGCACCCGCCCGACCCTGACCTCGGGCGAATGGATGTAGAGCCAGTTGTCCGGAAACAGCTCCGTTCGATCGAGGACCAGCGCCACCACGATGAAGTCACGGTAGGTCAGCCCCCGGGCGGCCACCTGAACCGGCGGAGGGGCAGCCTCGCCGGCCGCACGGATCAGCGCGGGAAGCGGAGCGGTCGAGATGAAGTGCTCCGCCTCGAAGCGCCGGTCGCCATCAGGCGTTCTCGCCCACATCGCCCGCACCCGACCATTCTCCATCTCCAGGCCGGTGACCCGATGCTCCAGCAGGACCCGCCCTCCCTGCTCGACCACCCGGTCTCGACACGCCTCCCACATCTGACCCGGCCCCAACCTGGGGTACTTGAACTGGTTAATGAGGGTCTTGATGCCCGACGAACGTCGGTTCAAGGGGGTGGCGGACATCAGCGCGCGCATCAGCGAGAGCCCTTGAATGCGCTGGGCCGCCCATTCCGCACGAATCTCGGTACACGGGATGCCCCACACCTTTTCGGTGTAGGTCTTGAAGAACAGCCGATAGAGCCGCCGGCCGAAACGGTTCGACACCCACTGCTCGAAGTTCTCGACCGGGTGCGCTGGAAACAGCCGGGCTCGAGCGTAGCTCAGGAGGATTCGGGCGCACTCCACCGGCCCGAGGCCGGTCAAGGCGTCTTTCAGCTGCAGGGGGTACTGGAAGTAGCGACCCTTGTAGTAGATGCGGGAGAGCCGCGGGACGTCGATCATCTCGTCGCCCAGCAGCTCCTCCCACAGCGACTGGACGACGGGGATCTGAGTGAAGAAGCGGTGTCCGCCGACGTCGAAGCGGTACCCCTGGTGCTCGACGGTGCGGGCCAGTCCACCCACCAGCCGGTCCGCTTCCAGGACCGTGACCGGATGACCTGCCTTGCCGAGGAGATAGGCGGCCGTCAGCCCGGCCGGGCCGGCGCCACAAATGACGATCCGATCGCCGGACTGGAGTCCTTCGATGTTGCGAGGAGGCATCACCGGATGCCACTCGTCCGCAACGTTGTCCGGCCCTGAGAAGGTTCGGAAATCGCCACGTAGGGATCGATGCGAGAGGTGGACGAGGGATGACCTGGCGGCCGGGGTGGTTGACGGTCGATGGCCGGCGTTACCAAAACTTCGTGTGGCGCAAGCACTTCGAAGGCGAGCCGAGAGGACCGCACTCTCCCAGCCCAGCGAGGCGATCGATCTCGACCATCATACGGAGCCGGACGAGCAGACCGGCACCCGAAAGACGTGGCGCAGAATCCGCGCCGCTGTCCCCTCCGGCAGGGCCTCTGGCGGAGGCCATCAACGCGCGGTAGGCTCCTCCGGCGGAGCGGGAGCGCCCGGGGCCGGACGACGCCGGGGTGTCACGGCATGACGCATGACGCCGATGGCGGCGGCGATGGCGTTCAGCAGATAGTAGAGCAGTCGCAAAGGTACCACGAGAAGGGCGAAGCGATAGCCCCGCTCTCGAGCGAACCACCGCAGCAGCGGCAGGTTGCCCACGATCACGACCGCCAGGCAGAGTCCGGCCAGGATCAGCCACCGAGAGGACCAGCGGATAACGCTCATGCCGAGCGCCAATGCGGCGAATCCCGTGAGGAGGGTGAACACCTTCTCCGCGGGCAGAAGGTTCAGCGTCCCGGGGCGTCCGGTGCGACCCTGTTCCAGGTGCAGCCGCATCCAGGTGACGCCGCGGCCGAAGAGGTCGGTGGCAATCATGGTCCGCAGCGTCCAACGCTTGAGATGCGTGCCCTGGATCTCCGGGCGCAGCAGGATCCGGTGGCCCAACGCGCGCACCCGGTAGCCGAGGTCGATGTCTTCGAGCTGACGCATCGTCTCGTCGAATCCCCCAGCGGCAACGAAGACGCTCCGCTTGATGGCGCCGAGTCCGGCCCAGAAGGTTTCGGCGTCGCCCCGGCCCTCGGCGTGCACGCGGTGGTGGAGCAGATTGCGGTACTGCGACACCAGACCGGGAGCTCGGGGGGCAGTGTCATAGGCGCCGAAGACCGCGGCAACCCTGGCCTCCCCGCGGAAGGACTCCTCCAGGCGGCGCAGCGCATCCCGATGAACGGAGACGTCCGCATCGATGAACACCAGCGTGTCGCCGCGAGATTGCTGGACGCCGTGGTTGCGTGCGGTCGCGGGGCCACTGCTTTCGGCCCGCCGCACCACCACGTCGGCGAATCGCTCGGCGACGTCCGCAGAGGCATCGCGGCTGGCGTCATCCACCACGATCAGCTCCCAGGCTTCGCTCGGCAGATCGCTCGCCCGAAGCGCGAGGAGCGATTCGGCCAGGAAGCTGGCGCCGTCGCGGACCGGAACGATGACCGACAGGCGCGGCCCCTGCGGCTGCGGCGCCTCGGAGGTGTGACCGGTGCTGCCGAGTGTTTCCATCGTGATACCAACTTACGGCCGCCCGGGCCAGCTCGCCGAGTGCCTGGGGTCGATCGCGGGGCTCGACTATCCTCGCGACCGCTTCGAAGTGCTGGTGGTGGACGATGGTGGCCCGAGGCCGCTCGACGACGTCGTCACGCGGTTCCGGCCGCAGATCCCCCTCACTCTGATTCAGCAGGCGAACGCAGGCCCTTCGACCGCACGCAATACCGGAGCCGGGCGAGCGAAGGGCGAATACCTCGCCTTCACGGACGACGATTGCCTGCTCGATCCCGGCTGGCTGCGAGCGCTGGCCGCCGTGTGGACCGAATCCCCCGACTGCATGGTCGGGGGCCTGACGCTGAACGGCGCCGAGGGCGTGTGCTCCACGACCAGTCAGCTCATCGTGGACGTGGTGTACCGGCACTACAATGCAGACCCGGCACACGCGCGTTTCCTCGCGTCGAACAACATGGCGCTTCCGGTCCGTGGATACCGGGAGGTGGGTGGTTTCGACCCCTCGCTTCGTGCCGCGGAGGACCGCGACCTCTGCGACCGGTGGCTGCACCGCGGCAAGCGCATCCTCTACACCCCGGGGGCGCGGGTGCACCATGTCCGGCCGATGAACGCCGCCGCCTTCTGCCGCCAGCACTTTCACTACGGCCTCGGCGCCGAGCAGTTCAGTCGCCGGCGCGCGGAACGCGGCTCCGGCCGCTTCCTGACGGAAGCGCGCTTCCACCTCGACGTGGGCAACTGGCTATGGTATCCCCTGACCAGGGTCCCGCGGCGACAGGTTCCGCAGGTCACGATGCTGCTTGGGCTCTGGCAGTGCAGCAATTTCGCCGGCTTCGTCTGGGCGGCCTTGAGACACAGGGTGCTGGGACTTCGTGATGGCACGCTCTCCTACTCGGCCTAGCGTGCGGATCGGGATCGTGGGCTGCGGGCGGGCGGCCGGCTCGCTGCACGTCCCCGCCCTGACGCGCGTGCGCGGCGCCGCCGTGACCGCGCTCTCCGATGTCGTTCCCGAGCGGCTGGCGCTACTCGCGTCGCGCTGCCCGGGCGCGTCGGCCTACCCGGACTACCGGGCCATGCTGGAAGACGAGCGGGTCGATCTCGTCGCGGTCTGCGTCCCGGTGACCCGGCACGCCGAGATCGCCGCCGCGACACTGCGAGCCGGCAAGCACCTGTTCGTCGAGAAGCCGTTGGCGCTCGGGTTGGAGGAATGCGATCGGCTGGTCGAGCTGGCGAAGCAGGCGTCGGGACAGCGCTCGATCGTGGGGTTCAACCTCCGCTCCCACCGCCTGGTCCGACGGGCCAGGGCCATCATCCGGTCGGGGGAGCTGGGAGACATCGAGCTAGTCCGCACCCTGTGGACGGCGGATTGGACCGGCACGACCCGGCCGACCTGGCATGCGTCACGGGAACAAGGTGGCGGAGCCCTCCTCGAGATCGGCACCCACCAGGCCGATCTCTGGCGCTGGCTGCTCGACAGCGAGGTCGAGGCGGTTCACGCCGACACGCGCTCCTCCGCGTTCGACGATCAGTCGGCCACCCTGCAGGTCCGCATGGCCGGCGGCGTGCTGGTGACCGGGGCGGTGAGCCAGCGATCGGTCTCCCACAACGTCGTCGAGGTCCTCGGCAGCCGGGGCAGTCTCAGCTTCTCCTGCTATCATGGCGACAGTCTGACCGTGGCCGCCACCGGGGTGCCCCACACAGACTTGGCCCGACGGGTCCGGCCGCTCCTCGCCAAGGCGGCACAGCTGCCGGGCGCATTCCAGGCCGCGCGGAGTGGAGGCGATTTCCGGATGTCCTACGTGCGCGAGTGGGAAGGCGTCATCGAGGCAATCATCAGCGGGAGTCCACCGCCCGCCACGCTCCACGATGGGCGACAGGCCGCGGCGGTGCTGCACGCGGCCCTGCGTTCGGTGAAGGAAGGGGGGGCCGTTGCCCCGGTGCCGCCACCGGTCCTCACCCGCATGGACGCGACCGTCGCATGAGCGAGGCCCAGGTCCAGCCGGCGATCACCGTGGTGCTGCCGACCACGTCCGACTTCGAATCCATCGCGACGACCGTACAGCATCTCGGCCGCCAGAGCATCGCGGACCGGGTGGAGCTGGTCGTGGTGGCGATGGCCCGGCCCGACTTCCTGGCCGAAGCCTCGGCCTGCCGAAATCTGTGGGACGTCCAGGTGGTCCACACCGACCGGCAGTCCCACGGGCACGCCTGCGCCGCCGGCGTGCTGGCCGCGCGCGGCGGCGTGGTTGCCTTGGCCGAAGACCATTGCTTCCCCGAGCCGGGCTGGGCGGAGGCTCTGCTCGCCGGCTACAGCAGCCCCGAGATCGTCGCGGTAGGGCCGATCTTCCGCAACGCGAATCCGGCCACGCTGGTGAGCTGGTGCGACTTCGTCATCGGCTACGGGCCCTGGATCGATCCCCGCACGGCGGGCGATCAGCCGTTTCTCGCCGGGCACAATTCCAGCTACCGCCGGGACGTGCTCCTGGCGCTAGGCCCGCGGCTGGTCGACGGTCTGGAATCGGAGACCGTCCTGCACATGGAGCTGAGGGCCGGAGGAGGGCGGCTGGTGGTCGAGCCCCGCGCCCGTGCGGCGCACACCAACTTCGGACGGTTCGACGTGTGGCTTCCGGTGCAATACCACTGTGGACGAGTCTTCGCCGCCCACCGCGCCGGACAATGGGGCTGGCCGCGACGGGCCCTTTATGCCGTGGCCTCTCCCCTGATCCCCTGCGTGCGGTTCGTCCGCGCACTGCGACAGCTCCGGCGCTCGCCTGAGACCCGGCCATCCCTCCTCCGGCTCGCGCCTCTGCTCGCCCTTGGCCTCGGTGCCGATGGGGTGGGCCAGCTGATCGGGTACGTGGCCGGCAGCGGCGGGTCGCCGCAGCACCTCACCGGCTTCGAGTTTCGGCGAATGGACTTCGTGCCCGAGAGCGACCGCCACCTGTGGCAGGAGGCAGGAACCCGTGCCTGACCCCCGGACCCCGAGTCTCGCCATCATCCTGGCGACCGATACCTACGAGACCATTCGGCCGGTCATCCGCCACCTTCAACGACAGACCATCCGCGATCAGCTGGAGATCGTCATGGTTGGGGAGGCATCGCTGGCGCGCGGGCTGGACGCAGCTGAACTGGCGGAGTTCGCGAGAGTACACGTGGAGACGGTGGCGTCGCTCGACCCGGTCAGCGCGGCGCGAGCCGCGGGGGTGCGCGCTTCCCGGGCGCCGCTGGTCTTCATCGGTGAGACGCACACCTATGCACATCCGACCTGGGCCGAAACCCTGGTGCGGGCACAGGCAGGCGACTGGGCCGGACTCATTCCCGGCTTCGGCAATGCCAACCCGGCCGGCCCCCTGAGCTGGGCGATCTTCCTGCTCGACTACGGGCAGTGGCTTCACGTCATGCCGGCGCGCGAGAGCGAGATCGCGCCGACCCATAACGGCGCCTTTAGGCGCGAGGTGCTGCTCGCGCTGGGGGAGGACCTCGACCACGCACTCCACCAGGGCGACCGGCTGACGGTGCTGCTCCGATCCGCGAATCACCGCATGTACTTCGAGCCCGCGGCCCGAATCGACCACCTGAACACGGCGCGGTGGCGACCGTGGGTCCTGGAGCGGTACCTGGGAGGGCGGTTGCTCGCCGGTCGGAGAGCCGCGCGCTGGTCCTGGGCCCGGCGTCTGGTCTACTTCGGCGGCTCACCCTTGATCCCGGTGCTGGTGGTGGTGCGGCTTCGCAAGGTGATCGCGGCCGCCTCGCGTGCTGGGCTGCTCCCTCGCGGCACGGTACCGGCGTTGTGTCTCGGGGCTGTGGTTTCGGCCGGAGGCGAGATGGTCGGCTACCTGCTCGGCGACCGGCCGGACGTGGAGCCGCAGATGATGGAGTTCGAGCTGCACAAGGTGCGGTTTGCCGCGCGCGGCGTGCCGGCGGCGGGATGAAGCTCGGTCTCCTGGGCTGCGGCAGCGTGGCGTACTGGCTCCATCTCCGGGCGCTGCGTGCTGTCCCGGATGCCACCCTGGTCGCGGCCGCTGACCCCGATCCCGCAGCGCGGGCTCGATTCGCCAAGGCGAGCGGCGTCACCGCCTGCGAGCGGGCGGAAGACCTGCTCGGCCGGCGCGACATCGACGCGGTGCTCATCTGCGCGCCTACCCATCTGCACGCCTCGCTGGCGTGCGCGGCCGCGGCCGCGGGGAAGCACTTCTACCTGGAGAAGCCGATCGCTGCTTCGCTGGACGATGCTCGCCACGTCGTCGCGACGGCCGCCCAGGCTGGCATCACGACCGCAATCGGATTCAACAGACGGCATCATCCGCTCTTCGAGCGCGTCCGGGATCTGCTGACGCAGGGAATCATCGGCCGGGTTCATGCCGTCCAGACCACGTTCTGCGAACCGAGTCCACCCGAGCGCATGCCGGAATGGAAGCGACGCCGGGCGACGGGCGGAGGCGTGCTGCTCGACCTTGCGTCCCACCACATCGACCAGGTGCGATGGATGCTGGCGACGGAGGTGGACGTGGCCTACGCCTCGGTCCACTCCGAGGTGACTGAGCAGGACCGAGGTCGGCTGGAGCTGACGACGGAGGGGGGAGCTTCGATCCAGAGCTTCTTCTCCTTTCGCGACGGACCGGCCGAGCAGATGGACTTCATCGGCGAGCGTGGCACGTTGCGGCTGGATCGTCACGCGGCGACCCTGACGCTGTCCCGGAAACGCAGTCGGGGATACGGGGCGAGCCATCGCCAGGTCGGCCCCTCCCCTTCTCTCCTCAGGTGGGTCCTGGAGCGCACCTGGCGTCGATCGGTGGATCCGTCCTACCGGCGGGCGCTGGTCGCGTTCGTGGAGCAGGTCCGTGGAGGCCCGCCGGGCACAGCGGCACTCCAGGACGGACTCCGAAGCCTCGAGGTGGTGGTCGCGGCGGAAGCCTTTGCAGCCGAGACATGCGCGTCCTTCTGATCACGGACTGGCTTCAGGGCGTCGGCGGCGCCGAACGGTACATCGTCGCCGTGCGGGATGGCCTGCGGGGGGCCGGCGACGAAGTGCGGCTGCTCACCAGCGACGTCGGCACCGCGGGCGATGGCTCTGCCGAGTACCGCGCCAGGGGCAGCGAGCGGGTCACGGCCAAGGCGGTGCTTCAGCTCGCCAACCCCTTCGCCGTCTCCACCACGCGCCGGGCGGTGATGGAGTTCCGCCCCGACGTCGCCTTCGTCAACATGTTCGAGCATCAGCTCTCGCCGGCCATCTTCGCGGCGCTGGGAGCGGTGCCGAGCGTACTCAGCGTCACCGACTATAAGGGCATCTGCCCCGTCAGCTCGAAGCTTCTGCCCGACGACCGGCTGTGCCACGACTCACCCGGACTGGTGTGCTGGCGGTCGGGGTGTCTCACTGCTCCTCACTGGGTTCGGGATCAGGCGCGGTACGCGCTTATTCGCTGGGGCCGGAAGCGTACCCGCCGCGTGCTCGCCTGCAGCGGATGGGTCAGGGATGAGCCGGCTCGCCACGGCGTCGAGGCCGAGCATCTGCCTCCGCCGGTCCCACCAGCTGGTCCGGAGTTCCGACGCCTCCCGTCGGAGCATCCGATGTTCGTCTACTGCGGGCGTCTCGATCGGACCAAGGGAGTGCCCCTGCTACTGGGCGCCTTTGCGCGGCTGAAGCAGTCCACGCCCCGCGCTCATTTGCGGATCGTGGGAGATGGACCGTTGCGGAGACCTCTGGAGGATCGGGTCAGGGAGCTTGGCCTCGACAAGGTGGTGACCTTCCGCGGTCTGGTGCCGCCGGACCTCGTGGAGCACGAGCTCGCCGACGCGTGGGCGGCAGTGGTGCCTTCGCTCTGGGCCGAGCCGCTGGGACTGGTTGCGGTGGAGGCAATCCTGCGCGGCGTGCCCGTGATCGCGAGCGCAACCGGCGGCCTGGGCGAGACGGTGGAGCATGGGGTGAGCGGCTTGCTGTTCGACAACGGGAACGAGGACGAGCTGGTCGGCCACCTGGAGGTCGTAGCGAGCGCACGCGCGTTCCCGTCCCACACCATCCCCGACTCGGCAGTGCAGCGCGTGGCCCGGCACCACGACCCTGACCTTCACACCGAGCGGCTGCGCGGCATCCTCATGGCCCTGGCCCAAGCTCCGCTTTCCACCAGGCCTTCAACGCAGACAGCTCTGCCGGTGTGAAGTCACTCAGCTCGGATCGCAGAGGTCTCGCCGTCATCATCCTCGTCGGTCTCCTGGCCCGGCTCGTGGCGGCTGCCGCACTGGGCGGAGGCTTCCACTTCGCGGACGAGACCCAGTACGCGGATGCTGCGCGACGATTGCTGAGTGGCGAAGGTTTCGATCCAGCATACCGGCGGGTGCCCGGCTACCCGGTGCTGCTCGCTGCGCTGGGCGGTGCGTTCCCTCACTCGGTGCTGTGGCTCCGGCTGGCGCAGGCGGCGCTCACGACGGCGGGTGTGGCCCTCGCTTTTCTCCTGGGAGACCGGATCGCCGGGCGAGCGGCGGGATTCGCGGCGGCGGCCGTGTACGCCCTCGACCCCCTGCTGGTGATCTCTGCCGCGCTGCTCTACCCGGAGGCGGCGGCCGCGCTCATTCTCGCCGGAGTGGCGCTGGTGGCCACGGAATCGGCGCGTCGTGATTCGATATCCTGGGCCGTCCTGGCGGGAGCGCTCCTCGGAGTCCTCGCGCTCTTCCGCCCGGTGGCGCTCACCCTCGTGCCGGTGACAGCGGTCTGGATCGCTTGCGTCGCACGGGCATCAACGCTGCGGCGCCTGAGCCATGCCGCGGTCGTGGCTCTGGCCTGCCTGGTTATGCTCGCACCATGGACGTACCGGAGCTATCAGGTTCACGGGCGGCTGGTTCCGGTCTCACTGGTGGGGACGCGTGCGGCCGGGATCTCCCGGACAGAAGCCGAGACTCGCGGCGTGACGGGACCGCTGCTGAATCGGGCCTCGAGCGATCCGGCCGGCTTCGCGAAGCGGGTAGGCCGGGAGTTCGCCCACTTCTGGGAGCTGACTCCTCAGCGTCTGGTGACGGACAACCCCGAACGGCGTCAGGCCCTGCATCGCGCCAACTCTCGGCTGCCGACGAAGCCCTTCGCACCGCCGTCGCTCCGCAATGTGGTGGCCGGAACAGCGTCCGGTATCGAGCTGGTGCTGGCGGTCGTCGGCCTCGCCATCATGTGGCGCTCACGGCGACGCGACACTGTGCTTCTCGTGGCCCTCATCCTGGTTTACGCGCTGGGACACGCGATGTTCGTGGGAAAGATGCGCTACCGGATCACCGTTCTGCCGCTGCTCTTCGTGTTTGCGGGCGGCGGGATCGCGTGGCTCCAGGCGGCGTTGGGCAGGCAGCAGCACCCGATGAACCCCAGTACCCCCGCTCCGTGAGCGGGTACTCGTCCTAACGGTTGCTGCCCCTAGTCGGACGACCTCGACGAGGCCACCCGCCCAGCGCTCGCTGGGCGGATCGGCGCCGGACTGGTACCCCTGGGATACGCGGTCGGTTCCCAGTTCCACGCCGGCTATCCGAAGTGGTCAAGCACCTCTCTCACCCGCTGCGCAAGGCTTCCCATCTCGTAGGGTTTGGTCAGAATGAACCCATGGTCGCCCGGCACATCTTCTGAGAACGCGTTCGGTGGATAGCCGGAAGTAAAGAGCACCCGGATCCCCGGGCGCCGGCGGCGCAGCGCCTCAGCCAGCGCCCGGCCGCTCACCCGGGGCATGACCAGGTCCGTGAACAGCAGGTGCACCGGACCCGGGTGCCGCTCGACCAGCTCGATCGCCTCGACCCCATGCGCGGCCTCGAGCACCGTGTACCCGACCTCCTTCAGCGCGCGTACGGCGAAGCGCCGGACCATGCCCTCGTCCTCCACCACCAGAATGGTCTCCCTATCCATGGCGCTTCGCCGCCTGCCGGCAGTAGTCCACCAGCAGGTCCACCTCACGCGTCTTGTCGAACCTTGCTTCGGCGCCGAGCCCCTCGGCGACCGCCCGACGCTGCGGATCCGCGCATCCGGTCCAGAGCAGCACCCGCGGACCCCGGCAGGCCATCGCGCGCCTCGCCTGGAGCACGTGCAGCAGCGCCAGCCCTCCCCCATCTCCCGACTCGGTGTCGGTGATGACCAGATCGGGCTCGAGAATGGGAATGACCCGAATCGCCTCCATTACGTTGCGTGCGACACCAATGACCGCCAACTCCGGAACCAACTGCAACCGCTCGAGGAGCCGGGCCGCCAGGGCCGGCGACTCCTCAACTACGAACACCGTCATACCATCACTCCTGCCATAGCCGGTTTGAGACGGCGCCTATGATAGGGGCGATGTCGGGAGGGGCCCAGTCGGGGGAGATCGGGCGGGAGTGTAGGTCTTCGCCTACAGGGCGTCGGATGCGGCGGGGGCAGGCGGGCTGGCGTCGAGCAGCCCGTGCTCCATCGCGTAGCGTACGAGGTCGGCATTCCCGCGGAGGCCGAGCTTCTGGAGGATACGGCTCCGGTAGGTGGTCACCGTCTTGGGGCTCAGGGCCATACGGGCGGCGATGATCTTGAGCGGCTGTCCCTCGGCCAGACCCTTCAGCACCACGAACTCGCGGTCAGACAGCGCGCCATGCCTCGGCTCGCGCTCCGCGCCGAGCAGCCGCGCCGCCAGGGCTTCACCGAGTGTAGGGCTCACGTAGATGCCGCCCCGGGACACCCGGCGGACCGCATCGACCAGTTGGTCCAGGGAGCGGTCCTTGGTGAGATAGCCCGCCGCGCCCGCCCGGAACACGCGGACCGCGTAGTCGGCTTCGGGGTAGGCGGTGAGCACCAGCGAACGGGCCCGCGGGCAGACGGCTTTCACTTGGCGCAGCGTCTCGACGATTCCGGGACCGGGCATGGCGATGTCGAGAATGACGACGTCGGCATCCACCCTGCGGAGCTCGGCGAGCAGGTCAGACGCGGTCGCGGCCTCGCCGACGACGGTGATGCCGTTCCGCTCCTCGAGGACCCGCCGGATGCCTTCCCGTACCATCGCATGGTCGTCGGCGAGTACCACACGGATCATGGGCGGCCCTCGGAGCGTGGGCGGGGGCGCCGCATGGCGACCCGGATCGTGGTGCCACCCTCCGGTCCGCCCATGACCTCGAACGAGGCGCGGAGCGCCACGGCGCGCTCCCGCATGCCAACCAGTCCGAGAGAGTTGGAATTGCGGATCATGCCGGGCGGGATGCCGACGCCGTCGTCGGTGATCTCGAGCACGAGGAGATCCGGCTGCGCGCGGAGTATCACGTGAACCCGGCTCGCCCGCGCGTGCCGCGCGACGTTGGTGAGTGCCTCCTGTACGATGCGGTAGAGTGCCCGTCGGGCGGCCGGCGGCACTTCGGCCGTGTCCCCCGAGTCTGCCTGGAGCTCGACAGAGATACCGGTCTGGCGAACGAACCGCTCCAGCAGGGCGTCGATGGCGGCAGCGAGACCGAAGTCCTCCAGCACCGGGGGCCGGAGTCGAGCGGCGATACGTCGGACGCTGTCGATGGTGTCGTCCACCACGGAGAGCATGCCGGCGACCTTGCCCGGGACCGGCTCGCGGTTGCGCCGGACGCGGGGAGCGAGCCAGCCCAGGTCGAGACGGAGGACGGTGAGCGCGTGGCCCAGCTCGTCATGGATCTCCCGCGAGACGCGGGTCAGCTCCTCCTCGCGGACCTCGTCCAGCCGATGCGCGAGCTGGCGGAGCTGCTCGTGCGATCCCCGGAGCGCCTCCTCGGCCTGGCGACGCTCGGTCGAGTCGAGCGTCGCGCCGAGCATCCTGCGCGGAGCGCCGTCGTCGCCGAAGAGCACCCGGCCGTTGGTCCACACCCAGCGCGTCTCGCCGGTCCCGGGCCGGATCACCCTGAACTCGATGCCGTAGTCCGCGCGATTCTCGAGCGCCTGGCGTATGGCCTCGCTCACGCGTGCCCGATCGGCTGGATGGATGAGCGACATGAAGTCCTCCACCTTGCCGCCGAATGTCTCGGGAGTGACACCGTGCAGCTCATAGACTCGTTCGGACCAGGTGAGCCGGTCCGTGGCGATATCCCAATCCCAGATGCCGCACTTCCCAGCGTCCAGCGTGAGGCGCAGCCGCTCCTCGCTGTCGCGCAGCGCCGTCTCGGCCTTGCGGTGCTCGGTGACGTCGCGCAGCGTGAGCACCGCCTGGGGCCCCGCGGAGCGATACTGCATGACGCTCCCCAGCGCCTCGAGCACGCGCCAGGAGCCGTCCCGATGCCGGCACCGGAACTCCACACCCCTTTGCGCCTCGGTCGGATCGCGGAGTGCCGACCGATGCGCCTCCAACAGCCGTCCGACGTCGTCCGGATGCACGAGGTCGACCGCCCGGCGGCCCACCAGGTCGCCCGGATCGTACCCCAGGACCGTTTCGACCGAGGGACTGCCGTACTGCACTACGGCGCTCTCGTCGATGACGGTGATGATGTCGGAGGTCTGGTCGATGAGTGAGCGGTAGCGGGCCTCGCTCTCCCGGAGGGCATTCTCCATGCGCCCGTGGTCGGTGAGCTCCCGCCGGAGCTCGAGCTCGGTCACTGCGGTGGCCGCGAGATCGCGGAGCATCGCGACCTGCTCGTCGCCCCAGTCCCGCGGTGCCCAGTCCAGCACGGCGATCGTGCCGAGACACTGCCCCGTCGATGTGATCAGGGGGACACCGGCGTAGGCGACCACGCCCAGCTCGGTGACTGCCGGATGGGTGGCGAGCAGCGGATGGTCTCTCGCGTCCGAAACCACGAGTGGTCCCCCGGCGGCGACGGCGTACTGACAGATGGAATAGTCCAGCGAGATCCGTCGCAAGTCGGCCAAGGCCGGCGGGAGTCCCTGGGCGCTCTTGAAGTGCTGAGTCCTGTGGCCGACGAAGGTGAGCAGCGCGGTTGGGGCCGAACAGATGTAGGCGGCGAGGCGCGTGAGCCGGTCGAACGGCTCCTCCGGCTCCAGGTTGGCCAGGGCGAGCCTTCGCAGCGCGTCGAGACGCGCGGGCTCCTGCAGGACTTCCAGATCGATCACGTGCCGATTTGCCTCATCCGGCCGGAGCCGGAAGCGACGCAGCGGGGCAAGCCGCTTGAAGCAAGTATCCGGTCGAGGGCTGGCGATTGCAAGGTGGCCCTGCCGCCCGGCAAGGCTAGGGGTTCGGCCAGCTCGCCCAGATGCTGCAATGCCCCCCGATGTCACTGCCCTGCAGCACCTGGGTCGGAAAGCCTGGATCCACCGCGTTCATGACCGCGAATGGCGAGAAGTGCACCTTGTCGTTCGCTAACGTGATGAAGATCTTGCCGAAGTGCGCCTGGCCCAACCCGTGGCCGGTCTCGTGCAGCGCCGTGCCCTCGACGTCCGCCAGCGGGAAGAAGGCGTCGATCCCCCAGCCGAACGTGTCGTTGTAGTAGATCTCCGCAAAGGCGTAGTCCTCTCGCTTATCACCGTCGATGTCGGACGGTCCCGACGCGTCCCCGAAGACGAACGGTATGGTAGCGGCCAGAATGAACTGGCTGCCCTGCGGGAGGAGCGCGTCGAAGAACGAAGCCGGTAGCCAGCCGGCGTGCACGATGTCAGCCAAGAACGGCGTCCCGAATCCGCCGACACCGAGAAACCCGTCGAACACGTCGGGATCCACACCCGTGTCGGTCGCCTTGTCGATGGAAAGCTTGCTGCAGCGCACGGCTTCCCAGGTCCCCATCGCACGATCGATCGCCGCCTCGGTCTGGGCCGACGTGAGCGGGTTCGCCGTGTGGGTCGCACCATCGCTTTGGTCCACCAGGTAGGTGATGTTGGTGCGTCCTCCGCGACGGGGGTCGCCAGGCACGAACTCGATGCCGGACTGTTTGTTCCCCACATCGAAGGCGATGAGCTGCTGGCCGACCCGGCCCGTTCCATAGGCCGTGCGGTACTCGATCCAGGGCACCCGGACCTTCGCGCCTCGGGCTTCCAGCTTCCGATTGATGGCAACGAGCAGCGGGTGCGCGGACTTGCGTGCCTCGCTGACGACGGGCTGAGCTTCCTCCATGCCTGGCGCACTGCCGTCCTCACAGGCGGTGACACCGAGTGCCGCGACCGCGGCTAGACCGGCGAGCTTTGCTCTCATAGAGGTATTCCTCATGGGGCACCACGATGGAAAGCACGGATTCCGAATGTACGGGGCGGTACCTGGGCCGACAATGCTCATCGCCGCCATGGCCGTTTGCAGTGCCGTCAACCCTCCACGAACCGCTCGCCCGAGGCGACCAGACGCTCGAGCAGCGGTGCCGGCGCCCAGAAGACTGGATCCCCATGCGGATTTCGGGCGAACTCCTCCACTCGGCGCAACACGCGATCGAGCCCCACCTGGTCCGCGTAGTACATCGGTCCGCCACGCGCGCGTGGGAAACCATAGCCGGTGAGATACACTACGTCGATGTCGCTCGCCCGTGCGGCGATCCCTTCCTCTAGAATCCGCGCCCCCTCGTTCACCAGCGCATACACCAGGCAGTCCACGATCTCGGCGTCGCCCACCCGGCGCGGCATGACGCCGATCTCGGCCCGGTGCGACTCGACCAGCTGCGCAGCGATCGGTGACGGGACCGCCCGGCGCGGGCCATCGGGATAGTCGTACCAGCCTCCCCCGGTCTTCTGGCCCAGTCGTCCCAGCGCGCAGAGCTTGTCCGGCAGGGTGGAGACGCGATAGTCCGGGCGGCTCGCCCGGCGGTGTTGCCGGATCGCCTGGCTGACGTCGTGGCCCACCAGATCGCCGACCCGGAACGGACCCATGGCGAAGCCGAACGCTTCGATGGCCCGGTCCACCTGCTCCGGACTCGCCCCCTCCTCGACCAGCCACCAGGCCTGTCTGATGTAGGCGTCGAGCATACGGTTGCCGATGAAGCCGTCGCACACGCCCGAGACCACCGCCACCTTCCGGAGCCGCTTCGCCAGCGCCAGCGCAGTGGCGAGGACGTCGGTTGAGGTCTCGCGCCCGCGGACGACCTCGAGCAGCCTCATGACGTTCGCCGGGCTGAAGAAGTGGAGACCGAGCACGTCGGAGGGCCGACGGGTGAAGCCGGCGATGGCATTCACGTCCAGGATCGAGGTGTTGGTGGCGAGGACGGCGCCCGGCATCATCACCTCGTCCAGCGCGCGGAACACCTCGCGCTTGACGTCGAGCGACTCGAAGACGGCCTCGATCACCAGATCAGCGGGCCCGATCTCGTCGTAGGAGAGTGTCGGGCGGAGGAGCGCCAGGCGACGATCCCGCTCCTCCGCTGTGAGCTTGCCCTTCTTGACCTGCCCCTCGTAGATGCCGGCGATACGGGCCACCCCGCGGTCCAGGGTGGACTGGTCGGCTTCCAGGAGCATGACCGGGGTGCCGGCATCCAGCAGTGCGACCGTGATCCCCGCCCCCATCGTACCCGCGCCGATCACGGCGGTCCGATCGAGCGGCCGCACCGGAGTGGCCGGTGTGATGCCTTCCACCTTGCCGGCCGTGCGCTCGGCGAAGAACGCGTGCCTGAGGCCCTTGGACTCGGGAGTGTCCATCAGCTCGACAAAGGCCCGTCGTTCGGTGCTCAGTCCCTCGTCGAATGGCCCGGCCGCGGCCTCGATCGCGTCCACCGCGCGCAGCGGTGCCGGCATTACCGACCGTTGCGTGCGCAACTTTGCCCTCGCCTCTTGGCACAGCGCGGTCAGGCGAGGCTCGTCGAGCGGGAGATCGCGAGCTCGTGGATACGGTCGCCTGGCAGCGCTTGCGACTTCCACCGCTTCGGCTACCGGGTCACCCTGGACCACGCGGTCGAGCAGCCGGGTCCCTGCCAGGTCCGCCGCCCGCACCGGCTCACCACCCACGATCATCTCGATCGCCCGCGCGACACCGACCAGGCGCGGCAAGCGCTGGGTGCCCCCCGCGCCCGGGAGGAGACCGAGCTTGACCTCCGGTAGGCCGAGCTTCGCGTCGGCACTCGCGACCCGATAGTGCGCTCCCATCGCCAGCTCGAGGCCCCCGCCGAGACAGGTCCCGGTGATCGCCGCGACGACGGGCTTGGCGCTGGCCTCGATGAGCTCGATCAGCCGGCCGAGGGTCGGCTCGGCGGTGCTCGCGGGTGTGCCGAACTCGCGGATGTCGGCACCGCCGGAGAACAGGCCGCCGCCACCGGTGAGGACGATCGCGCGGGCCGACCCGTCGGACTGGGCGCGGGCAACGGCGTCCGCGATACCGGTGCGGAGGGCGTGGGAGAGGCCGTTGACGGGAGGATTGCCGAACGTGACGACCGCTACGTGGCCGTCGAGATGATAGTCGATAGTCATGTCATCCCGAGCGAAGCGAGGGACCTTACTTGTGCATGCACCTGTCATCCCCACCGAAGCGAGGGACCATACTTTTTCAAGCACCGAGGCAACACCGGGCAAGGTCCCACCCATGCCACCGGCTGACACCG
>JBKPGZ010000092.1:0-3881 GCA_046729675.1 Gemmatimonadota bacterium | reverse complement strand
GAGCTGTACGCCGTAGCCTAGGAAGGACGGGCGGCAATCTCGCCCAAGGGCGGAAACGGGGAAGAGTGAACGGTGAACCGGGGCCCCGCGCCCGGTTACACCTTTCACTCTTCCCCTTTTCCGCACTTGGGCGAGATTGCCGCCCGTCCTTCCTAGGCTACGGCGTACAGCTCCGTCACATCCCGGCCCGCGGGCCGGCTCATCAGCCGGAACTCGTCCAGCCGCATCATGGGATCGTCCCGGAGCTCGAGGTCGAGCCCGGTCAGCTTGGAGAGAGTCTGGAGCAGCTTGGGCTCCTCCTCCAGCAGGTACAGGGCGACCTCGGGATGGAGCCGGACCGTTAGCTGGCGCTCCCGGTGCTCGTGCCCCGCCCGCTTGAGCGCCCGCTCCAGCCGACGGGCCACCACCTCCGGCGTGAAGACCCGCCCGCTCCCCGCGCAAGTCGGACAGTCGGTCGTCATCGAGTGCCAGAGCGACGGTCGCACCCGCTGGCGCGTCATCTCCACCAGCCCCAGCTCGGAGACGGCCAGCGCCTTGGTCCGGGCCCGGTCGCGCCCCAGGTGGGTGCGCAGCTCCTGGAGCACCTTGTCCCGGTTGGAGCGGGTCTCCATGTCGATAAAATCGCAGACGATGATCCCGCCGATGTCCCGCAGGCGGATCTGCCGGGCGATCTCCCGCGCCGCCTCCAGGTTGGTGCGCAGGATGGTCTTCTCCGGGTCCTTCTTCCCGGTGTAGCGGCCGGTGTTGACGTCGATGCTGACCAGCGCCTCGGTCGGCTGGATGATCAGCGACCCGCCGGTCGGCAGCTCCACCCGGGCCTTGAACAGGTCGCGGATCTCGGACTCGATGTCGAACTTGTCGAACAGCGGGGTGGGCTCGCCGTAGAGGTGCACTCGGCTCATGAGCTCGGGATCGATCTGGTTGAGGTACTGCTCGATCTCGTTGTAGAGCTCCTTCGAGTCCACGTGCAGCGCGTCCACCTTGGTGCTGAAGAGGTCACGGATGATGCCCCGCGTCAGGCTGGTCTCACGCTGGAGCAGCGCCGGCGCGCGGCGGACGAAGGTCTTCTTCCGGTTGATCTTGCGCCAGAGCTGGAGGAGGGACTCGATCTCGCGGCGGAAGTGCTCCTCGGTGACGCCTTCCGCGACGGTCCGGACGATCACTCCGCCGGCGTCTTTGGGGAGGAGCTTGGAGACCATCTCCCTGAGCTTGGCCCGCTGCTCCCGGCTCTCGATCTTCCGGCTCACGCCCACCTTGGAGGCGTAGGGCATGTAGACTAGGACGCGGCCGGGGAGGGAGATCTGGGCGGTGACGCGGCAGCCCTTGGTGCCGATGGGCTCCTTGGTCACCTGGACCGGGAGGGTCTGACCCTTTTTGAGGATGTCCTGGATGTTGGGCAGCGCGCGGCGGGATGAGATCTCGCGCTGCCTTGCTTCTCCGCCGTTCCCCTGACCGGCGTTTCCGTTGACTCTCCCACGTCGGCGCCGGTCGCGCCCACCGCGCCAGTTGGCCCGCCGCTCGCCCGTCCCCTCTTCTACCGCGACGCCCTCGGCTGCAGGCTCCGGGGGGTCGGCTTCCAGCTCCTCCTCTCCCTCCCCTTCCCCTTCCCCTTCCTCCTCCGGCTCCTCGTCCTCGTCCGGCTCGAGCAGATCGGACGCATGGAGGAACGCGCTCTTCTCCTGCCCGATGTCCACGAACGCGGCCTGAATGCCCGGAAGCACCGCCTCGACCCGGCCGAGGTAGATATCCCCGACGGTGCGGCGGTGGTCGGGGCGGTCTACCAGCAGCTCGACCAGGCGGTCGTCTTCCAGGATGGCCACGCGGGTCTCCCGCTGGCTCCCGTTGATCAGGATTTCGCGCTTCAAGCGTTCCTACCTCGGCAGGGATGGAGGCGCAAGACAAACGCGCCTCCAGGCGCCTCGTTTGTCGAGGTAACAAGATACCTCGGCCCCGGGGCGCTTGGGTATTGGGGTTGGGTGGGCTCTAATCCACCACTTCGCCCAGGATCTGGCGCGCGATGACCAACCGCTGGATCTCGCTGGTGCCCTCGCCGATCTCGCAGACCTTGGCGTCCCGCATCATCCGCTCGACCGGGTACTCGGTGGTGTAGCCATAGCCTCCGAGGACCTGGACCGCCTTGGTCGTCGTCCGCATGGCCAGCTCGGAGCAGAACAGCTTGGCCATGGCCGCCTCCTTCTTGAACGGCTTGCCGTTCTGCTTGAGCCAGGCGGCGTGATAGAGGAGATGGGTGCCCGCCTCGATCTCCAGCGCCATGTCGGCCAGCTGGAAGCTCACACCCTGGAAGCTCCCGAGGTAGCGGCCGAATTGCTTCCGGACGCCGGCGTACCGGAGCGCCTCCTGGTAAGCGCCCTCTGCGATCCCCAGCGAGAGTGCGGCGATCCCGATGCGTCCCGCGTCGAGCGTCTTGAGGAAATTGATGAAGCCGTGACCCAGCCGGCCGAGGAGATTCTCCTTGGGGACGACGGCGTCCTCGAACACTAGCTCCCGGGTGTCACTGGCGCGCCAGCCCATCTTCTCCTGCTTCTTACCCGCGCGGACGCCCCGTGTCTTGGCCAGGTCTTCCGCGTGGCCTACCCCGAGCTTCCGACACCGGTCGAGATCCACGGTGTCCTTGGTGACGATGAGGCTGGTGATGCCCTTGTTCCCCTTGCCCGGCTCGGTCCGTGCGGTGACGGAGAAGATCTCGCCGACGCCGGCGTGGGTGATGAACATCTTGGAGCCGTTGAGCAGGTAGTGGTCGCCCTTGTCCACCGCCGTGGTGGCTGTGCCGCCCGCGTCGCTTCCCGCGCCGGTTTCGGTGAGGCCGAACCCGCCCAGCACCTTGCCCGACGCCAGCAGCGGCACGTAGCGCCGCTTCTGCTCCTCGGTGCCGAACTCGACAATGGGGGAGGTGCCGAGGTTGGTGTGGGCGCTGATCGTGAGGGCGTGGCTGGCATCCACCTTGGCCATCTCGTGGATGGTGATGTAGTAGGAGAGCTGGTCCATCCCCGCCCCGCCCAGCTCCTCGGCCCAGGGTACGCCCAAGAGACCGAGCTCGCCCATGGCCTTGATGTTCTCCCAGGGGAATTCCGAGGTGCGGTCCAGCTCGCTGGCCACGGGGGCGATATGGTCGCGGGAGAAGTCGCGCACCATCTCGCGGACCTGGTGATGGTGTTCGGTGAAGTAGAGAGTGTCGTCCATGCTGAGATCCCGGAGGAGGAGGCGCCGGCGGTCGGTGGGCAATATAGCCGGTCGCGCTTGCGAGGTGTGGGGCGGCAATCGATGTTCAACCACCTGAAACATCGTTCGATGCGTCGCCGATTCAGGAGGTCGCCATGACTCGTTGGACGATCGTTCCCGCCGCGGTATTCCTGTCGAGCACCGCCTGCGGCGATGCCGCGCCGGACGCCAACAATCCCCTGTCTCAGCTCACCGCGGCCGCGGAGGAGATGCAGAAAGCCGCCGACGGCCTGACCAAACGGAAGCCGGTGCCGCCGGTGGCTTTCGGGGAGCTGATCGAGTTCCTGCCCGCGAAAGTCGCCGGCATGAAGCGACAGGAGCCGAAGGGGGAGACGACGAAGGTCGGGAGCTGGCAGTACTCGCAGGCGGAGGTGGACTTCGACAGCCAGGACGGCGCACGAAGCGTGGACGTGGGCATCTTCGATTATGCCCACATCCCGTTCCTGTATGTGCCCTTCAACGCGCTCATCGGCATGAACGTGTCGAAAGAGAGCACGGACGGTTACCAGCGGAGCACGAAGATCGCCGGCTATCCGGGATTCGAAGAGTGGAACCGGACAGGAGCGAGCGAAGCGGTGGTGCTGCTGGGTGACCGCTTCATCGTGAAGGCCAAGGCGCGCGGGATGGGCGAGGGAGCGGCG
>JBKPGZ010000091.1:0-8163 GCA_046729675.1 Gemmatimonadota bacterium | reverse complement strand
CGGTCCACTCGCGCTCCTCGTCGGAGGCCGGGACCGGCGCATACCCGGGGAGCACGACCGCTCTCACACGGGTCAGCCGGAGGCGGCAGTCGAAGTCGGCTCGGGCGAGGACCCGTACCTCCTTCGTCTCGGGAAGGACGGAGCGCTCCCACACACGAAACACGCTGTCACCCACCGTCGTCACCGTCGCGGTGTCGATCGAGAGCACCTCCTCGTCGGTCGAGGCCACCTCCACCCATCGGGCCTCGTCCTGGGCCGCCAGGGAGGAGGCGCAGAGCGCGAGGGCTCCCACGCCCCGGAGCAGCGTCCTCATCGCCGTATCCGGTAGGGGACGAGGCGCGATGTCGTGGTGCCGTCCGGCCAGACCGCCGTCACCCCGGCGTACGCGGTCCCCGGCGGCGGCTGGAGCAGCGCGATGAACGGCGGTCGCCGGAGGGTCTGCGCGGCCAGCACCGCTCGCGCCGTGTCCGCCAGGAAGAGCACGACCTCCCCGGGCTCCAGGCCTGCGTTCCGCCAGGTGAGACGGAGAGCGGCCGAAGGAACGACGTCCATCACGGAGACCCGCTCCACGACGAGGCTGTCGCCCGCCTCGGGTGCGAAGGCGGGCGTCGCGAGTTGCCGCCCGAGCGTGGGCCAGGTGTCGGGAACCCGCGGGGTCTCCTGCGTGGGCACGGTATCGATCACAGCGGCGGCCACCGGGGCCCAGGGGAACCCGAAGCCGAACCATGCCGGCACGAACCCGAACGGAGCCGCGTGGAAGTGGAAGTGTTTCGGGAAGAAGCGGTCGTGAAAGCCGAACCCCCCGAACGGCGCGAACCGGTCGACGAAGCAAAAGGTGTCGAAGCAGAAGAGACCGAAGCGACGATGCGGGAACCCGAAGAAGCCGAGCCGATGAGGAAAGCCGAAGAAGAATCGGTGGTCGAAGTCCGTGATGCCGAAGCCCACGGGCCCGAGCATCGGCCCGGCTGGGAACCCGGGGTCCAGTCGCCTGCGGAACCCGGCGTCGAATCGTCTGCGGAACCCGTCGCCCGCGAAACCGCTCCGGAACCCCCTGCCGAAGGGGCCGGGGACACGGCGGCGCATCCCGGTCACATCACCGCGCGCGGTCATGCCGCCGCGCGGCACCAGGACGCCGGAGCGGCCGCCGATCTGCCTGCCGACATGGCCTCCGCCCCGCCTACCAGGCGTGACTTGAGCCAGCGCGGCTTGGGAAATCGTGAGGAGAACCACTAACGAGAGGGAACCTGCGACTGCGGCGACGCGTGGGCCCCGCATGGCACCCCACCTCCTCCACCTGCTCCGCTCCGTCTGCCACGGCGTCGCGGAGCCAAGCCAACGGGCCTCTCCTACAGTAGGGATCGGATGATCACCCCACAAGCCTGGCGCTACGAGCCAGTGCCGAGATCGTCAGAGGCCGAGCGGGCGGATCAGCCCGTGTTCCGGGGCCGGCGGGCTCGATCCACGCGGGCCCGTGAAGATCCCGGGAATCGTGGTGCCGCAATCGAGGCACTGCCCGCCGGCAGCCACCCGGTTGCGGAGGATCCGATAGCCGAAGCGCTCGATCAGCAGCCCGCCACAGCCGGGGCACCAGGTATGTTCCCAGCGCCCCACCCGCCCCGGCAGGTTGCCGGCATAGACGAACTGGAGTCCTTCCTCCGCTCCGATCTCGCAGGCACGGACCAGCATCTCCGCGGTCGTGTTCCCCATGCCCCTGAAGCGGTAATCCTCGTGAAACGCGGTGACATGCCAGGGAATGCTTCGGCCGATGCCCGCGATGTACCGCGCCGCTGCCCGCAACTCGCCCGGGTCGTCCGAGAAGCCCGGCACGACCAGGGTGAGTACCTCGAGCCAGATCCCCCGCTCATGCACCAGGCCGATCGCGTCCAGTACGTGTTCCACCACTCCGCCTAGCCGGCGGTAGCGGCGGTCATCCATCGTCTTGAGGTCGATCTTGTAGCAGTCGGTGACCGGGCGGATGAAGTCGAGCACCTCGGGCGTGGCATTGCCGTTGGAGACGAACCCCGTCAGAAAGCCGCGAGCCCGGGCGCACTCGAACACCTCGACCGCCCACTCGGCGGTGATGAGCGGCTCGTTGTACGAGCTCACCACCAGTCTGGCATCCTCCCGTTCGGCGAGTGCCACCAGCGACTCGGCCGTGACCTCGGCCGCCTCGCTGCCGGCGCGCTCGTCCCGCAGAGCCTGGGAGGTGATCCAGTTCTGGCAATAGCCGCAATGGAAGTCGCAGCCCAGCATGCCGAATGTGAGCGCATCCGAACCGGGGAGCACGTGGAAGAACGGCTTCTTCTCCACCGGGTCGCATTGGAGGGCGGCGACGTAACCGCGGGGGACGCGCAGTGTGCCACCCTGATTGAAGCGGACCCCGCAGATCCCCCGCCGGCCATCGCGGATCAGACAGCGATGGCCGCAGGCCACACAACGGACGGCGCCATCGGGGAGCGCCTGGACCAGGGTGCCTTCCATGGTGCGCGCGTCGAGGCGGGCAGCCAGGGTAGGTGTCGTTGTCGTTGCCACAATCCAAAAATAGCTCAAGGGCTACAGCAGGGGCCGCTATCGAGCCAGATTCCGGGCGCCCGGTGGCGGCGCGCCACCTCCTCCGCTCGCCCGCACCCACAGCAGGCCAGCGAGAAACCTCGGCAACCTCGCCCCCGTCGGGTACGACACCTCTGCGTCATCGGCATCCGGACAAAGGACGGAGATTCAAGATGCGTGCAGTCCTGCTTGCGTGCGGCGCCGCGGCAGCGCTCGGGATCGCCCCGACCGCACCCACCATCGTGGAGTACGTCATCCCCCGCCCCGACAACTTCCCCCACGATCCTGCCGTGGCGAAGGACGGGTCGGTCTGGTACACCGACCAGCGCAACAGCTACATCGGCAAGCTCGACCCGGAGACCGGCAAGATCGTGGACTATCCCACGCCGACCCCGAACTCCGGGCCGCACGGCCTCGTGGTCGGTCCCGACGGCAGCATCTGGTACACCGGCCAGGGGGCCGGCCTCATCGGCCGGGTGAACCCCCGGACCGGCGCGATCGAGGAGTACCCGCTGCCCGCCAACGCGGGCCATCCGCACACCCCGATCTTTCATCAGGGCAAGGTGTGGTTCACCGACGCCAACAACAACACCTACGGCAGCCTGGATCCGAAGACCAGGGCGGTGAAGGTCTACCAGGCGCCGACCCCGGGCTCGGTACCCTACGGCATCGTGCCGGCCCAGGACGGCTCGATCTGGATCGCCCATCTCGGCACCAACAAGCTGGGCCGGGTCGATCCCGCGACCGGCAAGCTGCGCGAGTTCGTGCTTCCGGATGGCGCCCGTCCGCGACGGCTCCAGGTGGGTGGCGACGGGACGGTCTGGTACACCGACTACGGCCGGGGCTATCTCGGCGCGCTCGATCCGAAAACCGGCCGCGTGCGCGAGTGGCGCTCACCGGGCGGGGACGCCGGCCCCTACGGCATCGCCATCGGCACCGATGGGCGGATCTGGTATTGCGAGTCAGGCACCGGATCGATGGTGGCGTTCGATCCCGGGACCGAGAAGATGGAAGTCGTGCCCATTCCCACCCCGGGCGCGATCGTGCGTCACATGGAGACCGACAGCACCCGGGGCCGGATCTGGCTGGCGCTCAGCGGGACCAGGCGGCTGGGGAAGATCGAGCTGCGAGGGGGAGCGAACGGGCCATCCGGGACTTGACGCCCCGAGTCCCGTAGCCAATACTGTCATCGAAACCCGGCGCCAAGTCCAGTTGGTCGCTTACACGCCGGGTTGAGCGAATGGCGAAACCGGCTGGGCAATGTCCTGCTCTGCCGGTTTCTGCTTTGTGGTCCCTGGCCCGGCCGGCGAGGCCGGCCGGCGTAGCCGCGCGAGAAGGGGGGAAACGGCGTCGGCTGCGGTGCGATCACCAGAGCGAATGACCGTATGACCGGAGGCAGCGATGTACGCGACCATTCGGCGCTACACCCCGAAGGGGACCGTAGACCAGAAGGCTATCGACGATCTCAAGCGCCGGATCGAGGACGGGTTCCTCCCCGTCGTCCAGGAGATCCGGGGATTTCATTCGTACTACACGGTGAACGTCGGCAACAGGGAGCTCCTCAGTATCAGCATCTTCGAGGACAAGACCGGGGCGAGCGAATCCACCCGCCGTGCGGCGGAATTCGTCAAGAAGGACCCGATGAAGGATCAGCTGGGCAGCCCGGAGATTCTCGAGGGCGAGCTGCTGGTGACCAAGGAGGCGCCGGTCGGCGCGCACTGATCCAACCGGCGTGAGGTCCAGGGCATGGCGCGGCTACCGGCGCCATGCCCTGGTCACACCTCGGCCGATCTACCCCTGCCCGGCAGAGAACCCCTGCCGGGGCGCGCTGTGCCACACCTGCGGCCGCCCCCGCCAGGTGAGCAGCGCGACCAGCCGCCACCAGCTGTGCAACTGGCGCAGCCCGACGCTCTCCACCACGGCCGCCCCCGCGAGCCGCAGCAGGTGCCTCGGCTCTCGGTACCGCCGGAACGAGAGCTCCTCCAGCAGCAACGTCACGAACGAGAGACAGAGCCCGTAGACCAGTCCGGCCGCAAGGAAGAGCAGGAACAGCGGTTGGTGCAGCAGGCCCAGCGCCCAGCCCACCGGCAGGATCGCAAAGCCCGCCACCTCCAGTAGCGGCCCGAGATACTCCACGCCCATCAGATACGGCATGGCCCCGAGGCCGATCCGCCCGTAGCGAGGATTGGCGAGCATTTCGTCGCTGTGATGGAGCGTTTCCCCCAGCCCGCGCTGCCACCGCTCGCGCTGGCGGCGGAGCACCTGGAGCGTCTCGGGGCACTCGGTCCAGCACACGGGATCCGGCACGAAGGCGACCCGGTAGGGCCGCCCGGCGGCACGCATGTGCCGATGCATCCGGACCACGAGATCCATGTCCTCTCCCACGGTGTCGTGCCGGAACCCACCGATCTCCACCACCACGTCCTTCCGGAACACGCCGAACGCACCGGACACGATCATCAGCGAGCCGAGCTCGCTCCAGGCGGCCCGTCCGAACAGGAACGCCCGCAGGTACTCCATCACCTGCGCCGCGCCCAGCCAGGTGCGCGGCACCCCCACCTTGGTGATGCCGGCGGTGCCGCCGATCTCGCAGCCGTTCGCGATCCGGACGGTGCCGCCGGCCGCGACGGTCTCCGCCGAGTGCGGCAGCACCGCGTGCATGATCGCGCTCATCGCGTCGCCCTCGAGCACGCTGTCGCCGTCCACCACGCAGACGTAGGGCGCAGACGCCAGGTTGATGCCGGCGTTCACCGCGTCGGCCTTGCGGCCGTTCACCTTGTCCAACACCCAGAGGCCGGGATACGCCGGGCTCCAGTAGATCCCGCGCACCGGCTTGCTCTTGATCCGCTGCCAGTAGACCCGGGGCGTGCGGCGCAGCCCGAACTCGGCGATCAGCCGGTCCAGCGTATCGTCCGTCGAGCCGTCGTTCACCACGACCAGTTCGAGTCGAGGATAGCGCAGCGCGAGCAGCGATCGCACCGACTCGATGATCGTCACGCCCTCGTTGTAGGCCGGCACGACGATGGAGACTGGGGGCGCGAGGCCGGACTCACGGATGTCGTGGAAGTCCTCAAGGGAGATTGACCGCAGCCGCCGGCGCACCGCGCGCCAGCCGACTATGAGCTGGACCAGATAGATCGTGTTGACGGCGGCGAAGTAGCCGGTAACCAGCAGGGCGAAGACCGCGAGCTCGCTCATGCCGCCTCGCCTTCCGCCGGCGCGCGCATGAAGAGCGCCTGAGTCGCCATGTCGCGCACGAACGGATTGGCGTCGCGCAGCGCGTCCCGCAGCGCCTCGGCCCCGGGCTCACCGAGGGACGCCATGGCCTCTGCTACGTGGTGGCGCACCCAGTAGGCGGGGTCGCCCATGACCTCGCGCAGCCGCGCGACGGCGCGCTCGTCCCGCAGCCGGCCCAGCGACGAAGCCGCGATCGCGCGCACCGGCCACTCGGCGTCGTCCATCGCTGCGAGGCAGACGTCGCCGGAGTGGGGATCGGGCGCGATGGCACCGAGGACACGCACGGCCTCGACCCGGATCTCCATGTCGTCGTGCGTGGCAAGGGACCGGATCACCGCGGGATCCGTCGTAACGCCGACGCGACTGGTGACCTGGAGCAGGCCCTTGAGCATGGCAGGCGAGCGCGCACCGGGCTCGGCGAGCAGAGCGCCGATCGCCGGCGCGCATGCCGGGCCCATGCGGACCAGCGCCATGAGCAGGACGAGGTTATTCCACTCCTTCAACCCCTCGATCGCATCGGCGATGTCGGGCACAGTGTGCACCGCGCGGAGCTGGCCCAGCGCCCGGATCGCCTCCCTGCGCACGGCGGGATCGCGATCGCAGAGGAGCTGGACGAGGCGGGGGACCGCGCCGGCGTCACCCAGTCTGCCGGCGAACCGGCAGGCCTCGGCACGCCGGGATGCATAGAAGGACTCCAGTCGGGCGAGCTCGCGCCGGGCGGCGGCCGAAAGCGAGAGCATGTCGCGGACCCAGTCGGCTTCGGCGGCGTCGAGCCCGGGCAGCGCCTCGAGGCAGGCGACGAGCTCCTGGCGACTCTCGGCGTGGGTGAGATCGTCGAGGCTCAGCCGCGCGAGCCGCTCGTCCCGGCGGCGATGCCACCAGTTGAGAGCAAGCAGCGTCGCCAGGAGGAGCGCGGCCAGACCCGTCAGGTCCAGGAGCACGGCGATTTCCGGGCGGGCTACCATCGGTGCAGCACCCGCAGGCTCCAGGCATCGCTCGCGGCGTCGCCCGAGCGGTCCTGGTGGGCGTAGAGCGCCTCCAGCCCGAGCTCAGGGGTGAGGAAGTGGCGCCAGGAGAGTCCGATCGTGCGGGCGTCGAAGCTGCCGATCCGCTCGCGCGAGGGTCCGGTGAACGACTCGCTTCCGGTACCCGCGAAGACGCGGACCAGGTTGCTCTCGCCGTAGAAACGGCCGAGTGAGAGCGAGCCCGCGCCGTCGTGCACCGCTTCGGCGGAGCCGGCGAAGCTGGTCGCAATCCAGCGGCCGCGCGCGGTGAAGAGCCAGCGGCCGGAATAGAGCTCGACCGCGGGGCCGGCCTGGTGCACGTCGGCGTCGAAGTAGTGGAGGAAGGTGTAGTCGGCGTAGAGCACGACGCCGCGGGCGACCAGACCGCTCGCGCCGATGCCGTAGCTGCCCCGCGGTAGCACCTCGGCGCCGGGGGCGACGGCGGCCGAGCCGGCAAGCTCGAAGCGCGGGGAGAACCGGACGCCGATCTCTCCGCCCGCGCGAGGCTCGGTGCGCTCGAACTTCTCCTGGAATCCGGCGACGGCGCGCCAGTGGAGGCGATCGTTGGGTCGAGTCGCCAGCGTGAACGTGCCGCCGTTCGCGGCGGCGCCGCCGGGGAGCCGCTCGCCGAAGTACTCGATGGCGGTCTCCCAGTGGGTCGGGCGCACGTGGCGGCCGAGCGCCTCGACGCGCTGACGCACTTCGGGGTCGGCGGGGTAGTCGCGCTGGAGGCCGGCGAGCATCTCGCGAGTGGCCGCGGTGTCGCCGCGCCAGAGACGAACGTCGGCGAGGGCGATGCGGCTGTCGTAGTCGTCCGGGCGCTCAGCGAGCAGGAGGACGAAGCCGCTGTCCGCGGCAGGGAGATGACCGGTCCAGCTCTCCAGCTTGGCGACCCAGAAGCGGTCCTCGAAGCCGCCGGGGTCTTTGGCGATCACCGCGCGGTAGGCGACCAGCGCTTCGGGCAACCGCTGCTCACGGCGGAGCTGCTCGGCTTGGCGCCGAAGATCAGCCGCACTCTGCGCAGCCGCCGCCCCTGCTCCCGCAGCGAGCAGGAGCGCGACGACCGTGAGGGCGACTCTGAGGTAGGGCGTAAATGCTCCTGCGCGCGGGATCGTGGGGAAGACGCAGCGGGAGAGGAGCAAGGCCGGTGCCCGTCGGGGTGAGTCGGAACCCCAAGCGCAGCAAGTATTTGGAAGAACGGCGGTACGAGCGCGAGCCAGGGGCCAGGGGTGATCCGCGGCCGGAGAGTGCGATTTGCCGCATGCCCCGGTGGCCAGTGCGAGCGGGGGAGAGGGGCGGGGGGGGGGGGGGGGGGGTGTGGCCCCCCCCCCCCGACATGTCGTAGGAAGCCCCCCCCACCCGGGCCGGGCGG